>CAYJIV010000001.1:0-17233 GCA_964370325.1 uncultured Eubacteriales bacterium
GTCTTGAAAGAGTTTTTAAAATTTAACCCTGAAAAATTAAGTGAGAAACAATTAAGGGAAACTCTAGGGAAAATTTTAGCAAAGCTGGCCGAAGAATAAGTTTAATTTCGATTTACAATAATTCAGGGTTCATTTCCCTGTGTTATCTGGTAAATAAATAGCGTTCCCTAGCGATTTTATAAAAATGTGCAACCTTCGCGAAGCAAACGTTTTAGTGGAGGGAAGATGTAGTGGCGAGTGAGCAGGTTTTTTCCAATAGGAAAAAATGAGCAACACAAAACCAACTGCGGCGCAACTAATAAAACGCTAAAAAAATTATTCCAATTATGGAAAGGAGTTGAAAGGTTCTTGCTAAATGATTAGTAAGGAACCGAAGGAGTATGGCAGAGTATTTATCTCCGGGAGTCTATGTCGAGGAATTCGATAGTGGCCCTACCCCGATGCAAGGCGTCGGAACTAGCACAGCAGGTTTTGTTGGTGTTTCGGAGAAGGGCCCAATCTCAGGCGCACCTGTTTTGGTAACAGGCCCAGCTGATTTCACGCGTCAGTTTGGAGGATATTTACAGGAAAGCGAATTTGGTGAATACAGATATCTAGCTCACGCTGTAAATCATTTCTTCATTAATGGAGGCTCAAGAGCTTTCGTTATGCGTGTATGTCCGCCAGACGCAGTTGCGGCTAAAGCAACTTATGCAGACGGAAAAGAAGGCGTTTTGGAAATCGAGGCAAAAAATCCGGGAGCATGGGGTAACTCAGTGGTGGTATCCTTTGAACCAGCGAGTGGTAGTAAGAGCCAGATACTCGAGGATTTAGGGGAAGGCAAATATCGTTTAAAAAATGCCACTGGATTTAGTGCAGGCGACATTGTAATGGTTGAAGGCGCAGGCGACGAGCAATACGGCCTTATAACCAATTCAACCGGTAACACACTTACGCTTGAAGCACCGCTTGATGGTGATGTAGTGGATGAAAATCTGCTTCCGAAAATCACTATTAAAACATGCGGCATCAACGTAGTGGTAGACCACGATGGCACACTTGAGAAATACAATGGTGTATCTTTCAATGTTGCTTCACCAAGTTTCATTGAAAAAGTCATGGTAAAGTCAGACATAGTCAACTTGAAAGCTCAGCCGTCCGAAGGCGCTGTTGCTCCGATTGATGTTGTAAAACAAGTATTCGGAGTTGAAGAAGGCGACGTAGTTAAAGTGTCACTTTCCGGCGGTATGAATGGTAGTGCGGGCAGCTTAACAGATGCTGATTTCATTGGTAAAGACGAAGGCCCCGGTTCCAGAACAGGAATTCAGACATTCATGGATAATACCGATGTAAGCATTATGGCGGTACCTGGAATTGTAAGTGCAAACGTACAGCTTTCATTAGTTTCACATTGTGAAAAATTAGCTAGCAGATTTGCAGTTCTCGATATGCCGATGACGAGCAAAACTGTTGCAGACTTAATGCAGCATAGAGATATTGTTGACAGTGATTACTGTGCAATGTATCATCCATGGCTGCAAGTGTTTGACCCACTTGACAAGAAAGATACATTTATCCCACCATCAGGTTCAATGATGGGTATATTTGCAAGAAGCGACAACTCAAGAGGCGTACACAAAGCTCCGGCAAATGAAGTTGTTGCAAACTGCACAGGATTATTTGTAAACTACAACGTTGGCGCACAGGATTTATTAAATCCAAAAGGCGTCAACCTTATAAGGAAATTCCCAGGTGCGGGCATCAGAGTATGGGGTGCAAGAACAGCTTCCTCCAAGCCACTCTGGAAATATATTAACGTCAGACGTCTCTTCATCTATCTGGAAGAGTCTATTAAGGCGAATACAAACTGGGTAGTGTTTGAGCCAAATGACGTAGCACTTTGGACTAGGGTCAGAAGGACGATTGAAATCTTCCTTGAAGGCATTTGGAGAACCGGTGCATTGGTTGGTGGATCCCCTGCAGATGCATTCTTCGTGGATATCGGTCCTAACACGATGACTAAAGATGACATTGACAATGGCCGTATGATTTGCGTAATAGGTGTAGCACCTGTTAAACCGGCCGAGTTCGTAATCTTTAGAATTACTCAAAAAACAGGAGAATAACTGATATTTTAAAAGGAAGGAGAATGATTTAATATGGCAGACGGATTAGCAACTTCAGGAATTCAAGAATTTGGTACTGAAGTATTATCAACTAGAAGTTCAATCACAAATGGACTTTCGGCTCCTATCAGAGGATTTAGATTCATTGCAGAGTTTGAAGGACTGGGAACATCTTCATTTAAAAGCGTTACCGGTGCATTTCAGACCAGTGTAGAAGAAATCGAGTACAGAGAAGGCGGATTTGGATATCTGACTAAAAGGAAACTTCCGGGCTTGGTATCATATCAACCGGTTAAACTTGAAAAAGGTCTTTATTCCAACCCGGTTCTTTACAATTTCTTCAATGATTACCTTGAAGGTAATAACTTTACACCGGTTAATGCGGTTATCACTGTGTTTAATAATGCCGGTGAACCTACAGCGAAGTGGAGCTTAATAAACGCTTGGCCGCAAGCTTATGAATCAACTGACTTGAACGCAGAAAGTTCTGAAATTCTTATTGAATCATTGACGCTTGTTCATGAAGGAATCAAGAGAGACACAGCAATTTAGTGTTTTAAATTAGTGCAAGAAGTTTGAATTCTTCCGCCCGCTAATGGGCGGGCGGAAGTGCGGTTTTTAAAAACCGCTTTTTAGCAGAATTTGTTATTCTGAATGAAGTAAAAAAAGTAATTTAAAATGATTTTACTTTGTTCAGGGCAACAAGTAAGTTGCCCCGATTGATTGAAAATTTTGAAAATTAAGAAAGAGTGATTTTGGATGAGCGCAGTGTTTGAAACAACGGTTGAGTTTGAACTTCCGAGGGGATACGTTGACAAAGGTGGAGAAATTCACAAAAAAGGCATTATGCGACTTGCCAACGCAGCGGATGAAATAATACCGCTCAATGACACAAGAGTCAAAATGAACCCGGGGTACTTAAGCGTTCTTCTGCTTGAAAGAGTAATTGAAAAGCTCGGGAAAGTGAAAAAAGTGGATGCACACGTAATTGAAAGTTTGTTTACAGCTGATATGGCGTATCTTCAAGATTTATATCAAAAAATAAATGCGGTTGAACCGCCAACAGTGGATGTGATTTGTCCGAAATGTGCGCATGGCTTCAGGGCGGAAACACCTTTTTTCGGGGAAGCCTGAAAAGTTATCCGGTAGAAACCCTTTATGAAGAGATAGCTTTTTTGGCTTACTACTTTCATTGGTCACACAGTGAGGTTATGAAGTTACCACACAAGGAAAGAATTCGGTTTTGCGAGGAAATTTCAAAAATAAATAAAAAAATGAATTCAGAGGCAAGTAATCAAAAAAATATATTCGATGTTTAAAAAAGTAAATTCTATACCTGAAAGAAACCAAAAAGGAGTTGAGTATTATGCCAATACCAGGTTTGGCAGAGTTAGGAAGTGCTCTGGGCCAAACGCTCAAAGTCACACCTGTAAATAATTTAACGCAAGGTTTCAATTTTGTTGTAATGCTCAATGAATTTACTTATGGATTTCAGGATGTTTCAGGCCTTGAAGTTAGCAGACCCTTTGAACAGATTGAAGAAGGCGGAGTAAACGATCATAAAATTTTAGTCGGTGAATCACTCAGTTCAGGTTCAAACGTAGAGCTGACTTTTAAAAGAGGCATGATGGTTCGGTCTACTTCCATTATATCTGATGCAGCTAGGTGCGTATTCCAAATAACTTGGCACGCAAGGCGGCTCTTGTTGCTGTTAGTGCGACTGACCCTCAGGAGTCATTGGAAACAGGGCCGTCGCTTGGGTCTATTTATGTATATAGTAGAACCAAAGAATTAAGGGCAATGTTTACATTTTTGTCCCTTGGTATGACCAAATGGAGTATAGGTGGTCTTAATGCTACTAGCGGAGAAGTTTTGATAGAGGATATTACTGTTATGACTACCGGGCTTACAAGGCATCCTGTATCGTGGATACCTAGTTTGGGGAATATATTTTTTAGCGGAAAAAATGATCGTGAAGTCGCTAAAGATGTTGAATATGCTGAAGCTGACAGAACAGCTGCCGAGGCGAGAAGGAAAGCGGTAGATGAAGCAACTAAAGCATGGCAAGAGGAATTAAAACTTTATTTGGAACAGCTGGCAAAAAAAAGAGAACTTTGGGAAGCCGAAAAAAACAAAAGAGAATTAGAAGAAGAGCTTGCAAAAGAGGAAGCTGAAGCGGCAGCAGAAGCATTAAAAGAAGCGCTGGAAGAGGCGAGGGAAGCGTCAGAAGAAAGAAGAGAAGCAGTAGCGAAGGCAAACGAAGAAGCGCAAAAAGCGATCGATGACTGGAATGCTAAAAAAGGTGAAAGAGAAGCGCAGAGCGATGCAGAGAGAGAAGAAGCCGAAAAGAAAAGGGAAGAAGCGGCAAAAGAATTAAAAGAAAAGCTAAAAGCAATGGAGGAAGCATTTGCGAAACAATTGTAGGAGACGCGAGATGTTATTGATAAACATTTAGAACAAGTATCCAAATCGCGGGAAGAATCAGCCGCAAGAAGAGAAGCTGCAGATAAAGCAAATGAAGAAGCCCAAGCGGCAATTGACGAATGGCAAAGCAATATAGAACAGGCGAGGGAAGAATCTGCTGCAAGAAGAATGGCTGCGGACGAAGCAAATAAGGAAGCTCAAAAAGCAATTGAGGAATGGCAAAAAGGGATAGAAAAGTCAAGGGAAGAATCAGCTGAGAGAAGAGAAGCGGCAGACAAAGCAAATGAAGAAGCCAGAAAAGCAGTTGAGGAATGGCAAAAACAGCGTGGATAAAAAGTAAATGACAGTAAGCTGAATAACGAATCAGATTTTTAATCTGACCGAAAGTGAGTTTGCAAGCGATGGAAGAGAACAAGGCGAGGCAGCTGAAAAAATTAATTGAAGAAGCGAATAATAAAATTGAGCTAAAAAAGGCAGAGCTCGAGCGAACTCAAGTTGCGTTAAATGAAAAGCAAAATGATGTAGAATCAGCAGAAGCTGCGCTGGAAAAATTTAAATTTCCAAAAATATTTACAAAAAAAGAAAAACTTGAAAGAGAAAGAACGCTTGCAACAAGGCGCAGGCAAATTCTTGAAGAGGAAAAAATAAATATAGAATCTAAAACCCGGGAGATTTTTGAAGAAGCACAAAGAGTGCGCCAAGGTGCAGTTAATAGTTCCGAAAAAGAAAAAGAACTTGCAGATGCAATTGCTTCAAAAATGGAATTTGATGCGCTTGAGAAGGAAGCTCGCGTAAAACATGCTTTCGCGCGGGAAAAAGAAAAAGACGTAGATACCGCTCTGGCAAAAAAAGCGATAGCAGAAGCTGTTTTGAAAAGCAGTCAAAATCAAAATTCTGTGGATGCAGATAAAGTTAATCAAGCAAAAACTAATAAACAAAATGCAGACGAGCATTTTTTGAAATTAAAATCTGAAGCTGAAGAAGCCAGAAAAAAAGCTGAAGTCGCAATGAAAAGAATTAAATTTGAAAATAAAAGATAAAATTAATTTAATTTAATTAAATTAAGGTGGTGAGCAAGGTGGCCGGTAAGGGTAGAAAAGGCAAAAAAATTAAAAGTGAAAAAATAGAAAAACCTGAAATAACTGAAAAAGCAAAACCAATCGGCCAACTGCTTACGCTCAGGAATAATAACAAATTTTGCGATGCACTTCTTAATAAAAACAAGTTAACTTTGACGGCGGAAAATCCAACTGACCCATACGATGATTATCGTGACTTGGTTTATAACACGTCTGGAGCAATAAACCCAAGTGCGGAAGCTCTTGCTGCAATTATGGATTTGCTTATGCAGCTTCAGGCTTCGCAAAGCGACCAGAGCGTATTTGTTCAAAACAATACCGTTGTTAAAGAGCAGATTTTAAATCAGCTAAAAAACGAAGTTTTACGCGTCCGCAATGATCTGACAAAAACGCAGATTAAAAATTTAGAGGTTGTTTCCAGCAATAATTTTGACGAAAAAGCACTTACAGATATTATAAAAAGTCTTCTGGAGGAAGCAAAAAAAAATTAATCGCTGACGAATCGATAACAGACACTATTGTTGCTGAGCAGCGCGCGAAATACATAACACTTGAAAAAATGTCAAGAAACTACGTAAAGCTTCTTGGCACTGTTCAAAATCACGAAAAATTAGTCAAAAACATTGTTAATAACAGGACGTTTCAACAGTCCGTAATAAATAAACAATATACCAGATTAGACCCTAAAGTTGAAACTATTTTAAAGAGAAATGAACGCGAGGTTCAGCAGCAGAGCAAGAAATTTCAAAACATAAAAACAGTTACTCAAAAAAATGTTAAAGCAATTGAGAATATAAATAAATCATATGAAGAGATTTTAGTTAAAAAAGTCTCGCCTATTTCGCATATACAAAAACTCAAATCAAGGTATTCACAAATCAATGTTTTAACGCATCCGAAAACTGTTGTTTCAGATGTTGTTAAAGAAGGCACGCCAAGATATATTTACACAGGTGCAGAGCTGGTTAACAAAATAACTGAAACGCAAAACATTGATGAAATCCAAGAAAATGTAACTCTGGCTAAACAACAGCGTGAAGAAGACAGAGTTTTTTACAATAAAAATATAAACCGTATTTATGAGCAAATTGAGAAAATTTACAGCAATAAAGTAATTGCAAAAAATATTACTGAGATTATTAGGTCTGGGAAATTTGACGAATTTAATCTAGAAGAGATTGTCAGCCGGCATGTTTTGAAGCTGGCCGGTCAGCATAATATTTATAACAAAATCAAGAATATATATGAAACCACTGAAGAAAAACAGCTTGCCAACAGAATAATAGATAAACACGAGCTTGTTAATAAGGTTGTTACATCGCAACTTAGCACCGAAGAAAGAGAAACTCTTGATGAGGTTCTGAATCTGAGAAAAACGGATTTCAAATTTGATAAAAACTATATAAATACTATTAATGAAAAAGTTTTGCTTTTACAAAATCAGCTTGTTAAGAATAAAACGTATGATAATGTAATCAGCAATGCTGTAAGAGCAATTTCAAAAATTTATGAAAATGAAAATTTCATAAACAAGATTGACAAATTTAGTGTTCTCAATCTGGAAACATTTAAAAATACGCAGTTTGAAAATCATCTCATCAAACTGCAGAAAATCACTGCTAAAAAAGTCCAAAAGAGCTTAATTAGTACCCACAGGAAAAGATTAGAAAATTTAAAAACCTCAGAAGATATAAATCTTGCGCAGGATAAATTTTTCTCCGAACTTGTTTACAAAGAAGATGCATCCGTATTAAATGTTGATGAAAAGCAATATTTTGAAGACGTCAAAAACAAAGCGAATGTATTTGTTAAAAATATTAAGAATAAATCCAAACTGCAAAGTGTTCAATCTGAAAAAACTAATTTTGCTGAGAACATAATTAACACGAATTTAGAAAAAGTATACAAAGAAGATAAAGTCATTAAGAACATACAAGAAATTGAAAACACTATACAAAAGGATGTTTTCATCACAGCTGAGAAGATTATAAATGAAAAGCTGAACATGGTTACTAAAAAATCAAAGCGGACAGTAACTGATGTTAATAAGTTAAAACCTTTGGATGCTATAACGAAAACTCTCAGTGAGAAAGCTACGGTTTGGGACAGCGAAGATGTTTACAAATTTACTCTGTTGCATGTTAAAGAGATTATTGAATCTGAGCAGGACATTGAAAACATTGTTTCAAGGAATATTTTAAATGTGTTGTCCCCAAAAATTATGCGGAGCAAGAGTTTTTCAGTAAAACAGAAAAATATTTATAAAGATATAGTCCGGGACAAGAGAGATAAATATATTGAAAAAGTTCACAAGATAAAAAAAGAGCTGCTGATAGATGAACCCGGTATTCTGGAAAAAGAAAATGAGTACAGAAATATAGATAAAAGTTACATGACTATAAAAGAATCTGAATTCAAAGCGGTTGCGAAAGCAATTGAAAGTAACGCGTCAAGCATAAAAGGAAAACAAAAAGAACCGGATATTGAAATCAAGAAAATTGTTCAGGACGAAAAAGCTTCGGGGCCTTTTGGTCAAATGAGCAAAGGGAAAATAGAAAAAGCTCTTAGCAAAGGCGATGTAAAAAGTATAGTGGAGTCCTATCTCAGAGATATAAATGTGGATTCGATTTCCAATACGGTTATCGGGCGTGTTGAACAGAGAATTGAACGTGACAGAAAACGCTATGGAATTATGTAAAGTCTAGTAATTACAAAATTTTAAAGAAAGGGTGTTTCAAATGCCTGCTGAATGGAGTAAACACATAACAGACAGTGACAGATTTCGATTTCCTACTGCGGAAGTGAGAATTGACGGTAAAAAATTGAAAACTAAGCAGGCATTTATTTCTAATGTCTACGTGGAGATGAGTACAGGGCGTGAGGCGAGTACCTGTGAGGTTAGCTTGGCGTTGCCGCAAGTTGATTTTAAAAAGAACAAAATGGAACTCCCAGCAGATTTTGCACAGGTAAAATTGGGTGTTGAGATAGAAATCGATTTAGGGTACAATGTAGACGAAAAACCAAAAGTTAAAACAGTATTTATAGGATATATTTCAAGTTTTACTACGGAGGTGAATGAGGAACAATATGTTTATTTAACTATTCAGGGAATGGACGCAAAAATGTGGATGATGTCGAGTCGCAGATCTGAGCTTAAAAAAGAGAAAAAAAAGTGTTCGGATGTAGTGGCAGATATGCATAAAAAATATTCCGGGAAATTTAAAAGTAAAATGATCTCCATAAGTAAGGAAACTGAATTTAAGTCTCCGATTTACCAGCGCAATGAAAGTGATTTTGAGTTTACTTGCAGGCTAGCAGATATAACTGGTGCACTATTTTTTGTTCATGTTGGTAAAATGTATTTCGTTAGTGCACAAGCGTATAAAGCGGTGAAGCTTAATATTTCTCCAGGTTTAGGTGTGCATAATATCAAATTAGATTGGAGCATTTGGAATATTCCTGATACGGTTCAAGTTGTTAGCATTGACAAAAACGATTTTACAAAAATAATCGAATCAAAAATCACATCTTCAGGCAACATAGGTGACGGAAAAGCTGCCACAGCGTTAACTAATAATATAGATAAAAGTAATACAATTACTATGATAGATAACACAGTGCAGTCCGTGAGCGAAGCTTCATTCCTTGCAGAAGCGAAATATGCCGAAAGAGAGTTGAATCTTGTTAAAGGGAAAATGTCGCTTGCAGGGCACCCAACTATAGATCCAGGAACGGGCATTAAATTAAAAGGTTTTGGTGATCCGCTTGATAATTCATATATAGTTCAGGGTGTGAAACACTTTTGTGATCTTAGAAATGGAATATATAAAACAGAAGTTGATGTTGTTACAAATAGATTCAATCCGCAAACAGCGTCTTTATTTTAAAAAATAAATTTATTGAAAAATAATTTCAGTATAGGGAAGTGGAGAAGTGTCAAATTTATATTCAGGAAATAGGGATTTAAGGACGAATGATCCGTCGACTGTGCTTGGATTGAAAAGAGGCGTAGTAAAAAGCCTTAAAGACCCGGATAAATTGAATAGGGTACAGGTTACTTTGGTTGATGAAGGTTTGGACACTCCTTTCGCGGATGTTATGGCAAGTTTTGCCGGGGACGCTACTGGTGCAGTTGGAAGTGTTTGCATACCTCAGGTTGGAGAAGAGGTATTATTAGGTTTTTTAGATGGTAAAATCAATAATCCGGTTATATTGGGTGGACTTTACAACTCAAAATTTAAACCACCGTTGATAATAGATGAAAAAAACGAAAAATGGCACATGAAAACATATGCTGGAACGGAAATTACAGTGGATAATACAAAAGATAAGCAAAAAATAGAAATTAAGACAAAAAAAGAGCATATTATCACATTAGACGATGATGAAGAGTCACTAGTGGCTACAAGTAAAGATTTAAAAACAGGCATATTTATTAGTTTTAAAAAAGGCGAAATAGATATTATAGCGGACAAAAAAATATCTTTTGAAGCGGGGAAGGATACCATGGTGTTGGAGGCGGATAAAGGACTTGCAGTAAGCAGCAGCAGCGGTGAGATGAAGGTTGATACAAAAGACATTAAACTAACAGCCAGCGCGAACTTGGAAGGAAAAGCAAATGCGCAGGCAAAGATTGAGGGAAGTTCTGGTGCCGAGCTTAAATCCAGTGGACCGGTAAAAGTGGAATCTTCTGCCATGGCAACATTGAAAGGTAGTATGGTTAAGATAAATTAAGAAAAATTTTAAGTTATAAGGAAATTCAAAATGAAGGAGGGTGTAACACATTGGCAGTGATAAGAGGTTGGAAATTCCCGATTGAAGTTGATGAAAATACGGGTAAAATCAAAACTGTTGAAGATAATGAAAACGTTAAACAGTCTATTAAAATTATTCTTCAAACGCAAAAATTCGAACGCAAAGTTGTTCCTACTTTCGGCACGGATTTGAGGGCATTTATGTTTGAGGTTGTGGATCCGGCGTTTATTTCAATGTTGACAGGTACAATTAGATCCTCCCTTACCATGTGGGAAAATCACATTGAAGACTTGGACGTGTCAGTGAAGGCTTCCTCCGGGCCGGTTTCAGAAGTTGTGGCTAATATAGACTACATTACGGATATAACGCCAATCCAGGAAAGACTAACTAAAAAATTAGACATAAATGGTAAAGATTAAAAGTTGGTACCTTAAAGCAAAAAAGAAGTGGGGCGGAAAAATGAGCAATATTCCTAAGTTAGACGGTAGAGATTACGCCAAAATTTTAAAAGAGATTGAATATTTAGCTAAGCAATACACGCCAGAGTGGAACTATGACGAAAACAGTCCGGATGTTGGTGTTGTGTTTGCCAAAGTGTTTTCTACAATGATGGAAAGCACTATAAGTAGATATAATAAAACCACTTATAACCACTACCTGATGTTTTTAAATATGCTAGGTACTAAACTGCGCCCTGCCGCTTCTTCTTCTGGTATGGTTGTGGTGAAAGCAGCGGCAAATTCTGATGGCGCTTTCATTGATAAAGGCACCGCTTTATTTGCAGATGCGGACACTGATGAAGGCTCTGTTGTTTATGAAACAATGGATGGTATCTCAGTTGTGGATACGGCCATTAAAAGTATATATTTCACAGAACCAAAATCCGATTTCATAGGTAAAGTATTTGCAAATCCCGATGCGGATTCAAAAATCAAAATTGAACCTTTTAGGATTTTTGATAACGTTTTTTATAACAACCTTCAGAGCCATGAAATTTATTTTAAAGATAATATTGTGTTTAATATGTCAAAATCTGATATTACGTTTTTATTTTTTAATAATCTTTCAGCAATAGGCCAGGAAGAACTTCCAAAAGTTTTTGCTGACCCTGAAAATGTGAGTTGGCAGTATTATGATGAAAAAGAATGGAAAACAGCTGAGAGTGTGGAAATGGTTCCGGGTGGAGTTAGAATTAAATTCCCGGGTACCACCAACCCCTTCATTTTAACGGACGAACCTGCAAGGTATATTAGATGCAAATTTAAAAAAATCCCTGAAGAGGGTCTAGCGCTTACGGGAGTTAAATATAAAACAACAGCTGACCAACTTGCAATAGACAATGCGGTTTCAAACGACGCACAGCTTGCGAAAAATGACTATTTCCCGTTTGAAGAGCAGTATACAATATACAACAGTTTTCATATTGCATGCAACGAGGCTTTCACAAAAAAAGGCTCGATGATAGAACTCACTGCGCAGATGCAGTTTGTTAAAGTTAAAATTGATGCTAAAAATCCGGGTAAAAAATATAAATTTATAATGAGTGCGGTTGATTTCACTGATTTAGAACCGGAAGACATTGAAATTGAAAAAGTCAAGTGGGAATATTGGAATGGCTCTGGGTGGGCGAAATTAATTTCGGATGATTCTTATGAAGATTTTTTCAAAGTTAGAAATAACAGTGAAGATAATGAAAGTAAAGATAAAAGTGAAAATAGTATTGATGTGAAAGCAGATCAAGGTAAAAATAAAGAAGAAAAAGCTGAAAATAAGGAGAAAATTGAAGATGTAATAGGGCAAGATACAAAAAGGACAATGAAATTCAGATGCCCAGATGACTTGGAGAGAATAAATATAGGACCTTCGCAGGGATATTTCATAAGGGCGAGAATCTCAAAAATGAAAAATATCTTTGATGTTTTTGCAAATTATATTACACCTTACATTCACGACATTTCTGTGAAATATAATTATGAAGGTGACGGCCATGCGTGCGATAAAGTAATAGTCCATTCAGATATGAAAAAATACGAAGTTAAACTTGCGAATTCGGGTATTGCAAAATTGCTGGAACGGTCTTTGTGCCCGTCTCCTGCGATGTATTTTTGCTTAAATCGTCCGCTGGTTCAGGGTATGATTCGCATTTTCATTGACGTTGAAGAAGGCATACACAGGTATAATCCGGCGGTGAAGTGGGAGTATCTGGCTGATGACCACAAAGGCGGTTCTGTGTGGAAGCATATTGATGTTATGGATGGTACGGATGGTTTTTCACATAGTGAAAGTATTACGCTGATAGGCAAAAATGATTTTAAAGAAGAAACTTTCCTCGATAACAAAGGATATTTCATAAGAATTACCAATCCGGATATGCATTATTCAAATACCGAAAATATTGCCGGAAGACCAGTTATCAGTGATATTAAGTTTAACGCTGTGCGCGTTATACAAAGTGATACGCGCGCGCCTGAATTTTTTTCAATTGAGCAGGATGAAGAAAACAAACTTTGTAAGCTTTCTTATCCAAACGCCGCGCAGTTAACAGTATGGGTGGACGAACTTGGGAAGATTTCAACTAATGAACAGGAAAAATTCCTAAAAATGCCGAAAGATAAAGCAGAACCGGAATACGATGAGCTTGGTAATTTGGAGAAACTGTGGATTAAATGGGAATCTGTGCCAAATATTGTTGCATACGGCATGCATGACAGAGTATACGAGGTGGATTATCCCAAAGGCGAGGTGCGTTTTGGCAACGGCCGTAATGGTAAAATTCCACCGGAGCAGTACAACGAAAGCATTAGAATAAATTATTCCATTTGCCATGGTAGTAAGGGTAATATAGACGCCGAACAAGTCAAAGATTTTGTAGGAAGCATAGTAAATATTGAGAGTGTAACCAACCCGAGTCCCATTATGGGGGGGTTGACATGGAAACTATTGATAGTGCGGCCAGACGTATGTTTAGTCAGATTTCGGGCGGAAATCGCTTAGTTTCGCACTCTGACTTTGAAGAAGCAATTTGTTTTAATGACAGAAATATTTACAAAGTTAAATGTCTTTCGCATACGGATGAAGCCAGTAATCCATGCATTGGCGTGACCTCAATTGCGGTCTTACCGAGGGAGTACATGAAAGGCTACGAAAAGTTTCAGGGGATTAAAAACCGAATCTGGAATTTTGTAGATGAAAAAGCTCCAGCACCGCTTTCAAAATCTTCAAGGCTCAGGATTTTTGAAGTCGGGTACGTTGAAACCTGCGTTAGCATTGACGTTGTGATTGATGATTTTAATTCTTATCAGAGCGTTTATAAGGGAATACACTCGAAACTTGAAGAATTTTTGAACCCGATAACAGGCAACTTTTCGCGAAAGGGCTGGAATATAGGCGAATTCCCGCGTAAAGAGTTTATTTATAATTACATTAAAGTGGTGGATAACATCCGCTGGATTAAGAATATTAATATTTTTACCAAACTTGTGACGCCTGAAGGCAAAAAAGAGATAGATTTTGAAGAAGTCAAGAAACAAAATTTTGTGGTCCCTGTTTTCGGAGAGCCGGAAATCAATATTGCGGTGGAGTAATTTTAGGAAGTGAATTGCCATGATTGAACTTGAGAATCTGAATAACCGTTCGCTGGAGGACATCTTAGACGAGGCGAAAAAACAAATATTATATTTAAGTACCGAGTGGACGAACTTTCAGGAGCCGGACCCCGGGATTACTCTGGTTGAGTTGTTTTCATGGCTCAAATTTGTGCAGCATGAATATTTAAACCGTATGTCCCCGGGTGTGAAGCTGAAATTTTTGAAATTACTGGACGTCATTATGCATCAGAACAAAGGTTCCGAAACGCTTCTTGAAGTTTCTGATATAAAAGAAGACGTCAACGTGCCGGTTAGAACTCAGTGGAAAGCCGGCGATATGACTTTTGAAAATCTTCACAATCAAACTCTGATAAAATCCAAAATAATGAGCGTATTGTTTGAAAATCCTGAATTTAAAACTGATGAGGAATATTATAAATTTGACGGCAGCCGTGTATTTTATGTGTTTGGTAAAGATATTAGTCGCAAAAAAGATAATACAACCAAGAGAAGTTTCACAATAAATTTTGATTCTGAGTTGCAGGAAAACCGCATTATAAATCTGTATTTTTCCGTTTATGCGGGCAGAGATTTACAAAGAAATCCGATTGAACCTTCTGACTATTTTGAAGACATGGCAAAAGTCAAATGGGAATATTACGGCCACAAAAACGGCAGATTTGGCTGGTATGATTTAGAGATAATTCGGGATGATACACACAATTTTCTGTTTTCCGGTATCATAAAAATGAGGCTCGGCAGTAAATCACAGCCATCAAACGGGCAGTGTAAAATTCGCGCAACCCTGCTTTATGATGAATACGACTACCCGCCAAGGATTAAGAACATCAGGACAAATGTTTTCAGGGCAGTTCAGAACCAGACTCTATGCGAAAACGTTGTTATTAAAAAAGCAGATATTTCAGAAAGTGGAGAGCTGAAAATTGACAGGCACTTAGCACTTTATGGCAGTGCCGAGGTTTACTATAAAAAGAATGACGGTTGGGTAAGATATAAAAGCGTTACATTTAAAAAAGATGTTAATGCCGGAGAGCTTACTGTTGACGTTTCCAAATTGGCAGAGCATATCAAGAGTTTTGCTGATGATGAAGAAGTTTTGATGTTTGTGCTTTATGATAAAAAAATAACGCATATGATGACGCTGGGCAGCGGCACAGGGATGTCTGCTCAGACTGTTCCGATGAACGAAGAAAACGTGCTTTACAGTGATTTTGGGGTAATGATTGCTGAGAAGAACTGCAAAGATAATATTTTTTACAAATGGAAAAGGGTTGATGATTTCTTTTCCTCCGGTAAGTATGATAAGCACTATATTTTGGATAAGGGCAGAAAGATAATAATTTTTGGAGACCATATTCACGGAATGGCACCGAGAGTGCTTCAGGATAGTATTAAACTTTCAAATTTAAGAACCACTTTTGGTGAAAACTCAAATACAAAAGAGGGTATGATTAACGCTGTTGTAACATCTAATGCGGTCTTGAAAAAGGCCAGAATTACTCAGATTAAACCGGCAACTGGCGGAATTGATGCTGAAACTCTGAACCATGCGGAATCCCGCGCGGCAGAACTTTTCAGCAACCCGGGAAGAGCGGTTAACCTGGAAGATTATGAGGAAGTTGTCAGAGAAACTCCCGGTTTGATGTTTACAAACGTTAAAATTTTGCCGAATTATATGGAAGACGAAGATACGCAAAAACAAAATTGCATTACTGTTGCAGTTCGTTGGAACAGAAAAGTCGGGCTGACTCTCCCGAAAAGTTATGAACAGAACATTATGCATCAGATAGATAGATACAGGCTTATAAACACAAAAGTTAAAGTTGTGGCGCCTGAATACGTTGGGCTGATAATACGCGGAGAGATAGTTGTTGATTCATTTTATAGGGAAAATGAAGGTTTAATTGAAAAAGAAATAGAACACTTTGTGGAAGACCTTAATCAGGAGTTGGGGCAGCCTCTGCGTTTTGGTGATTTATTCGGTATGATTGACAGATTAAAATATGTGTCGCATTTAAGTAATCTTAAAATCACGCCGGTTGGTAAGCACATTCAAAAAAATGTATCAGAGGATGTTATAATTCCGCCAAACGGCGTTTATTACATTCAAAAATTGGATTTAAGTTATATAAAAAATTCTGAAATTTACAGGAGCTGAGTGAAGAAAGGTTAGTTACTACGTTCAGTATGAAAGAAGAAGTTTCAGGATGACACGATATATAAGGAAACGGTTTAGATGAGTCTAGAAAAAGGAGGGCGACGAAGTGGCATCAGGAGCGAAGTGTTTTGTACTCAACAGGGAAAGCGATTGGAAAGACGGAAGTATTTTAAGTAATGTCGAGTTTAAAGACGATTGTTTTGTGTCGCAAAACAAGAGTGGTGAAAATGGGGTCTATATTTCAGGTGTGTTTGATAGTTTGCAGGCTGAAACCGTATGGCATAGGATGCGTCTTGATGTAGATATACCGCAAAGTGCAATATTCAAAATCAGAATTTTTGCGAGTGATGTAACTGAAGTACTAATTCCTGTTCCTGGAGAGGCGGGGCAGTCCAAGGTTGATATCAATGAATACATTTCAAATAAAAGCATAGATATAAACCGGAAAATTGATATGTTTGACCACATTGGTGCAACGATGTACGAAAATTCAACAGACGTTTTGTTGTACGATTTGCAGGGGAGATATCTCTGGATTTGCATCGAGATGATAAATTATGAAAACGAGCGGATAAAATTTAAAGAAGTTAAAATTGAATTTCCGAAAATTTCGTTTGTGGATTATCTGCCAGAAATATATAGATATGATGAAGCCACTAATGCATTTTTAGCAAGGTTTATGGGTATATTTCAGTCTATATATGTGGATTTGGAAGATCAAATTGACTACACGCCTGTGAAATATGATATAGATAGAGCTAGCAAAGATTTTCTTGATTGGATTGCAGATTGGCTGTCTGTTAAGGATGCGTCTATTTGGGGAGAAAAGAAGTTAAGAAAAATTATAAAAGAAGCTGTAAATATTTATAAAATGAAAGGCACTAAAAGGGCTATTGCCAAAATTGTACAAGAATATTCCGGGATGGAGCCGATTATTGTTGAACAATTTGACGTAAAGAAAAATATGTATTATGATAAGCAAAGAAATGTGGTTGAAAACTTATTTGGCGATAACGGATATGTTTTTACGGTTATCTTGCCTGAGTCGCATGTCCCGGACGCTGAAAGTTATGTTGAATTGATGAGAGTTATAGACAGCGTTAA
>CAYJIV010000001.1:17243-24060 GCA_964370325.1 uncultured Eubacteriales bacterium
GATTCAATCTTGAACCTTGGGAGTTTAGGAGACTAGCTGTATGTTGACCACCATTGTTACATGGGAATGATTTCGTATATAGCCAAAAATCTGAAGTTAGTTTTAAATAAGCAGCAAGAAGACGCAAACAACTTGGTAATAGTAAATTCTGATTAATTTAATAAATTTATTTATAATTAAAAATTGGGGGTAAAAAAAGTGGAAAACAAACAATCCTATTCAAACGAGAGAAATAATTACTTTTTTGGCAAATTGATGACAGTCAGGGACTTTGAAAGTGAACAAGTTTACATGAACTCTAAACGGCGCCTGGGTAACAGGATGCTCGGTGGTGTAGGTATTGTTTCCGGCCTGGATGTTATACTGGTGGACAACAAAACATTTTCTCTTGAAACCGGTATGGCTCTTGATTATGCGGGCAGAGAAATTGTTGTTTCTGAGCCTTATGTCAGACGATTGAATGTCATTAAAGGTTTTGAGGAAAACAAAGACAAGGGGATATTGTATTTATGCCTGGGTTATAAAGAAAGCCTAAAAGAAACCACCTTTTCCGTTGCGGGTTCGAGTAAATCAAGTGGGGTAAGTGAGGAATTCAATAGAGTCAGCGAAGGATATGAGCTTTTTCTTACCTCTGAAAAGCCGAAAGAAGATGAATTAAACCTAGATAATTTAGTGAATCAACGTGTTGAACTTTACAATAAAGATGGATTGAAATTGACTTTAGAGATCGGTAGATATGTCAACCCTGACAAATGTATTAAAGTGTCTGTTTTATTTGAAAAAGAAAATATTGAAGCGCCGGTTAACTATTCTTTTGATATTGAAGGTGAATTCTTCAAAGCCACTAGCGGCGAAAAAGTGCTTACGGTAAATTATCAAGAAACTGAAATTTCCACATATAAAACCTTGCGTAAGGATTATTATTTATATTGCGATGCAGTAACAGATGCAGTTGCAAATCTTACAATAAGCAAAAAATCGTTTAAACTCAGTGCCGGAAATGATGCACGAGAAATCCAGAAAGATGTGAATATACCTGTATCAGTTAAAAGTACGCCAATCAGAGATTTAATTATAAGCGATTACTATGCCAAGCATTTTGACGAAATACTTGAAAACGTTGAGGACAAGCACATTTATTTGGCGAAATTTCACCTTGTAACGAATCAGCTAACATATTTTATTGAAAGCTTTGAAAAGCATCCTTTTGGACAGTATCTTTACAGCAATGAGCTTTTAGATTTGCTTCAGACGGTAAATAATGATACTAAATCAGCTCCCGCTGTTAATGAAGTTAAGATGCATGAAGACAACAAAGTTGCTCCACAAGTGTTCGATTTACCTACGCCGAAGATTGATAATATAATTACTGGAGTAGAAAGGGTCAATCTTGGGTTTAATCCGAAAATCGGAAAAGCTTACTATTCATATGAATTCGTTCATGGTTTGGGAGAAGGCAACATTGGTTTAATTACTGCAATTGACAATAAAGCCAACTATCTTACAGATGACAAAGGATTGCTTGTTTTCGGAGATAAAGGTATATTTACAAAAGAAGAAATTTCAATTTCTGCGCCCAATGTACAGGTTGCAGCGGTAGTAAATTCTGAAAAAGGAACAATTCGTTTAGGCGTAAAACTGCAGGAAAAAACGAATGCACAAGCTGTGGATATTCGTTGGTGGGCATTTAAGCCGGTTGAAATTAAAGAAGAGGAAGAAGATCTTGTTATAGACGAAAATGTGCGTGTTATTATTACGCCGAACACTGTACGTGTCAAGCCACTTGAACAAACAAGGTTTGAGGCGCGTATTGAAGGTGCTATCAGCCAGGAAGTCCGTTGGGGTATGGCTGAAAACAACACCGGTACGATTGATAACAATGGCCTTTATACTGCTCCGTCCAAAGAAGGGGTATATGAAGTTAAAGCTTACAGTGTGAAATTCGAGAATAAATCTGATGCTGCCTATGTTGTTGTTAGTTCGACAGAGTAAGATATTTAGTATATATTAGAGTTGGCTCTTGGTGGAGTCATAAGAGGATGCACATTATGAAAAATTATCAGCAGATGCGATAACAGGCATTGTGTTAGGCGGTATAATTTTGATGCTGGTACTTTGGTGTGTGTAGCTATAATGGGCTGGTTGGCCGCAGGGGGGCAACCAGCGCCCAAAGTCAAGGAAACAAAGTTTATAGAGTGGAGTTTGAGAATAAATCAAATGCTATCTATGTTTTTGGGAGTTAGACAGAATAAGATATTTGGTTTATAATGGGTGTTGATTTCGGAGTGTGGTCAAAGGAGAGAGTTCAAATGAAAAAATTATCAGGTAGCGCAATAACCGGCATTGTATTAGGCGGTATAATTTTAATTTTAGCGCTTTGGGGTGTGGGCAGCTATAATGGGTTAGTTGGCTTAAGAGAAAAGGTGCAAAGTCAAAGTGCAAATATTCAAACTCAGCTTCAGCGCAGGTTGGATTTAATTCCAAATTTAGTGAACACAGTAAAAGCGGCTACGACACATGAGGAAAATATAATCAGTGAAATTGCGCAAGCACGTGCAAACCTAGTGAATGCCAGTAATGGTTCAATGCAGGAAAAAGCTGCAGCGAACGATGAACTTTCCGGTGCGATCAGTAGGCTTTTGGTAATTGTGGAACAATATCCGAATATAACAGCAAATGAGCAATTCCACAGTTTGACTGATGAGCTGGCTGGTACGGAAAACAGAATTGCATATGCAAGAAAAGATTATAACGACTCTGTGCAGATGTACAATAACAAAACAAAAACTTTCCCAGCTATGATTTTTGCAAACATGTTTGGATTTAGCGAGGAAGAGTATTTTCTAGCATCTTCAGGTAGTGAACTTCAGCTAAATTTAATTGAATGAAATTATGAGATATAGGGGCTGTGCTGTATGCTTAGAAAATTCAGGGCAATAGCGCTTGCTTTATTACTTCCATTTATTTTAATTGGGTGCGGAAAGTCAGAACAACCACAGGAAGAAAATGAAAGCACGCAAAATGTTGTCCAGGAAAATCAAAACAAAGTATCTTATAAAATAATAATTGAAAAGCATGTATACGAAGAAGTATCGATTGAATATCCGCAATTTGATGGATTAGGCGAGGAGTTGGATGCACGTCTTAATAAGCAATTTAAGGATGGCGCATTGGCATATCAAAATGAAAAATCAGAACAAGGTGATTTAGTTTACAACCCGAAGATAGTTACTTATGAAGTGAAATGTGAAATCAAAACGCAAACACCAGATGTGATTTCAATCTGTATGCCCTCTTATATAAGTATTCCTGACGCTGCCCACCCCAGCGCGTCTGTGGTAACATATAATATTGATCCTAAAACCGGTGAGGATATTAAGTTAAACGAGATAGGTAATATAAGTGAATATGCTCAAAATATTTTTAGCGGAAAATATTCCAGTAAAGAAGATGGAGAGCTTGGGGATGCTATAAAGAACTTTTTTACAGAAGATAATGGTTTTTATAAATCTGCTAAAGAATTAGAAAATGAGCTAAATGAGTACAATTCGTTTTATATTGAGAACGGAAAACCTGTAATAATTGTAAATGTTCCTCACGCGCTTGGAGATTATGCGGAATTGGTGATGGATAAATAGTTGTTACTATAGACTAAAATAGGAGGTGCCTTGTGATAAAACAATGTACTAAGTTTTTGTTTGTGATTGCAGCAGCTGTATTACTTTTTGTCGTGACTGCCAGGGCATTACCGAGCCATACGGGTTCATTTTACATCAATGATTTTGCAAATATATTAAACCAAGAAACGAAGGATTATGTTTTTTCCAGCAGTAAAATCTTGGATGAAAAAACCACTGCTCAGATAGTCGTAGTAACTGTAGAGTCGCTTGAAGGGCAGCCTCTGGATGATTATGCTGTTAATTTGGGAAATCAGTGGGGTATAGGTAGCAAAGAAAAAAACAACGGTTTATTAATATTATTGGCGCTTAAAGAGAGAAAAGTGAAAGTAGAGATAGGCCGTGGTTTAGAAGGCAAGATGAATGACGCTAAAGCTGGCCGGTTTTTAGATAATTATGCGGTTCCTTATTTTAATGAGAACAATTGGGATGAGGGTATAAAAGCACTTTATTCCGTTATTCTTTCAGAAGTCTACTCGGAATACGATATGGAAGTGCCGGAAGATGTTGCGAGCGTTGCTTCAGAATATAAAGATTTTGATGTCGGAAATGATATAGTATTTATAATTATAGCTGTATTATTAGGATTTGGTGGGATATTTTTCTGGTGGATCAGAAGTTTATTTAGAAATGGACATCATTGGGGTTCAGGATCTTCGGGTAGCGGTTGGTTTGGCGGAGGCGGTGGTTTTAGCAGTGGTGGCGGAGGCGGATACAGCGGTGGAGGCGGTAGTTTCGGAGGTGGTGGCGCTTCCAGGGGGTTTTAAGAATTTGAAATTAAATGAATAAAAATAAAAAAAGCGTCCAATATTCTTAGTGACAAAAGAATGGAGGACTTTTTCTATGAAAGATTTTAAAATTATTGCGTCTAATATATTTAAAAGAGTACGAGGCATAAAGTTCAGTACGAAAGAGAAGGCCGTAATTTGCGGATTCTTGTTTGCGATTTTGCTTTCCATGACGGGATTTGGAAGCAAATGTGACAGTATTAGCAGCAAAATATTCAGATTACATATTATTGCAAATTCTGATTCTGCTGGGGATCAGGAATTGAAATTGAAAGTTCGCGATAAAATTTTGAAAGAATATTCTACTTGTTTCGATTCTGTTCAAAATTTGATTGATGCTAAAAGGATTACTGGTGGTAATTTGGAAGACATCGTGAAAACCGCAAAAGCGGAGATTGTAAATAATGGGTATGACTATAATGTTGATGCCGAAGTGAAGAATATGTATTTTAATACCCGGCAATATAGTGAGGTTACACTTCCTGCCGGAAATTACGAAGCACTCAGGGTGACGATTGGTGAGGGTGCGGGCAAAAATTGGTGGTGTGTGATGTTTCCACCGATGTGTCTTCCTGCTGCACAGGAGCGTCAAGAAATGGAAGATATCTTAACTCTTGACGAACTTGAAGTTGTTGAATGCGATGCGAAATATGAAATAAGATTTAAAATAATTGAAATTTTTATAGAGATACAACAGTGGTTTGATGAGTGCCTTGATTATTTTTTGGACTGGTGGTAGATATTATTTGATCTGTTCTGAGTGCATTCTACTATAATGGTACAAATACTGTTGTGCAACTCCTGCAAATTTTCCGAATATTTCAGGATTTTGATCCGGAAAAAATGTTTTCATAACTCGTTTCATCCAAACGTCAATGGGGAAAGCTTCTAATTTATGAAATCCGTAAAGTAAAGCGCACTGTGCCACTTTTGGGCCAACTCCGCGGATTGTAGTTAAATGTTTTTCGGCGTCGCATAGTGGCATCTTTTTAATTTTTTCAAAGTTTATTTTTCCGCTGGCAATTTTTTTCGCAGCATCTATTATATATTTTGCTCTGAAACCGCTTTTGATTGGTGCCAAGTCGTTTTCTGTTAGCTGAGCTAAAGTTTGGGCCGATGGAAATGAAAACTGGATGTCAATTTTATTTCCGAAGAGGTTACACAAACGAGATACTATTTTTTGAATCCGCGGGATATTATTGTTTTGAGATATTATAAATGAGCACAATGCCTCCCAAGGTTCTTGTTTTAAAATACGGATGCCCGAATAAGAGTTGTAAGCTTTTTTGATTATGGGATGAATTTCTGCAAGTTCTTCTCCAATGCACTTATAGTTAGTTCCCAAATCAAAATAATTTTCCCAAGTATTATTAAAATCTTTTTCGTTAGTATTTTCAATTATTATATTGTTTTTTTCTGAAAAAACAATTATTTCTTTGCCGAAAGCGACCCCATGGTATTTATCACCAATTTTTTGCCAACGAAAACATTGACCACAGTCAAAAGTCTGACCAAGGTCAAAGTTATTAATGTTTTTAATTGTTACACAATTTTTTGAACATGCAATTTCCATACTTAAGCGCTTGCTGATAATTTACCGGAACGCAAACATCTTGTGCATGCGTAAACGCGCCTAGATGTGCCGTTTACTACTGCTCTAACACGTTTGATATTTGGCTTCCAAACCCTATTTGAACGTCTGTGCGAGTGGGAAACTTTTATCCCGAACGAGGTTGCTTTACTGCAAATTTGACATTTAGCCATGTGAATTTCCCCTTAATGATTTTTGGAATTTTTTCTATTTACTGGTGTCATTTTTTATGTATCATAATAAAACATAGTACCAAAATTTTTTAATAATTGCAAGGTTAAAATGAAAATTCAAAAATTGTATTTTCGCTTGCATTAAATAATTAGTAATGGTATAATGATTTGTATCATAAAAAGCTTGAAAAATTTTATGCGGGGATATGAAATTTTCAAGTATTATTTTTTGTTTTTATTAATCAAATAATTTTCAATTTATGAGTTAAAAAAGGGATGTGATGTTGAAAAAGATTTTAAAAATTTTCAGTTTTATATTTTTAATTTTTAAAAGGAGAATACTTAAAATGGATAAAGTTGCGCAACCCGATACTGAGCAAACGGGTAGTTTTAATAAAGTACAATCACTTTTATTTCCGGTTCATGGGTTTGAGTTGAAGAAATTTTTACCTATGAGTTTGTTAATGTTCTGTATTTTATTTGTTTACACAATGGTTAGAGATCTTAAAGACGTTTTTATTCAAAAATACGCTATTTGCGGAGGAACTGAGCTTATGCCAGTTCTAAAACTGTGGTTTGTTATGCCAG
>CAYJIV010000001.1:24070-42114 GCA_964370325.1 uncultured Eubacteriales bacterium
TTACTTGGCTTATAAGCAAATTTGGAAGCACCAAGACCTTTTATATAATGGTAACTATTTTTCTGGCATTTTTTGCGATATTCATGTTGTTTTTATTCCCTAACGCAAATGTTTTGCATTTAAATGCCACACAGGTTAGGCAGATGCAGACAACCTGGCCCCGATTTTTTTATTATGTTATTCCTTGTCTGACTAACTGGTCTTACACACTATTTTACATTTTTGCTGAAATTTGGGGAACAGTTGCAATACAATCACTTTTTTGGCAGTTTGCTAATCAAATTACAAAAAAGGATGAGGTCAGAAGATTTTATGGGCTTTACGCTTTAATTGCCAATATGGGGGTTATTTTGTCCGGTGGAGTTTTAAAGGGGATGTCCACAGTTAGCGGTGCAGCGTTTGACAATAATGTGAAAGTTTTGATTGGATTTTGTATATTTTTCGGTCTGGCAACTATGGCAATCTTTTATTATATAAATAAAGTTGTTCTAACAGATCCAAGGTTCTACAATCCTGATGAAACGTCACCTAAAAAGAAAAAAGAAAAAATCAGTATAATGAAAGGTTTGAAAATATTATTTACATCGCCTTATATTGGTTTGGTAGCAGTTTTAGTTCTTGGTTATGGAATTTCCATTAATCTCACAGAGGTTGTGTGGAAAGAACAGATGAGGGCAACACTTACAAACAGTAATGATTACTCTACCATGATGGGGAACCTTTCTGTAGTAACAGGTATTTTAACAGTTTCTACCACGCTTTTGAGCACAAATGTACTTAGAAGGTTCAAATGGAAGATTGGCGCAGTGATAACACCGGTTGTGATGTTGGTAGCAGGTGCAATATTCTTTGCCATTGTACTTTATGGTAGAAATGGTGGAACGCATTTGTTTGGTATGGCTGTACCGATGCTTGCTGTTTGGGTTGGACTAATTGTTAACGCAATTATAAAATCTATTAAATACTGTTTGTTTGATTCCACCAAAAGTATGGCTTATAGACCGCTTGATGAAGATACCAAAACAAAAGGTCAGGCAGCTGTTGAAGTTGTGGGTGGCCGTGCCGGCAAAGCTGGGGCATCAGCTATCAACTATGTATTGACTAATATTGTTGTGGTTGGAAGTAAGCTTATGACTCACATTTACACAATAATTCCGATTTTTGCCGTTACGGTAATAGCGTGGATTATGGCTGTATTTGGGCTTGGCAAAAAATATGAAGCTAAAATGGCTGAAGGAAAATCGGAATAATCTGTACATCTAAGCATATAAAAAACAGGCTACAATTTACTGTAGCCTGTTTTGGGTATTTATATATTAAATTTATTTCCGAGCATATTTTTAGCATTTTCAATGTCATTTTCATTAATGTGTTTTCTGATGCGCGTTGAACTTATAGGTTTGTTTTCATATAAAACAGGCTTTATAATTTTAGTTTCAATATCAAATTTATTGCAAATTTTTTCAAGATCCTGAGCATCTGCTGCTGCACCATTACCGAAATGATAATTAAATCCGCAGACTACAGCACGAGCATTTAAAGTGTTTGCCAGTATTGTTTTTACAAATTCTTCTGCAGTTAATTTGCAAATGCCGACAAAGTTGATGATATAAAGATTTTCAACACCCATGGCGGACAAAATTTCTTTTTTTTGATCTAGTGTAATTATTTTTTGTTCCGATTTACCGAAAAGTACAGTTTGCGGACCGCTCGAAAAAGTAAAAACAGTGGGGGAGAGTCTGCAATTTTTGAGCTCAACGGTAGTGTTTATTACTTTTTGATGACCAATATGTATGCCATCAAAATAACCAAGCGCAACAGCTGTGGGATTTTTCTGTTTTTCAAATTTAGTGTATATATTCATTTTATTTTTACTCCAAAAATTGATTATGCAAAGATTTTAGAACTGAAAGTTCTTCTTTTTCCAAATTTACTTTTCCGATTCCTATAAACATGTTTTCAAAATATACTTTGAAAATTTCATTGCTTTTAAAATTTGCGGAGATCGGTAATCTGGTAAGCATTAACCCGCCGCCGTTTTGAAATCTGAAAGTTTGCGGTAAAGTAACCTGTACACTTTGTTCTGACTTAAATAAATATTCCACGGGGAAAATTTTATGCATAAATTCAAGATTTTTGACTTCTTCAATTGTAATACTGTCTTTCAGTGAAAATCCATTTGCCAGAGTTCTTTGCAGTGCTGTCATTGTGGCGCCGCAGCCGAGTAATGTGCCAATATCTGCGCACAAAGAGCGTATATAAGTTCCCTTTGAGCAGAGAGTTTTAATTGTAACAATTTGATTTTGTTTGTCAAATTCGAGTAATTCTAAAGATTTTATTTCAATTTTGCGTACATCTCTTGCAACTTCGATGCCACGTCGTGCTAACTCATAAAGTTTTTTGCCGTCTTTTTTGACTGCGGAAAACATTGGCGGCGTTTGTTCTATTGTTCCTTTGAATTTATCTAAAATTTTTAATATATCTTCAGATTCAAAACTAGTGTCAGTTTGAGTTAGTACTTTGCCTGTGATATCCTGTGTGTCTGTTGTGATTCCGAGTTTGAATTTTGCGATGTATTCTTTATTGGTATTTTTTATAAAATTTTGAAATTTTGTTGCCTGACCTAAGACAATAGGCAAAACGCCGGTAGCCATGGGGTCGAGCGTGCCCATGTGACCAACTTTTTTCTCTTTTAATGTTTTTCTCACTATTGCCACAACGTCAAAAGACGTCCAATTTTCAGGTTTATTTACAACAACGATGCCATCCATTTTACCACCCAAAGTGTGTTTTCACTGCATCTATAATTTTCAATTTTACTTCTGGTATATCGCCTTTTAGGTTAAACCCGCTTGCCTGTGCGTGCCCGCCGCCTCCGAAAAGTGCACAAAGTTCATTTGCATTTACTCCTGGCGCACTTCGTACAGATACCTTATTGATTCCACCGGGTTTTTGCCGGATAGTAATTCCGATCTGAACGTCTTCAATTTCAATTGGAATTGCGGCGAGACCTTCAAGTTCACTGTCGGTTACGCCTGCTTTGCTCATCATGTTGAGCGAGACATAAGTTATGGCGCATTTTCCATCAAAAAAATATTCCAAAATATCGTAAATCATCTGTTTAATTTTAAGCATTTGTTTGGATATAACACTAAACAAATTTTTATTTATTTTAGCTAGTTCAATACCTGATTTAATCAGTTCCGCAGTAATTTTATGTGTTTCTGCGGTTGTGCTTGGATATTTGAAACATCCTGTATCTGTTGCAATTCCAATGTATAGACACTCGGCAATTTCCTTGTCAATTGGTACATCCATAGTATTAATCAAGTTATAAATAATTTCGCAAGTTGCTGCGCAGTTTTCCCGAACATGCGTTACTTGAGCATAATTAGTGTTGGATACATGGTGGTCGATGCATATATCAATTTTGTTTTTATATTTTTCTAATTTGTCACCTAAAAGTGTAGTGTCTGCCAGATCTACGGTAATAATCGTTTCGGACTCAAATTTTTGATTTTTCACATAATTACAAATGAATTTCAGCTTTTCTGGTATGGGGTTACTGCACAACACTTTAGCATTTTTGCCCATTTTTTGAATTGCTTTTGCCAACGCATAAGCTGACCCTATAGCATCTCCGTCAGGGTGAATATGCGTTAAAATATAAAAATTATTTTTAGCTTTTATAATTTCAGATATTTTTTCAAGTGTGATTTCATTTTTCATTAGTGTCCTCAGATGTTTCAGTTTTGATCTCTTTGGTGGCAATATTCTCTATTTTTTTATATAAATTTACACCTTTCTCAATGGCATCAGTTTCCTGAAAACGGATGTTTGGAATGTACCTTAACCTAAGTCTTTTTCCGAGTTCTGTACGAATATGTCCTTCAGCAGATTTCAAAGCTTGAACTGCCTGCTTTGATTTTTCAATTCCTTTCATAGCGCTGACAAAAACTCTACAACTTGATTTATCACTTGACACATCTGTTTTGATTACGCTGATAAAATCATCTTGAAGTCGTGGATCTTTCATTTCGCGTATGATTGCAACTATTTCACGTCTAATATCTTCTGCAATGCGCTGTGATTTGCGGTCTGGCATATAAATCTACCACCCTAAAATTTTGGGAATCTGACCAAAATGTATTTTTAGCCTATGAATCCGTCTATTTTGTCTTTGTTATCCAAGTATTCTTTGCTGTCCAGGTTGGATGCACGCCACCATGTGAGGTATTGCTGAGCATTCATTGTTTGCCAACTTCCCATATCTGTGCCATTGCCAAGTTCCATGGCTTTTTTCATGGCGTCCTTATAAGAGATTCCGGTAACGGGATTTGGCATGCCGCCTGAAATATTTTCTAACTCTTCATTATTTAAAATTCTGTTTTCCATTGCTTGAAACACTCCTTTTGGTAAAATATTTTATAAGAGTATAATATCACAGTGCTTAAAATTCAGGAAATCAGCGTTTTATATAATTTGTTTTATTAATCTTCTCTGTATTCTTCCATAATGAATGCTTCGAAAATGTCGCCCGCTTTTAAATCGTTAAAATTTTCAAGGCCTATGCCGCACTCAAAACCTTGTGCCACTTCCTTAGCGTCATCTTTGAAACGTTTAAGTGAAGATATTTTATCTTCGGCGATTACGATACCGTCACGAACAACTCTTATTTGCGCACTTCTGGAGATTTTGCCAGAAAGCACATAACTTCCGGAAATTACGCCGATATTTGAAATTTTATAAACCTGGCGGCATTCAGCCCTGCCTAGTTGAACTTCTCTGAATTTTGGTGCTAGCATGCCTTTCATTGCGGAAGAGATTTCATCAATGCATTCATATATGATGCGGTAAAGACGCATGTCAACGCCTTCGCGCTCAGCGTTTGCGGCAGCTGCAGGTTCTGGACGAACATTAAATCCAACTATAATCGCGTTTGAAGCATCGGCGAGCATAACGTCTGATTCGCTAATTGCGCCAACCGCACCGTGAATTACTTTTACGCGCACTTCGGGGTGGGAGATTTTTTCGAGTGATTGCCTGACTGCTTCAACAGACCCTTGCACATCGCCTTTAACAATAATCTTTAACTCCTTGATTTCGCCCATTTCCATCTGGTCGAAGAGATTGTCAAGTGTAACCTTGGTTTGGCTGCTGAATAAAGCTTCTTTTTCGTATGTTCTGCGTTGCTCAACAAGCTCTCTTGCCAGTCTTTCATTTGAAACGGCATTGACAATATCCCCACCGCCTGGAACTGTGTCGAGCCCCGTTATTTCCACAGGTACAGATGGTCCAGCTTCAGTTACGCGTTCGCCGTGGTCGTTCAGCATGGCTCTAACGCGTCCAACAGCTGTTCCGGCAACAATAATATCGCCAGATTTCAATGTGCCATTTTGAATTAAAATAGTAGCGATTGGGCCGCGACCTCTATCGAGTCTGGCTTCAATTACAGTGCCTTTTGCTCGTCTGTTTGGGTTTGCCTTGAGTTCTTTGACGTCTGCCACAAGCAATACCATCTCAAGGAGTTCCTCAATGCCTTCTTTTTGTTTGGCGGAAACTTTAACGCAGGGCACATCGCCGCCCCATTCTTCGGGGACAAGTTCGTGTTCCGTTAATTGCTGCATAACTTTTCCCGGATCTGCGCCGTCTTTATCCATTTTATTTATGGCGACTATAATTGACACGCCTGCCGCTTTTGCGTGGTTTATAGCTTCAATTGTTTGGGGTTTGATACCGTCATCTGCGGCCACCACTAATATCGCGATATCTGTAATTTGAGCACCTCTGGCGCGCATTGTAGTAAATGCTTCGTGGCCCGGAGTATCTAAAAATGTTATATCTTTGCCGTCCAAATTGACTTTGTATGCCCCAATGTGCTGTGTGATGCCGCCCGCTTCTGTGGAAATTACGTCCTCGCTGCGGATAGCATCCAAAAGGGAAGTTTTACCATGGTCAACGTGGCCCATAACAACCACTACGGGCGCCCTTCCAACTAAGCTTTCATCTTTATCTTCACTGTCATCAATGATCATTTCTTCGATTGTGACGACTTCTTCTTTTTCAACTTTCGCATGAAATTCCATAGAGACTAAACTCGCGGTATCGAAGTCGATGGTGTCATTGATAGATGCCATAACTCCGAGAATCATAAGCTTTTTGATAACTTCCGCTGCGGTTGCTTTGAGGCGAGACGCGAGTTCCGCAACAGTGATTTCTTCGGGAATTAAAATAGTAATAGGTTTGGCTTTACGTTCCATGGCTATGCGCTGCAATCTTTGCGATTCGGTTTCTCTTTTAGTACTTCTAAATTTTCCGCGTTGCTGAGAACGTTGCACAAATTTTTGTTTTTGTACTGTATTTTCGGTTTTGACTTTTTCGGAGGCAATTTTATCATATCTTTCGTTATATTTATCGATGTTAACGTTGACGGTGCGGGTGTTAATGACTTTACCCTGAGCGGCTTGATTATCTTCAGGGATGCCGGCGCTCCCTGTTATTACGATGCTTTCTTGATGTCTGGCTTTAGCGAGAGTGTGTGGAGTTGAAGGCTTCTTTTGTTGTGGTTTTTGGGGTGCAAATTTGGTTTCCAAGGTTTTACTTTCCGGTGCTGCTTTCGGTGTTTCTTTTTCAGGTACTCTGACTTCAGGTGCCTCAACTTTTACAGCAGTTTGTTCTTTTGTGATTTCTTTCGGAATTTCTTTCTTTTCTGTTTGTGACGCAAAATAGGCGTCAAAATTTTCAACTTGATTTTGTTGAGTATAGTATTCAAAAACAATGTTCAGCTCGTCTTCAGTCAAAGCCGTCATGTGCTTTTTTTCTTCGCCGACGTATTTTTTCAAAAGCTCAACAACGTCTTTGCTTCCAACTCCTAAGTCTTTTGCCACCTCGTGAACCCTGTATTTCATCATCATATATTGCATTCCTCCTGATTATCTTCCCGCGCCAGTGCTGTTATTTTTTCTGCAAATCTGTCGTCTAAAACCCCGATTATTCCTGAATATTTACCAACGGCTAAGTTTATATCATCTTTCGTGCAGCTTATTTTTACTACATTTATATAGTTCTCATTTACTATTTTTTGAATTTTGCCCATCGAATTTTCTGCAAGGTCGCTTGTAATTATAACATTTTTAACTTTGTTTTTTAATATATTTTCTTTGACTTCATCCATTCCGAATGTTAATTTGCCGGCTTTTTTTGCGATTCCCAAAAAGGATAGAAGTTTGTTATTTATTGCTTTCAACCGCCTTTTCAAGCTGATTGTAAAGCTCATCTTCAATTTTACCGCGAAATGTACGCTCCAACCGGCGGGATTTTTTTGCTTTTTTGAGGCACTCGCTGTTTTTGCATATATATGCGCCGCGGCCGTCTTTTTTGCTATCGCCGTGTACAATAGTGAGGACTTTGGGCCCTTCGTTTTTTGGGGAACGTAAAATTTTTATAAATTCATGTTTTGATTTATGCTCTGCGCAGCCGATGCACTTTCTTATCGGGATTTTTTTAATCAAATTTTTACCTGTCCTTTTTATTTATTCACCGTAAAATCCGCTTTCAGGCCTGATGTCTATTTTAAAACCGGTAAGCCTTGCGGCCAAACGGACGTTTTGTCCTTTGTTGCCTATGGCCAATGACAGCTGATTATCCGGTACGATAGCCTTACAATTTGTTGGTATTTCCGGGTCGATTTCAACTCTCACAACATTGGCAGGGGAGAGCGCTGAAGCAATAAACTTCTGCTGGTCATCGCTGTATTCAATAAGGTCAATTTTTTCTCCACCCAGCTCTTTTACGATTGCGTTGACTCTGTTCCCTTGTGCACCTATGCACGAACCTATTGCATCGACATTGGACTCATTGCTAAGCAGTGCAACTTTGGCTCTGGAGCCTGCTTCACGTGATACAGCTTTGACCTCGATAACGCCATCGCCAATTTCAGGGACTTCATTTTCAAAAAGTTTTTTTACAAAATCCGGTTGCGTGCGGGTAATCATTATTTTCGGGCCTTTGTCACCCTCTCGGACTTCCGAAACCAGAACTTTTATGTGGTCGCCTTCTCTTACTTGCTCGGTGCCAATTTGCTCATTTTTCGGGAGGGTTGATTCAGCTTTACCAATTCTGAGAGTAAAAGCACCGGTCTTGTTATCTATTCTTTCTATAAGCGCGCTGACAATCTGATTTTGCTTGCTTTGAAATTCTTGAGCAATCTGGCTTCTTTCGCTGTCTTTTATACCTTGACGGATAATATTTCTTGCTGTTTGTGCCGCGATTCTGCCAAATTCTTTTGTGTCCAGTTTGACGGCGATTTTATCATCCAATTTGGCTTTTTTATCAATTTTTTTGGCATTTTCTAAAGATATTTCTCTGCCTTCGCTTGTGACTTCATCCACAACGGTTTTAGCAAGGCTGACTTCAAAAATCCCCTCGGATTCATCTATATTAACAATAGCTTCCTCGTTGCCGTCATAGCCGTTTTTGCAGGCGGTTACGATAGCTTTGTTGATTTTCTCCAGCATGAAATCCATAGGGATTCCGCGCTCTTTTTCAAGTAAACGTAATGCTTCAAAAATTTCGGTGTTCATATTTATTTCTCCTTTATGTTCAGTGTGTTTAAGTTTATGTGTGATATGTTTTTGCGCGGTAAAACCAAGATTTTTTGAGTGTCATTTTTAATTGATATATTATCTTGGTTAAAGTTGATGAGTTGGCCGTCCAGCTTTTTTTGATTATCTTCGTTTTTGCGAATGAGTTTCAGCTGTACGTTTGAGCCTATATATTTCTTTAAATGGATGTCAGTTGTAAGCTCGCGCTCGATTCCGGGGGAGGATACCTCCAATATATAAGACTGCTCAATCGGGTCAAGTTCATCCAGCGAAGAATCCAATGCCTTGCTCATTTTTTCGCAGTCTTCGAGCATAATGCCGCCGTCTTTGTCAATAAACACTCGTAAAATCCAGTTCGGCCCCTCTTTCAGGAACTTTACATCCCATACTTCCAGTTCAAGCTGCTGTGCAATGGGGTCTGCCATGGATTTTATAAGTTCAGCTGTATTCATTTTTTTGCCGTCCGGCATTCTTACACCTCATCCTACAAACAGAAAGAGCGGGAAGTTCCCACTCTTCGTCCTCACTTGTTATGCGGTTCGTCTTTGATACGATTTCTCAACTTTAAACATGTTACCACAAGGGAAATAAAAAAGTCAATACTTTTTTATCCGATGTTTTCAATTTCACGTAAATTTATGTGTCTGGTTGCTTTTTCATATTCGTTTTCCTTGACGCTTTTTAGGATATCATAAGCCAATTTATCAAATTTAATGATTTTTTTGTTGAGCTTTTCATACTCACTGTATATGCGCTGCAGATCTTCGGGAGTAAGACCTAAAAGTGCTGATAGGCCATCATTAAAAACGCGCTCATTTTTTGAATTGTGAAGGCACATAACAACTAAACATGCTTGCTCACATACACTTTTACACAAAACCTCATCCATATTTTGCTCAGTAAGTTTGTTGACCAGATTTCGATACATGACCTCGCAGCGTAGGAAATCATAAACTGAAAGGAGCTTTATTCCCAGACTTTTCCCTGACGCGATAATTGGTTCAACGAGTCCGACTCTTCCTAAAAATTTGCATGAATTGTTTTCTGGCATTTATATTGTTCCTCCTAAAAATTATTAAATTTGATAAAAAAGGTTGCCTTACCCGCCTGAGGCGGGTTGAGCAGATTAACTTTTGTTTAATATTGCGCGGATAAACACTATTTGATTGGATAACGTTACAGTTTCAGCTTTTTTGAGTGTATAGCTGTCGGTTTCGGTTTGTACTATTGTCGTGGTTGGATATAGATCAAGCCGGACGTTCGGTTTTCCGATGTATAAAAAGTTTTCGTCGTTTGAGGCTTCTGTATCAACGTAATGCCCACAGAGCGTCTGATGGTCATCGCATCTGACAGGTTGTATAAATGCACTGGTTGTTTCAGAGGGAGTGCTTTCGTTTATGATAATGCTGACTGTCTGACCGTATTTAGCAATGAGGTCTTTCGCAATGATGTCCACAGCCTTCAATCCTTTCAAAGACGAAATCGCTGTCATTCAGTAAATCGCAAACGGCATTTCGTGCGTCTCGCCAGATAGTATAAGCTAATTGTACAGCTGTTTTTGCATCGGTTTTGATTTTAAGCTCTCCTGCGGAAAATGATTCCACATTTCCAACAGAAGTGCGATACATCATATATCTGTAAAAAGCTAAAGCTGCAGCTGCTGAACTGAGCCTTCGGGAATGCTCTTCTTCATCTGTTTCTTCACGTAGGTGAGAACGAATTTCGTTTTCTGCGTCTTCACAAGTGTCAACCCATGGTGTGATTTCTTCTGATGTAAGGTTTGCTATTATCGCAAATTTTTCAAGAACTTCTTGAGTGGTCAAGGGAATTCCTCCTTACTATTATTTTTTGCGGTAGCTCATAACTGAGTTTTTATATATTTTTTCTTGTTCACTTTCTCTTGGATAAAAAAACTAATTAAAAGAATTAGGCCCAGCAGTGAGCTACTCGTATTCGCTCGTTAATGCTCATTGGTGGGCCATAAGAAGTCATCTCCTTTGCGGTGAAATTGTGGGTGGTATTAATAAGTCAGAACTTTTACGGCATCTTTGAATATTCTTGAGAAGCCTGAAATTACACTGACTCCTGCACGCTCCAATTGACGGTCAATTACTTTGTCGTATTCAATGTCTACTTCGCCGAACCGAATCATCTGCAATGCAAATTCTTTGTCAAAGCCGACGATTTTTTTATTGCCTAAACCTGCTGTAGTTGGTGCAGCGATCAATTCTGAACCAATTGGTGTGATTAATTTACCTGTGCCTTGGAAGTTTAATCCTGCATGTGCATCTTTCATTTCTGTAAGGACCAAAATATCCTTCATTGTTGTAACATTAGCGATCATCCCGCTTAGATTGTATGGGTTTAAGCTGCCCCAAAGTGTTACTAAGTCGGCATATGTAAGTGTTCCTGTGGTTGCCGCTGCAACTTCTGTGGCTTTGTCTGCGGTGGTGCCGTCTCCGTTTACTAATGCAGTTATAGCATCTACAAGCTGTTCACTTGCAATGTCTGCGCCGATTTGTTTTAAGAATATCGTTACCACGTCGAGGTTTTGAGATCTCAAAGCTTCATATGCGCCTGAAAATACTCGCCCGTGTTTTACGAGTGCCACAGTTTTCCCCTTTGGCAATACGCTTACTTTACGCATCTCATTGCCTGGTAGTACATTTGGGAGACCAGTTTCCAATGTTGAAGAGATAGGTCTGAAATCAAGACCGTCAGAATCACTGTTTGCTGCTGTAATTGATGGTATTACGCTTGAAGACGTCATGCCTTGTTTTACCGCTCTTGCAATGAACTCTGGGAATAATACTGCTGAATCAGTAGTGCTGAAAAATTTTTCAATAGTATCGCAGCCCGGTCCGCTGACTTTAATGTCAAAGCGTTTGAGCTGTCTTTGATAAGCGTCTAAGCCTTCGAGTTCGGTGCCTTTGTAGTTTTCGGTAGGATCCAGCTTTTCAAGAACTTTCGTAAAGCTTTGTCCTGCCACGTTATACATGCCTTTTTCCAGTTTTAATGTTTCGCAAAATGCCATTTTGTATTCCTCCTAAAAATTTTGTGTTTAATTTATGTTAATCTTCGTTTTAAGCGAAGAAGTAACAACGAATCAGATTTTGAATTGCGTATATGCTGGTATTTGAAAATCATCTTTCGTTGAACCAAACTGAGGTTTGCAAGGTATAATCTCAGAAAGCTTAGCTTTGAAAGAAGTTTTAAATGCTTTAAGTTCATCCAGAGTCATTTTTTCAACAACGCTTTTCATGACCACTGAATCCACTTCAGGCTGTACAATTCCGGAGAGTTTCAAAACTTCGCTTTTGAGTTCATCGTGGTATGCCTTGCCAATTTCAGCCTTTTCTTTCAGGGATTTGATAAGCTCGAACAGCTTTTCAGATTGATTTTCATCAAATGCTGACGGTTCACCGGTTTCAAGTTTCTTGATAATATCCTCCATTTTTAAATCACCTCCATTTAAAGTTGGGGTAAACGCTTTAATGACGCCGGCTTCGCGCTGTGCCGGTACTGCCACAAAAGACCATTCATACGCATCGGTGGGGTTGTCCAGAACAGCGTGGCAAAGCTGAGTTGTGCCATCTTTTTTGTATCTTTTCCCTTTGACGTGCGGGCAATTTTCAGATTTAATCTCCTGTTTGCAAATAGAGCAGGTTATGCTTCCAACCGCGCAGCCGACGCTTACTTCCTTAGTGATGCCTGAATCAATGGAAAGAATGGTGTCTTCGTTTTTCTGCGAGCGCGGCATGTAAGCTCTTGCCAGAAGTCTGCGATAAGGTGCTTTAACGCGATTCAGCTTACCTGATACCTATTCCACTTGGCAGGAAAATACTCTTGCTGTCTGGTTTTCGCCGCTCAAATCGTGGTCTAATACTCCGGTTTTGCCAACGTACATTTCCGCTAATTTATCAAGAGCTTCATTTGTAAAGCGTTCGTGTTCGCGGTCGATGTCGTTATCGCAGAGTACTACTGAGAATACGTAAACCTCTTCCGGAGTCAGCTTTCTTCTTGTGAATTTATTTATGAGTTCCAACTCGGAATCCGAAATCTGTGCGCTCGATTTGCTTTTTAAAACGTATCCGTCTTTCATATGTCCAATTCTCCTTCTGCTAATCTGCTTTCCTGAAGTTTAAGCTCCTCTTTTTCCCTGTCCAGCCGCCTCTCGATTTCCTTCGCTCTGGCGGTAATCAACCTTGCATTTGCAAAATGTACGTGGTCTTTGAGGTCGATCTTATCCCAAGAGATTTTGTAATCAGTTTGATACCCGTTTAAGCGCAGCCACATGTCGCAAATTTTGTGTATAATCGTGTTAATCATGCGCCTGTATGCTTCCAATTCACTGCTTAGTATTTCTGCCTGTTGTGTGGACATTGTTTCCGTTGTAGACCACGGTAATCCAAGCAAAAACGGCGGAATGGAGAGTTTACTGATGATTTGCTCCAGCATTTGCCGTACAGGAATTTGACTCTCCAAAATTTGATTGTCTGCACCAATGACTTTGATATCCACATCTCCAACGGCGATGAAGTCGCTGGGAGTGCCGCCGGATTTCATGGTTTTACTCCACTCGGAAGCAATTTGCTGTGCGCGCTCTTTTGAATAAGCACGCTCGCCTGCGTCTGCGGATGGCTTGTAAGTTACGGCAAAACGTACATTCCCGACGCGCTCCCAGTTGACTCCGATTGTGTTATAAATTTTAAGCAGGATATTACTTATAAACGGCAAGCCTTTCATAATAGAGTTGCCGTAAATGTTGCCGGGGTCCGGGTTCAGTGCGGAGATTAAAATCAATTCGGGATATTTTATCGCAACTGATTTTCCGTTTTCCTTTTTGCGGCATACCATAAGTTTCAGCGGACTGTTGTTAATCTTGAGTTCAATGTCATGCAAAGAAGCATTGTAAAGTGCGTCTATATTATCTCCATTGCTGTTGATGACCATTTCGCCAACTGCTGTGCCATAAGTTAAAAGCTGGTTCAGATGAGTCAGAATGAAACTGTTGGCACCGCGCCCGCACGTATTGACCTGTATGTTTTGCATGAACTTGTTTATTAAGTATTCAGCTTCTTCGTCCTCGCACTTGATTTTGAACTCGCCCATCAAACGAACTATCTTGGAAATTGCCGCATCTATGACGGGTACAGCCTCTTTAAGTGTTCCGTAAAGTTTCAGTTCTGCGCCGGAGAGTGGTTTGTATTTTTCGATAATTTTAAATGGATGCTGCATATCCGCTGAGGAAACTGCAGTTTGTACGGCTGCTTTGCATTGTTTTTTTTGTTCCAGAAAAATTCCAATTTAACACTTCCTAATAAATTTAAAATAATTGATTTTATGGGATTGATAATTTCATAAATAAGGTGTAGAATGGACTGCAGATACCGAGGTGTAGCTCAGTTTGGTAGAGTGCCACGTTCGGGACGTGGAAGCCGCAGGTTCAAGTCCTGTCACCTCGACCACTAATTGCGTTAGGATAAATCGATCGCTTAGTAAAGTGAAGGTTTTTTCCTTTTCGCACACATCGTAATCAGTGTTTTGATAACTACCAATATCATCTTTCTGCTGCAAATGCGAAGAAAGGATCGTCATCTGCAGATAAAATTGTTGTGACGAAATATCTAATATCGTCCATTGCATGGTCGTTTTCCTTGATTGGTGCATCTCTGTTGCCGCTATCACCCCACCTGTAAAGCGAAAATTCCCGCATCGAATTTATGCACGTATTACATATCTTGATATCTCCTCTTTTCAGTGCAGTTGAAACTTCTCAGATTCCATCAACCACATTATTTTTTGCGGGCGTTACACTGTACTTTCCATACTTCCGGATTAAAGTAATAAAACTTGCCGCTGAGGGGTCAACTGTTAAAAAACTTATATTTTTCTCACCGATTAAATCGCAAAGATGCCTGTAATGCTCTTCATCGGTTCTTGTTTCACCTTCTTTTCTGGAATCGTAGTAGTATTCGTCAATTCTGTACCAAACACCATTTTTTTCGCCCCACAAGCCGCAGGAGGTAGGGTTAACTATTCCGTAATCGCAGGAAACAGCGTATCTTGAAAAATGGCCGGCCGGAATATTGCAAAAAGCAGTTGCTTCTGTCATATATGGGTAAATTAAGCCTTCGACTGCGACCCATCGACCTTCGATAAATCTTTGGTAGAATGTGCCGGTGTAGAGCCGTTGATATCTTTCGATTGTTTCGTGCGGGAGTGAGGGGTTGTCCTCCATTTTGAAGTGCAGATAAAATGCGTTTCGCTGTTCTTTTTTTAGAATCCACTCTTTGTAAAACCAGTGCTGCGGATACTCAGGGTTGCAGTTGAACCAGAATTTCGAGCCGTAAACGGAGCATCTGGCAAGAGCTTGGTCTACAAATGAGCGCGGCATTAATGCAACTTCATCAAATAGAATCCCTGAAAGTGTTATTCCTTGTATCAATGCAGCGGAAGATTCATCTTTGCCGCCGAAGAGGTAAAATAAATTTGTGCGGCCTTGATAGGTTATTTCAATGATATTTTCAGAGATTTTCTGCCTGCATTTGAATCCAAGTTCGGAAACAACAGGAATTATTGGTGTGACAACGTTTCTTCGCAGGGAGCGGATTGTTTTGCCGCAGAGTGCAAACGCGGCACCGTTGAATCGGTAAAAGGCCTAGAGGATGAATGATTTTACCGCTTCTGATTGAACCGTCGCAGATTATGGCATCAAAATTTTCGTAGTCTGAGTTTTTGGCCCACCAAGTTAATGCCAGAGTTTGCTTTTTGGAGAAGGATTTTAATGTCATATATTATCCTTCTTTCGTTATTTCCTTGTCTGAATGCAGAGCTTTCATTCCTTGCTCCAATGCAAAGTAAAAAGGATTGGCATCATTTTTTTGTGCGGCGTCGGATTGTTCTAATTTTTCGAGTGCTTTGAGCCTGTCAAAAAACTTAATTTCCACGGCGTTGTCTTTTTTCTTTATTTCTGCAATGTTGAATAAATCCATTTCGTTCAGAGTTCCCAAATTTACATCTTCAATAAACAAAAGCTTTATTGCGTCCGCGATGCTTCCGAATGCTAATCTTTCATACCCAACGCATGCTTTATACATCAAATTTTTCTTTTTTTCTTCGTAAAGACGTTCGATTTTCTGCGCGATTCTTTCATCCGAAAGTAATGCAATGCCTCTTTGTTCGGGATTGGTTTTATAATTTGCTAAAATAGCAGCTTCTTTTGCGTTGCCTGTGTTTATGTACTGCGAGCAAAAATGGAGCTGCTGAGGAGTTAATGGGCTTTGCTCTGAATTTTCCATTTGCATCTCCTTTCGTGAAAGAAGTTCTACTTATCATTTAAATAAAACGAATATTTGCCCGATTTTGGGCAAATTAAAACCGCAGTATATTAAAATACTGCGGTAAGGTGGGTTGATTTTTAGAGATTTTGTTCAATTACGGGTTCATGTTCGCAGTTGTGCTCATGTTTACCAAATTTGGATTTTACGTCATGTGTGAAATTTTCCACTTTTTGGCAAACTTTTTTGGCTCCATGCCTGAAGCGCCTGTCATTTTCCATAAGGTAAATTCCAATGAATCCTAAGATTGTACCAAAAACAACTCCGTACATGATAAATTTTATTAATCCACAAATTCCTTTGCACATTTGTACATTCCTCCAATTATTTAAATTTAAGTGTTTCATTGAATCAAATAACATCATAATGACGGCATCTCCTTTGACTTTTTGATTATCAGGGCACAATGCTTATCTTGCCCGGAAATTCAAAAAATACATCAGGAGATATTTTACTTTAAAAAAGTTAAAAATTGTTAATGAAATCACCATTTATAAATGGATTGTATAGTTTAATAGTAACTGATTATTTTTCAGAAGAGGGGTGTAGGAGTTGAATAAGTTCGTCCGACGCCGCAGAAGGAGAAGAATAATTTTTTTCGTTTTTTATTTTTAGGCTTAGTAATTGCAATGGATTTTCAACTCCGACCTATAATAAAGAGTATGTGCGTTAATAAAGCGCGGATGGTTTCAATTCATGCAGTAAGTGAAGCAGTGTTGGAGGATATGCAATCGAACGAAGATATTTACCATAACATTATAAATACGGAGCGTGGGCCAGGTGGAGACGTGCTAGCCATTACTTCTGATATACAAAAAATGAATCAACTCAAAGCAAAAGTAAGCATGCTGATTCAAAATAAAATTCTGGATTTTCAAACTAAGTACTTGTCTATACCATTGGGAACGCTAACCGGAATGGAAATGTTTAGCGGTAGGGGGCCTCAGGTACCGTTTAAAATAACAGTTACTGGAAGCGTGGTAACGGAGTTTAAAAGCAATTTTTCAGATGCTGGAATAAACCAGACGCGACACCAGATTTACTTGGAAGTACATACTAAAATCAGTGCATTGATTCCAGGATATTCCTCGTCATTTGACTTTGATACCAATATACTGGTGGCAGAAACTGTTATCGTCGGTAAAGTACCTAATATTTATTCGACAAATGGAACGTCTGAAATAGGGCACCTAACAAATGCCTCAACTGGGTAATGCGTATATGTGAAAATTAAAAATTAGATTTTAAAACAGCTAATGCTTTTTTTCAATTCGGGAAACATAAGACCTCGAAATTCCTAGCTTTGCCGCAACTTCTCTTTGAGGCAGCGGTATACACCCGCCGAGGCCGTACCGCAGGCATATAATTATTCGTTCGCGGGGGCTTAAACATTTAACTAGGAATTTATCAAGCTTTTGAATATTTATTTTTGTGTCTAGTTGCTCTATAATCGAATCATTTGTGGAGAGGGTATCCATCAAAGTCAAAATATTGCCGTTCTTATCTGTTTCGATTGGCTCATTTATAGAAACATCTAAGGATGTCTTTTTTAAATTTCTGAAGTGCATTAAAATTTCGTTTTCGATGCACCTTGCTGCGTAGCTGGAAAGCTTAATACCTTTATATGGATTAAATGTATTAACAGCTTTTATTAAACCAATTGTACCTATTGAAATTAAATCATCAGGATCACTTTTATTGCAAAGATTAGTTGAATAGTATTTTTTTGTTATGTGGGCAACTAATCTTAAGTTATGCTTTATAAGTATATTTTTAGCGTTTGCATCTCCTTCTTTTAAAAGATCAAGATGTTTTTTTTCATTTTTAGCAGACAAAGGTTTTGGAAAAGAATTTTGACTTATAACACGTAGTGCCGCAAAGATAATGTTTGAAAGGGCGCCTATTAAATTGAATAAAAACAACAACAAAAACACCAACTTAAAAATTAATTGTTTCTTTTTCTGGTAAAGGCTTGGAGAATCAACTTCAAGTAATAATATGAAATACAATTCAAATTGGTGCATGACCAGTTGGAAAAAATTTATACTCACGACAAACGCATAAGTTGAAAAGGGTGTAAAATAGGGACAGAGGTGTAAAA
>CAYJIV010000002.1:0-9246 GCA_964370325.1 uncultured Eubacteriales bacterium
ATGGAATCACAGCCGCAACCAATTTTTTACCGTTATTAATCAATGGTATGTTTCTGCAATCGTAAATTGTTCCCCGGACATTAGAAATTTTAACTATATATGATTGCTGAGTTATGGCGGCATCATATAGATTTTCTTTAGTGGAAAGGGAGTCCAACGAAAAAAAGCTGAAACACAGTCCGAACATTAATATACCAAAAAGTATCAAGGTTCTTTTGAGCATAAAATAAGCCGACCTTCTTATTTAATTTAATAAGACAAGTATCGGCTTATTAGCAATTTAAAATACATTATAAATTAATCTTTATTTTTTGCCCCATCCCAAAAACCATCCTAACTTAGTTTGGGCAGTGTTGTCAACTTTTTTTCCAACTTTATCCGCTGTACTTACAAAATATAAAGCGCTGAGCGAAACTACAATGCTCATAAATGTTAACGAAATATTTTTGATTTTTTCATAATCGATTTCCGCACCCCCAGAAATGTTTTGTAAAATTTCATCAGAAAGGGACCCGCCGTTTTCAGCAGTTGATTTAACGGTTTGTGCAAGTATTTCTACCTCTTCTATAGTCAACTCCACCCCTTTTTCTTTAAATGCATTTTGCACTTCTTCTGGAGTTTGCAAACTTAAAATTTTTTCTAAAAAAGCTTTGTCCTGCGCCAAATTGTCAATTATAGATTGATTCATCAAAATCTTCTCCTAAAAACAAATCTTATTCAATACACTACTTCAGTTATAGTTGAATTTTCTCTGATTTGTAAGTCAAATTTATCTCTTTTATAAAATTCCTGCTTTTCTCTGATTGGCCAAGTGCGCATCCATTGTTTTGGCATAAAACGCTTCGCCTGACGCACTGTGACAATAGTAATAATAATCCGTAGATTCAGGGTTCAATGCCGCCAAAATTGCATCCATACCAGGATTACATATTGGCCCCGGAGGCAAGCCTTCTATCTTGTACGTATCGTAAGAACTCTGGAAAGTATGCGCAATATTCACAGGTACAGATACTTTATTTTTATATGGATAAAAAATTGTGGCATCAATTCGCAGTATGTTTAATGTAAATTCACCAAACTTGCTTTTCCCGCCATTTGAAACAGTAGCCAACCTGTTTTGAATTGCAGATGAAACTTTATACATATCGCTTTTATTTGCAGCTTCCGCTTGAATCAAAGAAGCGATATTAATCAGATTCTCAAGATTCATATTCTTTTCTTCAGCCAGTTCTTTAATGCTTGTGCTCTTGTCATAACCTTCAATTTTGCCGCGCTTGATAATCTTTTTCTGAAAATTGCTCAAAAATTTAAAAATAGAATCAGAGGCACTCTCGCCACGGTAAAATTGATACGTATCCGGGAAAAGATAACCTTCAAGCTTATACTCTCTTTCACCTTTGTTGCTTATTTCTTTTATAAAGCTATACTTTTCATCAAATTCATCTGAATTGCAAGATGCTAAAAATTCGCTTTTATCGCACACACCATTTTCATGCAGCAAGTCCGCATATTCAAGTATGTTCATGCCTTCCGTAAATGTAACCTCGACAACATCTTTGCTGTTGGCCTGATTTCGCGTATGATTCAAAATTGCTTGGTAATCCATGCTCGTGTTCAGCTCATAAATACCCTGCGAAAAGCCCTTTGTAGACTTAGTCGCAACAGCATAGAGCTTGAAAAACAGCGGTTCGGATATTATGCCTTCTTCTTTAAAAATCTTAGCAACTGTATCCAAGGATGCACCTTTTGGAATTTCAACTTGCACAACTTCTTGTTTGCGCCCAACAGCCAGCATGTCGTTAATGCCTGTAATTATATATCTCGCCAGAAGCACGGAAATCAAGCACAAAAACACCAGCCATATGATTCTGAAAAACCAGCTGTTTTTTTTGGATTTAATAAATTTTTCTTTTCTGAATTTTTTCATATTTGACGTCCTTACTCCTTTTTTAAGCAGGATTAAATTGCCGGATATATTTATCAGTTATAAGTATATCAACAGAGCGATCAAACTTCCCGTGGGGGAGCTTATTCCGCAGGCAGTTGCTGTAACAAAAACCGACTGTTGTATCTTTAATCTTTGGAAGGAATCTGTCGTAATACCCGTGACCATAGCCCAGTCTATAGCCCTCTGTATCAAAACAAAATCCGGGGACAATACAAATCCCTTCGGAAAAATCTGTTGCTTTTTCGCACTGAGATGTAATAGGCTCCAAAACGCCAAAAGTACCCGATTGCAAATCATTCATGGATTTTATTATATAAAAATCCATGGCTCTGTTTTTAGTGTCGCACCGCGGAACGGCCACAGTTTTGCCGTCTTCCCAGCATTTTTGCATAATACCAAACGTGTCAACCTCAATATCTTTTGAAACATAAGTGAAAACCATTTTGCTCTCTTTGTATTTGCTGAGAAAAATAAAGTTGTTAAGAATCTTTTTATCCATAGCTTTTTTAACATCTGCGGGCATATTCTCGCGGATGCTTCGGTATTTTTTACGTAAATCAATTTTAAACAACTTTATATTTTTTATTATCATTGCTTTCCCTTTGTCTGAAAATATTCATTTTTACTTAGTATACACATTTCAGCGTAATTTTTCCATAACCGCGCCAAGAATTTCTTCGTGCATCTGCTGTTTGCTTTTTATTCCGCCGTTTTCCAGACAGTTGATAGTTACCCAATTATCTGCACCGTTAACAAACTTCGCGGCACGCTCGCATATTCTCAGGTATTCTATATCTTTTTCGTATAAATCTTTTTTCGAGTTATCCCCAAGATACCGCTTTTTCATCAAATCCTGTGACACATCCACAGGCATATTCAGATAAATCACAACATTCGGTTTCGGCAGCTCCAGTTTGCTGTATTCATAGTCATAAAGCCACTCTAAATATCTGCCCCACTCAGATTCTGAAATTTTCGCCATGTTATACATAGTATTGGAAGTGGTGTACCTATCGCAAATTATGGTTTCGCCATTGTTATAATTTTTGCCCCAGTTTTTTTTAAAACTTGCAAACCTGTCCACCGCGAAAAAAGAAGCAGACGCATACGGATTTACGTCTGCAGGCTTGTCCCCGAACTCCGAATTTAAGTACATCTTTGCCAAAACGGAAGATGGATAATTGTAATCCGGAAAAGACATATATTTCACGTTTTTTGTCTTTTGGCAGAAATGTTCAAACAACAGCTTTGCCTGCGTATTTTTTCCGCTTCCGTCCAAACCTTCTATAACTATTAACTTGCCTTTCATACTGCTAATCACCTTTTACTCAAATGAATTTAAATTTTTGAAAAACTCTCTCATTTCTTTAAATTTACCGCAGCACATCTTGCCTTCTTTGCACGGACCGTTAAAACAACTTGGCCCTGAATGGGAAAATACGTTCGGTGCCACTTTCAAAACCAATTTTAACATTTGTGTAGCCAGTTCCCTTATTTCCCACTGTGCGCGGTTGCAACATCTCAGCTCAAAAAGATGCATCAGACTTCTTGCATTAAAAGTGCAAATTATTTTAGTTTCGCAAGCGTTTGGCAAAATATATCTTGCGTCTTCAATGGCCCTCTTTTCAGCAGCTTTACCTGCAGTTTCTTCATCTGTGCCAAGCTTAATCAAGCCTTCTTTATGTTTTTGAACCAATACATCTGTTATTTTGTCATAATGTGCTTGAGCTTGCTCCATAGCGGTCAAAAACTCACGCTTCGCTTCAGGAATATTTTCAATCTCAGGCGGCACTACATATGTAAATTCCTTGTTTTTAACATACCGCTGACTCTGCACACTGTAAGAGACTATCCTATGACGCGTCAGCTGCGCCATAAGCGCACGCGAAACGCCTTCTATGCCAAAAGTAAAACTAATATGCTCCAACGGACTCTCATGTCCTACCTCAGACAGCATTTTCACAAAAATTTGTACGCTTTTCTCAGTTTGCTTTTGCTGCAAGTCTTCTATCGAAGACGATGAATAACAAAGCTTTGCCGCAGATGCAACTAATTTTTCAGGCTCCGGCGTATGTGCAAGCAGTTTGACGTTTAACATTTTATACCCCCGTTGTTTCGTAAAATCCGAGCAATTATTATAAATTGTACTAAAACCTCAACTTTTTTTCAATTTTGGCAGAATCACAAAATACAGACAGTTGAATAAATTTGCCATTATATGCAAACAATAAATTAAATCAGACACTACAGAGGTAAAAACACTATGAAAAAACTACTCATTACCGCCGGCTGTTTTCTATTCCTGTGCGTTGGAGCAATAGTTTTCTTCTGCACCAGTGAGCAACCCGAACACACTGAAAACGCGGCAGAAGTCCAAAAAACAGAAACACCTGTTGCACAAACTTATTTAATCAAAGAATGGTGCGGCAATATTGCCGTATTTGAAGAAGGCAACGATAAACCCTTTCGCACAACCACCGTGGCTCTGGATGAACTTCCCCCGGCAGACAGAGACCTTTTAACTAAAGGTATTTCGGCCTCCAGTCAGGAAGAGCTAAGCGTGATTTTAGAAGATTATTGCAGTTAGTAAACAAAAAATAAAATAATAAATAAAAAAACTTGACTTCAATCCTTTTGTGTGTTAAACTTTTATCACCTCAAAAAGGGCTTATTTTTTATGTCCGATAATGATGTGAGGGAGGCTGAAATTGGAGGTGCCGCTATGAGAGTGAAAATAACACTAGCCTGCACAGAGTGCAAACAAAGAAATTATGACACTAAGAAAAACAAGAAAAACAACCCGGACAGACTTGAGCTTAAGAAGTACTGCCGCTTCTGCAAAAAGCACATCACACACAAAGAAACTAAATAAATATAGACTGAGTGGAGACATAACAATGGCTGCAAACATTGAAAAAAAATCAGGTATATTCAAAAAGCTCGGTGGATTCTTCGGAGGGTACTCAACTGAACTCAAAAAAATTGTCTGGCCTACTCAAAAAACGGTTTGGAAAAACACCGGGATAGTTCTTCTCATGATTTTCATTATGGGTGTATTTGTTTTCGCGCTTGATTCAGGTTTATTGTATGCTTTGGGCCAAATCATGTCAGTGTCGCCCAGAACCACGGCTTCAGTCCCATCTGAAATGTCTGAAGAAATACCTGTAGAGCAAATGCCTGAAATAGTACAAGAGTAAACTTAAACCAATCCGGAGGTAGAGGAAAAAATATGTCAGAAGAAGCCAAATGGTATGTTGTACATACATATTCCGGCTATGAGAATAAAGTTGCAACGAATCACGAGAAAATAATTGAAAACCGCGGCCTGAGAGATATGATTCAGGAAGTTCGTGTTCCCACGGAAACTGTTGTTGAGATAAAAGACAACAAAGAAATTGAGAAAGAACGCAAGGTTTTCCCCGGATATGTTTTAGTTAAAATGGTCCTGAATGATGATTCTTGGTATGTTGTGCGCAATATCAGGGGATGTACAGGATTCGTTGGTTCATCCACAAAACCTGTCCCGCTGACTCCTGAAGAGGTTGCAAAACTCGGAGTTGAAATAAGGTCTATTAAGCTTTCCTATTCAATCGGTGAATCGGTAAGGATTTTGGACGGCCCGCTTCAGAACTTCGTCGGTACAGTTGAAAGCATCGACACAGATAAAAAACTAGTAAAAGTAGTCGTTTCAATGTTTGGCCGCGAAACACCGGCAGAACTTGAAATGAATCAAATTGAATCAGTAATGAAATAATACTTTGTAAAAACAAATGGGCCCCCACAAAATGAAATTTTGAAGGGGAAGTGGAAGGGATAAAAATTAATATCTATCCCGTAAGTTACCACAAAATTGGAGGAAATAACATTGGCTGAAAAGAAAATTAGTGCAATTGTCAAACTGCAAATTCCTGCCGGAAAAGCAACTCCGGCACCGCCTGTAGGTTCCGCATTGGGCCCGCACGGCATTAATATTATGGATTTCACAAAGAAATTCAACGAACTCACACAAAAAGATGCGGCCGCAGGTTTAATTATTCCTGCAGTAATCACGATTTACCAGGACCGTTCTTTTACTTTCATCACTAAAACCCCGCCGGCAGCGGTACTTATCAAAAAATCATGCTCTTTGGAAAAGGGTTCCGGCGTGCCGAACAAAACCAAAGTCGGGAAAATCACAAAAGAGCAAATTCAAAAAATCGCAGAGCAAAAAATGCCGGATTTAAATGCGGCAAACATAGAAACGGCCATGAAAATGGTGGCCGGAACTGCACGCAGTATGGGCATTGAAGTGGTTGGTTAAATTTTTATTAATAACCTCAATTAACGTCCATATTGAGGCTCCGAAAAGTTGGTAGCGCAGCGTGACTTTTTGGAGGAAAGGACGAACAGCGCAGCAAATGAGATTTTGCACTTCAGGGCAAAACGAATGGTGCGCAGCTCGTGAGGACGCGTGGAAGGGATAAAAACTAACATCTATCCCGTGAACTACCACAAAACTGGAGGAAACATAATGAAACACGGTAAAAAATATACTGACAGCGCAAAATTGTACGACAAAATGAAGTTTTTTGACGCAAAAGAAGCATTGGAACTTTGCGTACAAACCGCAAAAGCTAAATTTGATGAAACAATAGAGCTTCACATCAGACTTGGAGTCGATTCCCGCCACGCAGATCAACAAGTGCGCGGAGCAATCCTGCTTCCTCACGGAACAGGCAAAAATGTAAGAATCCTTGCAATCTGCAAAGGTGAAAACGAAAAAATCGCGAAAGAAGCAGGCGCGGATTTCGTTGGTGCAGAAGAAATGGCGCAAAAAATCCAAACCGAAAACTGGATGGATTTCGACGTTTTGATCACCACTCCGGACATGATGGCCGTAGTCGGCCGTTTGGGTAAAGTCCTCGGCCCAAGAGGCTTGATGCCGAACCCGAAAGCCGGAACCGTTACAACAGACATCGCAAAGGCAATAAAAGAAGCAAAAGCCGGTAAAATAGAGTATCGTCTGGATAAAACCAATATAATTCACTGCCCGTTTGGCAAAGCCTCTTTCGGAGCAGAAAAATTGCTGGATAACTTTGACGCTTTAGTTGGAGCAATCGTAAAGGCGAAACCGGAAGCCAGCAAAGGGCAATATATCAAATCCTGCGTGATTTCCTCAACAATGGGTCCGGGAGTAAAAATCAGCCCGAATAAACTTGAATCAATCTAGTTGACAATTAAATAACTTTGTGATAAAATTTCATTACTGTTTTTCTAAGACAGTAGGTGCGTATGCGTAAAGAATTAAATTTCTGCCTACCGAGGAGAACGCTGAATCGTAAATTTTATATATTTAATAGATATATTTTAAACTATCAGCTTCTCTTTGCGCAAAGCATTGAAGGCTGATGTTTTGCATTTTATTTTGTTGGAGGTGAATAAAATTGCCAAGTGCTAAAGTTTTGGAGGCAAAAAAAACCATTGTTGCAGATCTCGCGAAAAAACTCAAAAATTCCTGCGCAGGCGTGGTTGTGAGCTATAAAGGTATAAACGTAGAGGATGATACCAATCTCAGACGTGAGTTGCGTGCAGCCGGAGTGGATTACATGGTTACAAAAAACACTCTTTTGAGAAGAGCATCGGATGACGCCCAAATTGGAGAATTAAATCCAGTTTTAGAGGGCAGTACAGCCATCGCATTGAGTGAAAACGACCATGTTGCTGCATCGAGAATACTTTGTAAATTTTCTGAGAGTCATGACTTTTATCAGATTAAATCCGGATTTATTGATGGAAACGTAATTGATAAAAAAGAAGTTCACAGGCTCGCCAAACTTCCGTCAAGAGAAGCACTTATTGCACAAACGCTGGGAGGACTCAACGCTCCGATCACGGGTCTTGCGACCGTACTTGGAGGCACCATGAGAGGCTTGGTTGTCGCACTTAATGCCATTGCCGAAAAACAAAAAAGTGCATAAATAAAAAATTATATTTAAATTTTGGAGGTAAAATTACATGTCAGATAAAGTAACAAAATTAATCGAAGAAGTAAAAGCATTAACAGTTTTAGAACTCAGCGAACTCGTAAAGGCTCTTGAAGAAGAATTCGGCGTATCTGCAGCAGCTCCAATGGCAGTTGCAGCAGCAGCTCCGGCAGCAGCAGGTGCAGCTGAAGAAGAAAAAACCGAATTTGATGTTGTCCTTAAAGCAGGCGGAGAAAACAAGATCAAAGTCGTAAAAGCAGTTAAAGACATCACTGGCCTTGGCCTGAAAGAGGCAAAAGATTTAGTTGACGGTGCACCAAAAACAATTAAAGAAAAAGTTGCCAAAGACGCTGCAGAAGAAATGAAGAAAACCCTTACAGAGCTCGGCGCAGAAGTTGAAATTAAATAATTTTAATTAAAATAATACAAAACCACCTGTTAAAAGGTGGTTTTATTTTTTTGTTGTCGAAAAAATTATCCCCGAGCACCATTATTACTTAACATCTCTGCTATTTTTTTTGGAGTCAATTCTTTTCCATTCAGCATAACTGCTTTTATTTCCCCTTCATTCCAATCATCTTCCTCAAAAAGATTAAATTCACAGCCTCTACTTCTCAATATTTGGCGCTCTTTTTCACTAAGAGTTAAATTTTCATTCTCGCCCCATTTCCCTTTTTCATAGCTATAACTGAAACCACCTGTTACTTTGTTTAAATTTTTGCCATCTATTTTTTCCATTTTAAATACCTCCTTAAAATTTTTATAGTCTATACTACAACAGCTGGGACAAATCTATTTCCGGGCCATTTTAAAGCGCTCTCTGCCTTGGTTAAAATTGCCTTATTGACTTTTTCGTCAAACGCTTTTTCAATTTTCTCACTTAATTTTAAACTCCCATCGGAATTTTTTTCAATAAAATTTGAAGGAAGTTTTCTTAATGCTCTCAACTTAGGACAAAATTTAAAGGAGCCTTCACCAAGTTCTTTTTCGGTCCCTGCAAATTGCACTCTTTCCAATTTGCCACAACCATAAAATACATTTGCTGCCACTCCTTCAACACCTGATTCCATTTGTATCTTTTTTAACCCTTTGTGTCCTTTAAAAACCTTTTCCCATTTACCGTTTTGGCTTTGCTGAATATTCCATAACTTAGGTACAGCCAAAATTGTAAATTTAGTATTGTCCTTATTCATTCTCTCGTGTCAGGAAAATCACCTGCATTTAAAATGCGTATCAGTTATTAATAGCCTATTGCATAACTGGCATTCTTTCAGCTGACCCAATAATTCAGTTAAGCATTCTCTTCTTTTATATTTCGGATCTTTCGCCATAGTT
>CAYJIV010000002.1:9256-25649 GCA_964370325.1 uncultured Eubacteriales bacterium
GATGCTTTCTAATTAGTTTTATAAGTTCGTCTATTGTAGTTTTTCCTAACGCTTTGCCATGATACATAAAATTTAAACCTTGAGACGATTTCGCTAATTTTTCAAGTTTTATAATAAATTTTTCATATTCGCTTTTAATTAAAGTTCTACCGCCACTCCTAATGCTCACAAGATAGTCTTTTACTTTTGGGCCATACACCATTAACCTTCCCAAATTGTCACTTCCGACATCTTTAAACTTTGGAACATCATCCTTGAAAAATGTCTTTTCTTCCATGCAACTTCCCCTCCCATTTTTTAAATTTCCGAATCATTTTTAATAACTATTATATAATAATAACAAATAATTGTCAAACTAAATATTAATTATAAACAAAATTCAACAATTAGAAGCAAAACAAACTCCCACAAAACTACTACGTCTTGCGGGATGGTTTATATTATAGTTGTTTTTATACTTCTGGTTGAGGCTCAGCTGTGATTTTCATATCAGAAATATAATCTTCAAGCTCACTTTTAATCACAGGTGCCCTAGGTCCATAAATTATTTGCAAGCCATCACCTTTTTTAATTATCCCCGCAGAACCACTTTGTTTGAGAATTGACTCATCGGTTTTTTCAACATCCGTAACCTGCACGCGAAGCCTGGTGATACAAGCATCTAAACTAACGATGTTTTCCATTCCGCCAAGGCCTTGCACAATAAGCTCGGAAACATTATCCTGTTTTGAAGCATTGAAATCTTTTTTGGTATAAAGCTTTGATTCCAGTTCATCCTCTTCCCTACCAGGAGTTATTAAATTGAACTTCTTAATTGCAAATTTGAACATGAAGTAATAGAGAACTGCATATCCGACACCAACAGGAATGATGTAAACCCAGTTTGTTTTGTCATTTCCCTGCAGCACACCAAATAAGAGGAGATCTATCAATCCGCCAGAAAAAGTAGTCCCAACCGCTACATTTAACAAATGCATAAGCATAAATGAGAGTCCTGCAAAGATGCAATGCACTGCGTATAAAAACGGTGCTACGAATAAAAATGTGAACTCAAGGGGTTCTGTTATACCAGTTAACATACACGTAAGCGCTGCGGACAGTAATAATCCGCCAACCACTTTTTTCTTGTTAGATTTAGCAGTATGGTATATAGCTAATGCTGCAGCAGGCAAACCAAAAATCATAAATGGAAATTTGCCTTGCATAAATCTTGCTGCATCAGAACTGAAATGTGTAACCGTTGGAGAAGCAAGCTGTGCAAAGAATATATTCTGCGCCCCGGTTACGTAAGTTCCATCGATTAATTCTGTGCCACCAAGGCCAGTCTGCCAGAAAGGCATGTAGAACACAGGGTGAAGTCCAAATGGAATTAACGCTCTTTCAATTATTCCATAAACAAATGTGCCCACATATTTTGAGGCTGTTACTAATCCGCCAAGTTCATGCATTCCAACTTGAATCCATGGCCAGATAAAAAACATTAAAACTCCCACTAGTATATATACAAATGAAGAAATAATCGGCACAAATCTGACTCCGCCGAAAAACGAAAGTACAGTTGGAAGTTTAATTTTATAAAATTTGTTGTGTAAGTATGCAACACCAAGACCCACAATGATACCGCCAAATACACCCATTTGTAATGATTGTATTCCGCAAACCGCACCCAAAGTACCGTCTAACATTGCACCAGGTTCGAGTTTTCCGGTCAATAACAACAATGATGATATAGTCGTGTGCATAATGAAAAACGAAACAGCTGCAGAAAGCGCCGCTACTGCTTTCTCCGTTTTTGCCATACCTAAAGCTATACCCATCGCAAAAATTATTGGAAGGTTCGCAAAAACAATTTCTCCCGTATTCTTCATGACCGTTAACACAAAATACAAGAATGTTCCTTTCCCCAGTAACCACTCAAGCCCGAATGAAGCTATCATCTGTGGATTGGAAAAAGACGCACCGATTCCGAGTAAAAGTCCTGCCACAGGAAGCAATGCTATCGGAAACATAAATGACTGCCCTATACGCTGGAGTGTGCTAAATACAGAACTTTTGGATTTTATTTTTTCCAAATAACTCACCACTTTCATTCTACTGCATTTATATATTTAAGGACACTTCTGCCCTAGAACAAATAACTTTATTTCTTATCATAAGTTATGATTTTTGTTTTGCCAGCTTCAACTAAACCTATAAAACACTTTATGTTCTTTATTTCATTTATATTTGTAATAAGTAACGCTGTGTGCGTTGGAAATCCACTTGCTTCTATAAATTTTACATCCACTTTCGCAATACGATCACCAATTTGAACTTCCTGGCCGTTTTCCACAAAAACCTTAAAGCCCTTACCTTTCAAGCCCACAGTGTCCACACCAATATGCACTAATATATCCAAACCGTCATCTGAACGTATACCAAACGCATGGTACGTATCCGCAACCTGAATTATTTTACCATTTACAGGCGAAACAACCTCACCTTCATCAGGAATAATTGCCACTCCATCTCCAAGTAATTTTTCAGAAAACACCTCATCAGGAATTGCCGTAACCGAAACCGCTCCACCCGTCATAGGGGCAATTATAGAGTGCTCCTCTTCGCCGTTCTTATTAAAAAATTTCAACACCACACAAACCTTCTTCTTTTAAAAATATATATTTATAAAAATGTTAATAAACCAACGACTTTAATATATTATCCCTGACCCCACCAACATCAATACTAAGCACCTTTTTACGTATATTTAAAATACACGGAGCCGACATTGATAATTCATCTACTCCCAATGATAAAAACGTTTCAATCAAGGACTCATCTGCTGCAATTTCCCCACAAAGACCAACCCATATGCCATTTTTATGAGCATTATCCACAACCATTTTTATCATTTTAAGAATAGCCACGTGGTGTGAATCAAACATCCTGCTTACTTTACTATTCTGTCGGTCAATTGCTAAAGAATACTGCGCCAAATCATTGGTACCTATACTGAAAAAATCCACTTCTTTAGCAAGTTCATCACTTATAAACACTGCCGCAGGGGTTTCAATCATTATACCTAATTTTACATCGTTTGCAACCGGTATTTTTTTTCGATGTAAATCTTTTTTCACAATTTCAATGTGTTTTTTGATATTTATTACTTCTTTGAGGGATATAATCATCGGGAACATTATTGAAACATTTCCATAAACGGAAGCGCGGTAAATCGCCTTTAATTGAGTTTGAAAAAGTTCAGGCCTGTTCAGGCACAACCGGATCCCTCTATAACCCATTGCCGGGTTATTTTCTTTGGGTAAATCAAAATAATCCGCTTGCTTGTCAGATCCAATATCCAACGTCCTGATTATAACATCTTTGCCATTCATTTTTTCAATAACGGCCTTGTAAACCTCAAACTGTTCATCTTCCGTCGGATAACCATCACGATCCAGAAATAAAAATTCACTCCTGAAAAGACCTATACCACCGGGGTCATTTTCAAGAATATCATCAATTTCCGACATATGATTCATATTTGCGTATATCTTTATTTTCTGCCCATCTTTTGTGATATTTTCTTTACCTTTTAATTTCTTGAGCAGTTCTTTTTGGTTATCATAATTTTTTTTTCTTTTAGTAAACTTTTCAACCATTTCCGCATCAGGGTCTATGTAAATTTTCCCCGAAAAACTATCAAGTATTATCTTACACCCCGAATATTCCGGCTTTAACTGGTCACCCAAGCCGACAACGGCGGGAATGTGCATAACCTTGGCTATAATAGCCGCGTGCGAACATGAAGAACCATCGGCAGTGACAAACCCTTTAACTCTACTTTTATCTAAACCAGCAACCTCGCTCGGAGTTAAATCCGCGGCTGCAATAATCACATCATCGATCTGGTTTTCAAAAGTTTTTTCGCATCCGACAAGGCAGTCTAATAAACTCTGCGAAATATCCATGATATCCACAGCCCTGTTTTTCATGTACTCGTCATCCATACACGAAAACATTTCGGAAAACTTTTTACACGTCATCCAGACAGCATATTCCGCGTTTATCTTTTCATTTTTTATTATCTCAGTAACTGAACAGCAGTAATCATCATCTTCGAGCATCATTTTATGTACTTTGAAAATCTGCGCTTCTTCTTCACCAAGACTCTTAAGAGATTTTTCATAAAAAGTTTCTGTTTTTTCTATGGCCGATTTTTTGGCTGTTTCAAAACGGTTCAATTCACTTTGGACGTCTTCAATGCTTCGTTTTTCTATCTTCTCGCAGCTTTTTTTATTCATAGATAAGGTTCCGAAAGCTATGTCTTTAAACACACCGGTACCGCGTAAAACAATCATTGAAGCAACATCTCTCCTTTCTATTAACCATAAAACACAAAGGATTTATATATTTGAAAATTCTTTTAAGCAATTATTCATCGCTTCCACGGCTAATTCTTCGTCCGCACCGTCAATAGTAAAACTTATTGCGTCGCCAAACTTAATATTCAGCCCCATCAGAGCAAAAAGTGCTTTTGCACTAGCTGACTTATCGCCTTTTGTAACTGTTATTTCAGAATCAAACCCTTTTGCCATATTGACTATCTGCCCTGCAGGTCTGGCATGTAAACCATGCTCACTGCCTATTTTAAACTCAATCGTTTTCATATTGCATTGTGAAACTGAAAAAGAAAAATGAAACTCAATCTACCGTAAATCATAAGATATATTGTAAAGTCTTTTCCGTCCACTAACACCTTTCTAAATTTCTTGAACAATTCATCTGCAAATCAAGCTTAACATAAGCCGCCCCAACAGTAAAATAAAAAAGTATTTATTAAAAAATTTAAACTACTAAAGCAAATCGATATACCCGATTTTATGCACTATCATTAAACATTATTACCTACCGAAAACAAAAAGTCAAGACTATTATGACACGCCAAAATTTGATATAATTAAATAATAAAATTAACAGGGGAGTTACGATTCATGACTAGTAACAAGTATATTCTTGAATGGCTGGAAAACATGAAAAAAGTCGTGCAGCCTTCAAACATTGTATGGATAGACGGCACTGAAGAGCAACTGGAAGAACTACGTAAAGAAGCATGTGAAAAAAAGGAACTAATAAAATTAAATCAGGAAAAGCTGCCGGGATGCTATCTTCGCCGTACAGCCTTAAACGATGTTGCAAGAGCCGAACACAGGACATTCATCTGCACAAAAACTCAAGAAGAGGCGGGCCCAACAAACAACTGGTGGGCACCGGATTTTGCATATAAAAAAATTCTGGACATAGCAAAAGACAGCTATAAAAACAGAACTATGTATGTAATTCCTTATTCCATGGGAGTTGTCGGCTCAAAATTTGCAAAAGTCGGAATCGAACTCACGGATTCAATTTACACCGTTCTTAATATGGCAATAATGACAAGAGTCGGCAAAAAAGTACTGGAAACACTTGGAGACAGCAATGACTGGGTACGCGGTTTGCACTGCTCTTGTAATTTGGACGAAGAAAACCGTTATGTATGCCATTTTCCGGAAGACAACACAATAATTTCCGTAAATTCAGGTTACGGCGGAAACGTACTCCTCGGCAAAAAATGTTTCGCACTTAGAATAGCTTCATTCCAAGGGAAAAAAGACGGCTGGCTCGCGGAGCATATGCTAATTCTCGGCATAGAAAAACCTAACGGAGAAATCATTTACATATGTGCAGCCTTTCCTTCCGCGTGCGGGAAAACAAATCTCGCAATGCTTATTCCTCCTGAAATTTACAAAAAGAAAGGTTACAAAGTCTGGTGTGTGGGAGACGATATCGCTTGGCTGCGAATCGGCGAAGACGGCCGACTCTGGGCGATAAATCCGGAAAACGGTTTTTTCGGAGTTGCACCGGGGACAAATAAAAAATCCAATCCGCACGCACTTGCAACAACAGCTAAAAACACCATATTCACAAATGTTGTACACAATCTGGAAGATAACACAGTCTGGTGGGAAAAATTAAATAACAATCCGCCTGAAAACGCTGTTAACTGGAAAGGTGAGTCCTGGAACGGCAAAGAGGCAACAGAACCGGGCGCACAGGCAAACAGCAGGTTCACATCTCCCGCCAAAAACTGCCCGTGTGTAAGCAAAGAATTCGATAATCCAAACGGCGTACCGATTTCAGCAATAGTATTCGGCGGCAGGCGCGCACATACTACCCCGCTGGTATACGAATCCAACAACTGGGAACACGGCGTGTTTGTCGGTTCAATTATCTCATCTGAAACGACGGCTGCGTCAACAGGCAAAACAGGCGTTCTGCGCCATGACCCCATGGCGATGCTGCCATTTTGCGGATACAACATGAGTAAATATTTCGCACATTGGCTTGAAATCGGAGAAAAATTAGGTAAAAATGCTCCGAAAATATTTAACGTAAATTGGTTCAGAACAGATGAAAATGGAGAATTCCTCTGGCCCGGGTTCGGTGAAAATCTGAGAGTATTAGATTGGATTATAAAACGCTGCGAAAATAAAGCAGATGCCAAAAAAACAGCAATCGGGCTCATCCCGCTGCCGAAAGAATTAGAAACTGAAGGCCTTGATATATCACAAAAAGACCTTGAAAACTTACTGGATATAGATAAAAACCTGTGGATAAAAGAGGTTGACTACATAGAAGAATTTTATACAACTTTCAACGGAAACCTACCAAAAGAACTAAAGACACAACTTGCTGAACTTAAAAAACGTCTCGAATAAAATCAAACATATTTATTAAGCCCCGCTAATAGCGGGGCTTAAATTCAAATCTAAAGCAAATATCCGTATTCGCCAAAATCATCCTGCGAAAACATTTTGCCTTGCTTTCTAATCTCATATTGAAGCGCTTTAACAATGTGTTGCATTCCGACTTTTTTATTATCCGAAGCCGCCATAAACGATGATGTTATAACCACATTTTTTATGCTGCCGCCCGCAATTTCAAACTGTCTGGCCAAGTAATCGAAATCCACATCTTTCGCAAGCGGAATCTCTTTCGGGAACATTTTCTTCCAAATTTCCTTACGTGCGTTTTTATCCGGAAACTCAAAGTGAACCACGTAACTTATTCTTCTGAAAAAAGCTTTATCAATGTTCTCCAAAAAGTTAGTCGTCATTATTGTAATACCATCATACTCTTCCATTTTCTGAAGCAGGTAAGATGTTTCCAAATTGGCGTTTTTATCGTGCGAATCTTTAACTTCGGTTCTTTTCCCGAACAAAGCATCAGTTTCATCAAAAAGTAGTATTACGTTACTCTTTTTCGCGCTGTCAAACACTTCGCCGAGGTTTTTTTCGGATTCCCCAATATACTTCGAAACCACTTTGGATATATCCACTTTATAAATTTCGAGCCCAAGGTCGTTAGCCACAACCTGCGCGGCCATAGTTTTACCCGTACCTGAAGGCCCGGTGAAAAGCATGCTAAGACCGCGGCCGTACAAAATTTTGCTTTGCAATCCCCATTTGTCATAGACTATGTGTTTGTATTTTATCTGGTCACACGCCCGCTTTATTATCTCTTTCTGACTCTTGCCCAGAACCAGCTCATCCCACGTATACTTGGCTTTTATGAGCGTTGCCTTGTTTTCCAAATTATTTACCACTTGAAAATGCGCGCAATCGCACAGTGTTTTAGTGTCCAAGGCCGGTTTGCCTTCCCAGAAAGCCCGTTTGTTCGCAAGATAAACAGTGTCTTTTATCTGCCGCGGAGTAAACGTAAATTTATTCGCCATTTCATAGGCTTTAACATCCGATTTTAATTTCTCTTTGGAAAGTGCCTCTTCCCATATTTTAATGCCCTCTTCCCTGCTTAAATCCTCAATCTCCACATCAATGTAAGGCAGATTTTGAATGGCTGATTTATCCCGCACCAACTTTTCAGATAATATAAATATATTTCTGGAAAACCTGGTTGCTAAATTCAATAACGACTTAATGTAACTCGCACTGACTTTCTCGTCTTTTTCAAGTTCATCAAAATTACATATGCAGATTGAACCGCCAAACATCAATGCCTCTCGAAAGCCCGTCATAAAATAATTAAGGAAAGCCTCATCATTGCTTTTCGGCCTGTTTCCAGCGTCAATAATTACTAAAATATTTCCTGAAGCTTCCAAAACCCGTTTGACTATAGTCTTTTTACCGATACCCTCCTGCCCGTACAAATAACAAAAAACAGCTTTCTGGGAATCAAACTTATCTAAAAACTTAGTTATCTTTTCCGCAATTTCTTCTCTTATAATTAACGGTTCATTTTTTGAGCCATCCGGGGTGCAAACGCTGATCCCGCTAGCATTTAAATTTTGATGCGAGCTGCTCAAAATAACCTCAAACAAACGAGGATCAATCTCTACTGTGCCTTTAATAAAACAAAGGGACTCCATTTTACTTTCTAAACTTGACGCAACTTCGTAAAAATTACTTATATCCGAAACATTTTGGACAAAATAATAAAGCTTTAATATGGAATCATATCCGAAAGTTTCCTTGCAATTTTCATCAATTATTTTTGAAAATAAAGCCTCGTATTTAACATCGCTCTTGCGCATAATACTAACAATCAGGCAAAACCACTCAAGCTCAGTTAAATAATAAACCTTTTTAACATATTCTGCTGCTATAATAGGATGACTGTCAACCGAAAGACGTGATTTAATAAAAGAAATTGCATCGTCAAAATATTTCAGTATAGGTTTTCGTTTTTCACTAAAATTTTTTAGCTCCATGCATTGAGTGTAAGAAACCACAAGCATTTCCACACGAGCAAATTGGTCCATCAGATAAGCATAATTACTACTGTAGGGAATGGAGCGCAGTTTTTCAGGGAATATTTTCTCCATGACATCGTTCATCAAACTGCCCACTCCTTACATAAAAATTGCAATTATAGGTTATGGTATCTGTACCGTCGTGGTACCCGGGTTTATTATAGAAATTACTCCTGCCCATGTACACATCAGTTTAGAAGAGTTGTTAAGAGCAGGCATGTTTTTTATAAGTACTGTAGGCGAACCTGGAGCCCATGGTGCAGGAATAACAGGCACACACGGTGCACTGCCTGGTACAACTACAGGCCCTTTAATATTAGCGGGATTTGATGGGCTCATACAATTTCCAAAAGGGCCTACATTTACCATAGGTTTATTGTCCATTATGTTAGCAGCTGGCATATTTTGAGCCTGCACCATTTTATCCGGCAAAACCTTAAGCGGCATAGGCGCGGCACCGAATGAACACTGACACTGTCCGTTCATTGCAACTTGCATTCCCATGTTCAATCACACCTTTGTTATTTAGATTTCTTTAATTTAGCGTCAAAGTAAAACACCTTCCCGGACTGTTGCTCTCCGGCAACATCCGCTTTAACGCTGGATTTAGAATCTTCTGTTTTCAGTTCAAACTCAATAACATCGTCTTTCATAAACTGGCTTAAAAATGGAAAAACAACTCTACCGCGGCCGTCCGTCTTGACTTTCCAAAACGGCATAAACTTCCCACCAACATCTATTCTTTCTTCTACGGATTCTTTTAAAATATAACACTTCTTATCTCGATCATAACCCCACAAAAACAACTCATGCTCTTTGCGCTTAATTTTATATAAATACTTTTGGTTAAGAAGTCCGCTAGTCATACCTGCATTCAGCATTACGTCTTCACTGCCTGCCTCAATCGGTTCAATTAGCTTTAAAAAAGTCAACTCATTCTTTAGTTTTAATAATACTTCTGTATTTTTTAAAGCTTCTTTGCCCTGCATAACCGTTATTTCAAATCTTGTTAAATTTGAAAGCAAAGGATTATCTACTGTGTAAGGAAGCTGCGTAACAACAATCTGGGTTTCGTTTTCGCGAAGAGTTACTGTCATATTAATATCCGTATACCCCTTGCACATTATGCTGATTTCATATTCTCCAGGATTCAAGTTTGAAAAAACATAATGTCCGGAGCTTTTCCGGGTGTATGGATTCTGCTTGCCATTGCATAAAATTACCGCATTAGTAATTGGCATCTTTGTATAAATATCCGTTAGTAAAAAAACCAGTGCCGCTTCATATATAAGTCTCATACTCCACCGCCTTTTAAAATGTTTCGATAATTATGCAAACTTAGCTCTTTTGTATTACTCATCTGAAGATTCAAATGTTACTTCGCTACTCTCCCCTCCAGAAATACCCGCGTCATCCAAATCATCCATGCTATCATCGGAATCAATATTAGAACTAAAATCTGAATCTGTATCTAACCCTAAATCGCTCGATTCATCATCTCCAAAATTTAAATTGCTGTCTAAATCACTTGTATCATTATCCATACCTGAATCAAAACCATCTTCTTCATTTTCTTCTTCTTGGTCCTCTTCGTCAGGTTTTTGCGTGTATTCGTCGTCAATATCTTCTTCTTTGATTCTTGTTAAAAATTCCATACTGCTCTCAGGCGCATATTGTTTACTATTAAGGTATACGCGTTCAACTCTTCTTCTGGGTTTGTGTATATTTTCAGAATCTATGGCAACCGGCCCAACGACATAAAAAACAGACATCTTATAAGATTCACCAAACATCGTCCAAATTTTTACTTTCTCCTCCATGTTTATCGGGAGTGAGCTTATAGGGACATTTTCAATGGGCGCACCGATGTTATTCGGCATATATCTACTGGGGATAATCGGGTTATCTTTAATAACTTGGATTATCCTGCCAACTATCTTAGCTTCATCCATTGCCTTGGCTTCAAGCTCAGCTTTGCTGCTAACGGATATCATATAATAAATTTCTATCATAGCAGGGTGATCTTGAACACTGCCATCCGGCAACGCGTTGGATTCTACTGCCCTACCGCTGGTATCTTCTTTAATATCATAAGGGTGAATCCCAACGATATAACCACCGCGTTCTTTAGGCTCACATATACCTATGCTCTCTGCCTTGTCAATTGGCTCCGGAACTAATTTATCCCGCAGCATATTTAAAATTCCTTTTCCAATATCAGAAATTACGGTATATTTGGCCATAGATATATCTCCTTTAATACAATAAAACAAATTTATAATTTATTCTCAAAATCAAACACTAATCTGTGAATTTTCACTTAACAAAAATTATAATATACCCTTGTGTTTCCAAAAATGCAAATATTTACTTAGTCTCTATTCACTGCATTGGGTACAGATGGATTACTTAATTGAACTAAATTTTTATAAATAACGAAAAATTCATGCTCCTCAACATACTTATATCCCATGTCATACGCCTGGGCGAAGAATTCAGCAGATATATATATTGTATCTCTAAAATTCAGCACAGGAACAGGCATACTTTTTGGCTCGTCATTCAGATATGCAACATTTTTTCCACTCACAATTTCCAGCGTTTTCCCTGGTGACTGTATAACCATTGTTGCATTATTATACATGTACTCCACTTTCGCATCGATATATTGATATAAATCATCCATGGCTACCAATATATGGCCATCATACATTACAGGTGGACGCCTCATGTTAAAAAATCCGTCAAAAAATACTACTTGCTCCGCTAATACTGAGCCAGCTTTGCGCCCATATTTTACAAACTCATCCGAACCAGCAGCAAGGGAGCTAAACTCTACGTCACTATAACGCTGTTTTTCATAAGATTGCAATATAGTCACGGCGACGGAGAGGGCGTCTTTAGCAAGTGTTACGCGCTCTTCGTCGTCAAGCATATTTTTTTTAATTATTTCGTCAAGCACTAAAACATCAAGCAAACTACGTTGATTAATAGAAAGCGAACCTATATCATTAAGGTCAATCAAAGTCGATATTTCAGCCAAAAGTTCCTGTAACTCTTTGACCTGGTCTTCCGTCAAAGATTCCAAAATCAACATAGCTTCTTCAGAAACTGCACCTCTTAAATCTTCAATTATAGTTGTAGCTGAAAGTATTTTTGAAACTTGTTTGTCCACGGCTTCGATTTCCGTGTTTTTCTTTTTCATAGCTTCAATCAAACCTTTGACTGCATCTAGTTCCTTTTGCAGTTCATACGCAGTTTTCACATTTGTTGCGTACTCTTTGAGCGCGGTGTTTCCTGAAAGCTCCGCTCTTTTAATAATTTCTTCCAGTTTGCTCAGAATATTGTCAATATTGCCGGAGGCCTTCAAATCTTGAATGATTTTATCAATTTCTTCACTGGTCAATTGTCTTTCAACTTCTTGAGCAGCTATTATGCCGTTAGAATCACCTTCAACAGCCTGTGCGATAGTATAAATTGTAACTGCAACTGTCACCATTACTACTATAATAGCCAAAATATTTTTGCTAAGTTTTTTTAACAACTTCTTTATAACTTCCATTAATGCCACACCCCTTCGTACTGAAAATTAAACCATTTTTATTTTTTCACTTTTTTATTTATATATAAACGTGTATTTTAAAGTATTTGAGAATAAACCAAAATCACACCATTGTGTTCAATGTTTGATTGCATAGCTCCAATGTTAGTCACTTCACTAATTGAACTATCCTCGTGGCAACTCCATTTGCCACCGCCACCTTTAATTCTTTCTCTTATATAAGTATAATAGTGGCTACTATCCATTCTTTCTCCCTGATGCACAGTCACCGCAGTCAACTCATATTGTGTTTCTCCAAACCACCCTGGAATTGTTAACATATTCGGAATTTGAACTCTAATTGTTAGTTTACCTGTAACATGGGTTCTATTAAGCAAAATTCCAAATTGCCCTTTAACAGGGTGTAGTTCTACAGCTCTATTGTACCTATAAGCATCCGCTAATGACAACCCTTCTAAAAACGCAGTTCGCAGCTGATTCCATGTGCCCACACTATCGGGGCTATAGCTATCATAAGGCACCATATCTGGTCTCTGTCTGGCAATTTCTCCATGCACAACGTCCAAATCTATAAGTCCGCCAGTTCTTAAAATTTCACCTAATTGCACACCTTCTGCCCTACCGACTATCGCCAGCGGAGGTGTAAAAAATCTTCCAAAGGCGCCACCTACAGAATTCATAATTCCACGATAAATAAACTCTGTTGCATCTTCTTGACTGTCAGCATAACCTAAATTACGAAGTGGACCTTCTATTTCTTCCAGTGCAATTAATTTACCCGTTTTAATACTTTGATCCATTATTTGAAAAATTCGTTTTAATGCTTTAATCCAAGCGTCTCCACCAATTCCCAAAGACCAACTTCCATAAGACAAAACATAATCACGAAAGGCCTCTATAAAAAAAAGCGATTGAATGGATGCATTCATATAACAAGACTCCCCTAAATTAGGAAGTCCTCCAGGCGCTGGCGTATATGGTGCCGATATTCCATTCGTTCCTCTAAAGTACGCCAACATGGCAAGACTAACAGCCATAACTGCGGCAGTTATGACTGTACCACGCCCTTTCGATTGTTCCCCAACTGAAAGGCCTTCTTTAACGCGCTCTTTCACTATAGACGGACTACTCGCCTGAACACCTTGATTCACAACAGATAAAGGAGAAATCAAACTTACAATAGCCATAGCACCCGCTAAGATTTTTTCATTAGTTTTTTTCATAGAAATACCACCTGAAACCTTTTCTAAGTTTTTTTCTAATGCAATTTTATCACAGTCCTCATAACTAATCAAACTTGCCAGCTCTTTTAAAAACGCATCCAACTCGTCTTTTGTATATCCAGACACAATAGAAATACAAAACTCAAAGAATTCATCTAAAGTTTTGTTTTTTGCGAATCTAGCAGCCAATTTTTCATCACTTAATAGTGTTTTTAAAAGCATTAGCAAGTTTTCGTTCATATTTTTCACCTCTTTATATCTAGTATAAAATATTTGAAATTAAAAATTATTTTCCCCTCAGTACTCTGACCCTTTCTAAAGCTTCATCAACAGAAATGCGATTTCTATAACTTGGCCGCACCATATCTCTTAGCAATTCCAAAAATTTAATAACATTCTCTTTAGGTTCACTTCCATAGCGGGACGCCAGTTTATACTTCTCATATACTTTTTCCGGACCATCTTTTGCGGTTAAGTTACTGTGTTTTATAGCATCCGGTTTTACAAGAATTGTTAATAAAGTAAACCCAAGACCATAAACGTCTCTTTTGGCAACTGCCTCAGGCTTCATTGCAGACGAAAGATAATCAGGTGCTCTAAATTTTAACGGTCCGCTAAGGCGCGGCTCTCCAAATTTGCTCATTAACCCAAAATCAGCAAGCTGGGTTACATTTTTATTTTTCATTGTACTTGTACTGACCTTTGTAACTACAAGTAAATTGTCTGGCTTAATATCATTATGTGAATATCCTGCGTCGTGTATAACTTTTAGTGCTTTACGCACATTTGTGGCTGTTCTTAAGATTTCTCCTATTCCTTTTAGTTGTATCTTTTCCAAATCACCTTGAGCCACTTCTGATTCAATGATAGCTTTTCTTCCTACCATTTCTTTGCCTTTATTAACCGAACCAGAAATATACTTTGTCCATTTATTGTCTTTGCTTGACATTAAAATACCTTTAAGCAATTTTGTTTTTTCCGCTTCAGAAGCAGCTGATTGATATTTATAAGGTCCATAACTTCTGTTACATGCCACCTTTACCGCTTTACCATCACATCCCCAAACAACTCCAGAGGCACCTTTCCCTAAAAACTTATCAGGATTAAGCCCTCTTTTCCAAAGGTAAATTCCGGTGTTTTTTTGGCCACTGGAAAATTTAACACCTGAAGGATCCTTTGCGCTTGCCGGAACGATATCCGCTAAGCTTTCAATCTTTATTCCTTTGAGAAATTTATATCTTTGATCTCCCGTTACACCTTTTGCAATCTTTCTACGGTTAAACACATCCATTACTGCGCGTATTTTTCTCTCTTGTAATGTGCTTGGTTTTTTATCGTTTTTATGCTTATTAAGGTAATCTTCGCATTCTTTGGACGTCCAAGTTCCCACTTCTTTTTTTATGGAATTCAACTTAAAAAACAATTTTAAACTTTTCATCTGTACCTCACCCCATTTTAAATTATTTGCTTTGTTCGGAACGAAAATCTTCTACGCCATGCAAATTTCTATGCATTTAAGTTCTGTGCGCCCGCCATTGTAATAGAAACGGATAAAATAATCCGTCATAATGTATTTATCCGTTGGGACGCTGCTGGTGTTGTTAATATTTATGGCAAGATTTTCAAAAACTGTTTTGTAATACGCCGGGCAGTTATAGTTTATTGACGAGAAAGGCTCTCCCATTACAGCCCTACGTTCCACGGCGGTGCTCTGTGCGCCAAGGCCCATAAACTTATCTTTGGTACCTATAATTACTTTTTCACAAACATATTCATTTGCAGCGGCATCTATTTTAAACACAATCGAAGAATCCAGATTCAAATAAGTAAGTATTAGCTTATTGCCAATTTCCGTTCTGAAACTTTCCGGCCCAAACTGATCTGTAACAGCTGCCACATTTGTGCCAAGATATGCAATATAATCAATACTATCGCTTCTAAATGTACCATCAAATGACTCTGAACCCAATTTATCGAATGTTTTGCCCACACCCTGTTTTTTCCCACTTGAAAATTCACCGTCATATATAACTACTGATGTATTCGCATCATAAAGTTTACCTGCTCCATGGTATTGCCCATCTTTAAACTCACCGGAGTAAACAAGTGTTCCAATATCTAAATCATAAAGATTTCCTTCACCATTATAAACACCATTTGAAAAATTACCTGAATATAAAAGGTTGCTTTTTTCATAAAGCTTACCCTCGCCACCATAAAGTCCATCTTTAAACATGCCTTCGTATCTTATAGTAGCACCATCTTCTTCATATTCTACGCCGTTACCCGCTCTTACATCATTTGCAAACTCACCATAATATTTTTTAAGCACGGTTACAGGATCAAACTCAACACCGGTTCCTGAACGCTGCCCGACAGCAAAAGTGCCTAAATAAATAACTTTACCAATATCATTGTAAAGTTTTCCTTCACCATCATATCTGTTGTTCAAAAACGAACCCGTATACAGCACCACACCACTGCTATTGTAAAGTTCGCCCTGCCCTTCGTATTTTCCGCCCTTGAACCCACCCTTATAAATCATGTTACCATGGTCGTCATACTGAGTACCATCACCACTGGGCGCGCCTCTTTCCATTGTACCTTCATATACCAATGTACCCATAGAATCGTATACTCTCGCTTTACCGTTGAACTTGCTATACTTCGGCGTGTCAAGCCGTATGTTAGCTGTCCAAATACGACCATCCGCCCAAGGGTATGCAAAAGTAATACCAAGATACCCCAGCACGCCTATTACTACCATAGTCATTATTGCAAACCGTTTTGATATATAAATACCAAGAACCCGCCAATAATCTT
>CAYJIV010000002.1:25676-30859 GCA_964370325.1 uncultured Eubacteriales bacterium
AAACTATAAATTTTTTAGATCCAAAGCACCTTGCAAAAACCAAACCCACTTTTAACTGTAAGCAAAGGCACTACTTATATCTGTTTTCATATCCTTAATTTTCTTTTTCACCCATGGAAATACTTTTATTCCTGCTATACCTGCAGCAACTACCCCCACAGCAATTGTACCAAGCGCTAATCCGGCCGCATGTTCATGAATAAAATCTCCTGCTTGTGATTCACTTTGTAAAGTTATTGTTTTGGGACGCCATTTAATCCAATTCATTATTGCATTCCCTTGTTGATATTCCGGATTTGGTATTGATTTGCTTGCACCCAAATAATCCCCCAAATTTTCAAATTGTTGTTGAAGCGGAATTCCTACACCACCGGCAATATTGGCCAGCTCCGTTTCAGGAATTTTTTTCACGGCTTCTGTAATTTCACTAATAATAACCGCAAGCTCGTCCAATTCCTGGTCAGTAACTTTAACGCCTTCTTCGTCGAATGCATTTTTAACTTCGTCTTTCGTTTCCAAACACATTGTTTTTTCCACAAAGCTTTTGTTTTCAAATGCTTTCAAAATTTTTTCATTCACTTCAATAACCTCTTTTAAATTTTTTAAACTATATCTCTAGTCCAAGCTTTTTTAGTATAATTTTCAGGCCCGCGCTCAGTCATTTGCTCGTCACATTTCATTAGATAATGAATTGCCACTTGGTCATTTTCATTTACTCTCAAAACGTCTGTGAAAGTTTTTCTGGCTTCCTCAAAATCACGTACTAAATACAAGTCAACGCCTCTTTCAAACATTTCCTTAGTTGAAATGTATAGATCTCTTCTGTATTGATTTGTACTATCAATCATTTCATAAATATCCGTCGAACCTTCATTGGAAATATTGCCTACTTTACCGATAAACCTATAATTATAAGTTCCATTTTTCTCAAGGTTGCCTATAATCGCTTTCGTTGCAACATGCCTTATTCCAATTGAATTTATTTGCGTGTCTATATTAAACATTTGCATGATTTCATCTGAAACCACGATAATACCCCTGCGTTTTTCAGTTCCTGAAACACCAACCAACACATCCCCTGCACCTAATGTAATATTCATGTTTTGCTTGATAACATCATTGATAGCAACTTCTTTAAACTGCATCGACGCATTAAATGCATCTTTAGCACTTTCAGGGAATAACATTACTGCATCTAAACCGTCAAAAGATTGCACTACACCATTATTTTTCTCAACAATTTTAAACAACTCTGTATAGGTTTCATTTAGTGCCGTAAAGATGCCGTCCTCGTCTTTAAAATTAAAGGAACCTTTACAAGAAATATTAAATGTAACGTAAATCATATTCATATTCAGAACATTATGGTCATGTAATTTAACCTGTGTAATTTTTGCTTTGTCCATAAATTTAAATAGCTCTGTCGGAACATATCTTACATATTCTTTATTAAGCTTAATCAAATTGGATGTATACCTATTAATTTTTTCTGACATTACATTAAATGCTTCAGCAATATCTGCGAATTCATCCCTAGAAGCTATTTTAATTCTTGAAGTCCACTCACCTTTACCAACAGAGCTTAATCCTTTTTCAATTTGTTTAAGAGGTTTAAGTGACCACCACACAACAAAAATTATATAACCGAATATTAAAAGTGTAATGATTAAAATAATAGCCAATGCATGGTTAAATATTCTCCAGAACTCTTTGGAACGGTGAATTTCTTCATCCAAAAAGTTACCAACTAGCCCAACAACATTACCATTTGTGTCTTTTATTGCAACAAACGACGCAAACATATCTCCGTTGACATCTCTGAATATCGCCTCAACGGAATCACTTGTGCCTCTTTTACCTGAAAGTTCATTCCAAGCACTATAAATTGCTTCATTTTCATCTCTTTCAAGTACACAATCAACCATCGTGCATTCTGAAGCCACCATATCAGGATCAACATATTTAAGTCTATCATAAGAGCCAGAGTCCGCAGTAAATCTCGTATTTACGGAAGAATAAAGTTTATTATATTTTTCAAAGTAAGTAATTAAGTAATCACTTCTGTCACCAATTTTCAAGGCCACATCATTGTAACCCGTTATAACTGAATTCTTCAGCTTAATGTAACCGGGGGACATAAACCCAGTAACATGATCCAACGTTGAAAATTCACTTCCAGCAATATGATCAGCAACTGTTTTCGCCCCGCGCTCTTGCTCACTACGAAGTATAGACATATGTTCCGTAACTGCATCATTCGTGTTAATATAAACTAAAGTTGCCATGGCGGCAAAGTAAACTGGTAAAAACATCGCCACAATTTTAATTCCAAGTGGCACACGCCTAATTTCCAACCTACTTAGATATCTCACGCCGTAGAAAAGACCTACAACCAAAACTGCTGCCGCAAGCATAATCAAAATTCCCCACGGGAAAAATGCGCCCCTTAAATCTGTCATTATCAAATCGTTGTTTCCAAACCGAACATGGAAAGGATTATCAAATGCTTTCGAAGCGGCGTAAAAATCATTTTCGCCAATAGATTTAATTCTCCTTAAATCTTTAACTTTTATGCCGTCTGTACCAGCCACACTGCTTTCTAATCCATAAACAGCTTCGGCAAGAATGCTTTTTGTATTCAATTTATAGAAGTTCCCGCTCAGTGCATTTGTGAAATAAACATTATCACTTGAATCCACACTCATGCCTGCAACTAAAAGTTGTGTTCCTGACAACACACTTGAATAGTTTATAAATTCACCATTATTGTCCATTGCATAAAATTCGCCGTTTTTCGTACCATAAAACACTCTTCCGTTTGAAACAACAGCCATATCGCTAACCCATTCAACACTTCTGTCCGAGGTTTCAGTAGGCGGTTTAACTTCAAATGATTTTATTTTCCTTGGGCTTTCATCTAAAAACGGCCTTGCAGCAATAACGTCATAAATATGGTCTCTGCACGCAATGATAGTCAAATTTTCATCCACCGATTGCAATTTTTTAATATAGTTATTAACTGGAGGGTTCGCTTCTTTCGAAAAATCTATGTTTGCAATTTGCTTAACCTCATTCCCGTTTGTGTCATACATCATAATAGATTCATTTCTAACAGGATACATAGATTTGTCCGCCACAACAGCACTTAAGTCCCGCTGATGTTTTACAAAATAGAAATTTCCTTTTGAATCTACTTCTAGATTCGAATATGAATAATCATATTTATCATTTGAGCGCTCAAGTTTAACCTGATAAGCAGTACTGCCGCTCGGATTTATTTTGGTTATCTTAAATTCATTTTTACTTCTGTCCACACCCAACACATAAACGCTTCCGCCAGAGTCCATGTCAGAATTCAGGAATGTACCAAAATCAGGTTTGTTGATAAAATATTGCAACAAAAACCCCAAAATCAAAACAAGACCTATTAAAACAGAATACCTTACACTGGGTTTTGCAAACGTTTGACTCAACTTTTTCATATTTCCTTGACCGCTCTTTGGAGTTTTCGACTTCATAATAATCCTCCCACGTATGGATTTTTAACTTTCCTGGTTCTTTAAAACACCGCAAAACCGGCGTTTTAAAAAAATAAAATAATTTTATCAAAAACTTTTCCACATATATGTTTACTATTTTAAAATAGTATTGTATAATTAGTATATTATTATAAAATAATTGAGTCAAGTACAAAAAAAATGTTTTACTTATCAAATTTTATAGGGGTGTAAAAATTTTTATGGCAGAGATAAAAAACGCATCCGATTATGTAATAATCGCGACACTGGCTTCGGGCAGTAAAATCGAGGTTTCCATTACTTTCAAAGGGGAAAACACACTTGATAATTTATATGTGTTAAATAAATATCCGTTTGATGAAAAAGATTTAAATTTATTTAAAAAATTATTTTATTTTTTCGAATCAAAGCAAAAAACAAAAGATTTTGTAGATTTTTTTGTTTACAAAAATGATTTTTATGCTACGTTTAAATATACACAGGCTGAAAACATTAAACAAAAATATAACAAAATTTTAAATACCGCAACTTTTGAAGAAAGATGTATTATTTTAGGAAATATTTTAATAAAAATAGATCAACTCTTTAAATTGCCCCCGGAAATTCTAGCGTGTATAACTGAACCCGAAAATATTTGCGTGGACAATGAAAAAAAAGTTTGCTTAACTTATAATCTTAAAAACGTATATAAAGATGTCACAGAAGCAAAACAAACCGTTTTCCAAAATATTCACGACATTATTTTCATTATGCTACAACAAGAGGCCGAGGCAGGGTTTAATAAATCTCTGCATATAGTTTTGGATAAATGTAAAAGAGCTGTCTATAATTCTATCCCTGAACTTACAATAGAACTTAAAAAAGCCGAAAAACTTTCGCAGACCAGTTCTTGGTGGACGTATATAAAATACCAGTTTAGCCTACGGCAAAAAATAATAACCAAATTAACACAAACCACAATTGTGTTGGCGATTGTAATCGGCCTGGGTTACCTTGCATATTCAAAAATAAACGAAGGCAAAAACCAACTACAACCAGGCGCGGCACCAGTTGTTGCAATAGGTGACATCAGTTACAACGGCAACAAAGAAGACGAATCCGCCAAAGACGTTTCCACAGAAAAGGAAAAAATCGCCGAAAAAAGCAAGGCGTCTTCAGACATCGTTTTAATGGAGGGCCTTGATATGGACTACGAAGACTATATAGTTCAGCACACAGATACAATAGAATCTGTTTGCAAAGAATACTATAAAGACACTTCATTTATAACAGCTGTTGCAACGTTTAATGGGCTACAAACAAATGAAAAATTAGTGCCCGGATCGATTTTAAAGTTACCGAACCGGACAGCTATTGCTCTTTACATTTCAAGATAAATCAATAATTTACACATTGTTTTTATAAGTTGTAATACTAATTTATTTAAAAATCAAAATAAAAATTTCAAACCAAACATAATAAAAGACTAAACCTGCAGGTTTAGTCTTTTTTCATTTTTTATCAAACTAAATCCAAGCCCCACTCTTATTTCTTTTTTCCTTTTGGTTTTGGTTTTGGTTTTGGTTTTTTGATGATTTTAGGTGCTTTCGGTTTTGCTGGTACTGCTGGAACCGGTGGCGCTATCACTACAGGATTAGTTATTTCTGGCACATCAAGTTCTTCTTC
>CAYJIV010000002.1:30959-32682 GCA_964370325.1 uncultured Eubacteriales bacterium
TGTTATTCACTCCTTACTTTGTTTAAAAAATCAAACTTTTTCAGCTTAACATTTGCATATTTTATTTAATTCTCAAAAAACGTTACTTCATTTTCAACGTTCTTCAAGGGGCTTTCTTCCTAATTTTAAACGTCAGCGCCTTCTTCACCGCCACCTACCGTAACAGTAGGATCTGTCGTAGCAGCAGAAGCGGTGCCCCCTCTGTTCAAAAGATCTCTTCCTTTACCATAAAGATCTCCTGCCATGCCTGCCGCCTTGCCATAAGCGTCCCCTGCAAAATCCTTAGTTGCTGCCCAGCCTTTACCTTCGTTAAACCTGTCATCAGCAAAGTATGCCGCAGCAGCAACTCCTGTAAGAATTCCGGCACCTATCAAAGTGTTCCTTGCTTTAGTCCAGAATCCACCTCCGGAAATAAGCTCCATTTGTGCCTCGGTCAGCGGTTTACCTTCTGGCGGAGGATTGTTAACAAGGCTTTCAACCGCTTTCAATTGCTCTTCTGAAAAATCAATTTTGTCCGCTTCCAACGCTCTTTTAATTTCTTCCATTGTCGCCATAATAAATCACTCCCTTGTTTTTGTTTTAAGAGGCCAAACCTTTTTCAAGCTTGGCCTTTTCTTTTTTGTTTTTATTTTTACCTAATCTTCGTAATGTCCTGGAACTGCGTCTCTTGCTCCCCAACCAAACAAACCACCTGGAACTGCATCCTGAGCTGGAACCCAGGTTCTGCCCCTGTTTTCCATCATAGTTCTAACCCCGCCTACGTCTCTCGTCCATGCTATTGTTCCACCAGCGACTACAGCTATTGCACTAACTGTGGCGCCGGCAATTTGGATGGCTCTTTTCTGTCCTGCGGTTAGGCCGCTCCATTTAAATCCGCCAGAAATTGTTTCTAACTCTTCAACGGACAATTCGCCTTTTTCGTTCAAAGCGTCTGCAACTGCTCCTGCTTTGTCATCTGCGAGTTCAATGCCCCCTTCTCCTAATGCTTTTTTGACTTCTACGATTGCTTTTTCCCTTGACATAATAAATTCCACCTTTCAAAATTTTAAAAATTCCTAGGGATACAATGCTTAGTATAAACGTTTTTTGTGGATTGTCAACTAAAATTTTAAAAATTTTGGTTTTTTTTTACTTTTAGCGCCGCTTTGTTGTTCAATTAACCAATTTAAATGGCATCATTATGCGATTTTGGTTTAAGTTTAAGTTTTAATAAAATTTTAAAAAAATTTTTTAATCTTTCTTTTTTACAATATTTTGAGTTTTTCCAAACAAATATTCACTATAAATTTTCTACTGGCATCTCCCGCGCCCACTTTGGCACGTATCCATCTCGAACAACAGCAGGGGTAACGGCATCTTTAAAATTTTTCGGCCTCTTGTATACTCTCTCTGCAAACAATGCCGCTCCTTTCTTTATGGCTTCTAACCTCTCGCCCTTGCCACCGGAAACCTCATTTAACTCACTATCGGAAATCTTTCCGTTTTTCTCCAATGCCAACAGCAATACTTCTGCAAATTTGTCCAATTCTTCAGGTGTTAAAACAATACCTTTTTCTGCCAATGCTCTTCTAACTTGTTCGCCTGTTTCCAGCCCAAGTAATTTTTCCACAAACTCGCTGTCCGAAAAAGCTTTTTGAAATTCTTGTTCACTCATTTTATAACGCGCAAAATATAGTTTTTTGAATTTTGCGCTCACTCACCACTTTCAATTAATTTTTTAAGA
>CAYJIV010000002.1:32692-34190 GCA_964370325.1 uncultured Eubacteriales bacterium
TTTATTGTATATAAAATTTTGGTTTTGTCAATGTTTTTTATAAAAATTAACACTAAACCAAAAACCTCTCTCAAAATTATCAACAAGTAACAATCAATCTTTACAGTCAAATACATATGGGCCTCCTATTGGTCATATAAATAGATTAAGCTGATTTGCAAATTGGCGGCGGAAAGGAGGTAAGGTAACAATGAATCTCAATGACATGATAAACACAATATCTAAAAAGCTCGGAACAAATCCAGAAAAATTAAAACAAGCAGTTCAAAGCGGCAACGCAAACGAAGTGTTAAAAAACACAGGCACAGAAGAGGCACAAAAAGTGGAAAAAATCCTTTCAGATAAAGACGTCGCCTCAAAATTGCTCTCAACACCAAAAGCACAGCAACTGTTCAAAAAAGTCCTGGGGGAAAAATAAATTATGGATGACCTTACAGGCAAAATCACTGAAATGTTCGGCAACCCGGAAACAATGAACAAAGTAAAGGCATATTAGACATGTTAAGCCAACAGAAAAGTTCCGGGTCGGAAACTTCTTCTTCAAGCAGCACTGAAACAGAAAATCTTGAGGAAGAATTTCCTGCTGAAATGCTACAAGCATTCATGAAAATTGCGCCATTACTTTCCTCAATAAAAAAAGAAAACAAATATACAAAATTCATTAGTTCTTTACGACCTTTACTTTCCGAACCCCGAAAGAAAAAGCTAGATAATTCGTCAAAAATACTGCAACTAATGCAGCTGTTACCAATTTTAAAAAGCCAGGAATTGTTTTGATTTGAGGTGAAAAAATGAACACAACTAAAGACATGAAAAAAATGCAGCAAGAAGCAATCAAATACATCTGTGAAATGCAAGCAAAAGCCAAACCACCCAAACCCGCACCTCAAAACGAAGCAACCGAAAAAACAATAACTCAAACAAAAATTCCGCCAAAACAAAACAAATCCAAAAAAACAGCAGCTTCTGGGAAATCACCTCACAAAACAACACCAAAAATAAACACAAAAAACAACTATAGAAAAAATATTAATAGTCCTAAAAAGCCTACACCAAAGTCTAAACAAGAAGACAAAAAAACGACAGGCTTTTTCGATGGCCTGCCTAATCTTTTGGACTTAATATTCAAAGACGAAGAAAGAAGCTTGATAATAATTTTAATTGTTTTACTGATGGGAGAGGAAGACAATTTAACAATTTTACTCGTGCTGTTTTATCTTTTACTTTAAACAAAAAAATTATGCGGACAAGCCTAAATCATTATTAAAACAATTAAGATTCTAAAGAAAACACGATTATACTTAATTTTATGAACATACGCTATAATTGAATTTTTTTGACATAGAAATAAAATCAAAAGTTTCATCTACACATTCAAATCCAAGAAAATTATACCATTCTAAATTTTTCGTAAAACGAGGATCATCAAAATACAACTCCAGAATTGGAAGCGTCCATAGTTTTGTGTAAATGAGTAATAACATTATTAAATATTAGT
>CAYJIV010000003.1:0-3976 GCA_964370325.1 uncultured Eubacteriales bacterium
CTGCAGATTTAGCAAAAATGCCGCATCTGCTAATTGCGGGATCAACAGGTTCAGGTAAATCCGTGTGCATAAACTCATTTATTATAAGTCTTCTTTATCGCGCCAACCCTGAAGAAGTCAAGCTTTTAATGATTGACCCGAAAGTCGTAGAACTTGGTGTTTATAATGGCATTCCGCATTTATTGGTCCCCGTGGTAACAGACCCGCGAAAAGCGGCGGGAGCACTTAACTGGGCAGTAAACGAAATGCTTAATAGATACAAACGCTTTGCTGAAAATAACGTGCGTGATTTAGGTGCTTACAATCTTATGGTTGAGCAGAACTCCAAGTTGAAGGATCAAGAAGGCGAACCGCTCAAAAAGATGCCACAAATAGTCATTGTAATTGATGAACTTTCTGATCTAATGATGGCGGCGCCGAATGAAGTTGAGGACTACATATGCCGTTTGGCACAGATGGCAAGGGCTGCAGGCATGTATCTTGTAATCGCAACACAGCGTCCGTCTGTGGACGTTATTACTGGTATAATCAAAGCGAACATTCCAAGTAGAATTGCACTTGCAGTTTCATCGCAGATAGACTCCAGAACTATTTTAGATATGAGCGGAGCGGAAAAATTGCTTGGCCATGGGGACATGCTGTTTTCTCCTGTGGGTTCGTCCAAGCCCATCAGGGTGCAGGGGTGCTATGTAACAGACAAAGAAATCGAAAAAATTATTAAGCATATAAAATCCTCTCAGACAAGTGAGTACGACCAAACTGTTGTTAACGAGATTGAAAAGAATGCTGTTTTGGAGAAATCCAAAAATGTTGATTCCAATACAGATGAAAATCTTGATCCTGTCATGCAAGATGCCATAAAATGCGTAATTGAAGCTGGGCAGGCTTCCACTTCTTTGCTTCAAAGAAGGTTAAGAGTTGGCTATGCGCGCGCGGGCAGGTTAGTCGACGAAATGGAGCAAATGGGTATAGTCGGTCCGCATGAAGGATCGAAACCGCGGCAGGTTTTGATCACATACCAGCAATTTTTAGAGATGAATATGCAAAAATCTGATTAGGATTTTTAGGGTATAAAATGAGATTATTTAAAAATGAAAATGCGAAAAAGATAGCTGGAGCCATAATATTATTGTTGATGGTTCTAGTTTCTATTTTCCTCAGTTATGGTGACGTTAAAAATTTTAACTGGCATAGTATTTTTGATAAATCGAATATTTCAGATATTACTACTAAGAAGTATGATGCTGAAATGCAGGTTCATTTTTTAGATGCCGGTAAAGCGGACTGTGCATATATTAAATGTAAAGATAAGCATATTCTTATTGATGCCGCGGATGTTGAAACTACTAATAGCGTTGTGGAATATTTGAAAAGGCAAAATGTATCAAAGTTTGACCTGATCGTAGTTTCGCATCCTCATAGGGACCACATTGGTCAAATGGATAACGTTATTAATGAATTTGAAATTGATAAATTTATTATGTCGGAAATTTCTGATGGAATTGTTCCAACTTCGGTTACGTACGAAAAAATGCTGAAATCTCTTATAAACCATAAAGTGGATGTACAAAACGTAACGGTGGGTAAAATTTTTTTAATAGGCGATACGAAAATCGAGATTTTCGGTCCGATTAATGAGTATGACAACTTGAATAATAATTCAATTGTTTTAAAAATTACATATGGCACTGTCAGCTTTTTGTTTACGGGCGATGCTGAAAAGCAGGAAGAATTCGATATTATGAACTCGGGTGCGGACTTAAAATCCACCGTATTAAAAGTCGCGCATCATGGGAGCAATACATCTAGTACGCAGAAATTTTTGGGGAAAATACTGCCTGAATATGCGATTATTTCAGTAGGACCGGATAGAAGTAATCTGCCGAAAACTTCGGTTTTGGAAAGATTAAAAAAATTTGGAACAAAAATTTACAGAACTGATTTGAATGGAACAATAATCTTTTTAACTGATGGGGAAAAAATAGACATATTAAAAGAAAGAGGGTAAAAAATATCCATGAAATTTTTATCTGTGGATAGAATAGAAAAAAATCACATTATATGCGAAGATGAAAATCAACGTGTGCATATGCTCGATATTAAAGATATCTCTGAAAATTTAAATGAAGGAGATATAATTAAAATTACATCTGATGGAGATGTAATTAAAGATGAAGAGAAAACTACGATTAGAAGAAAAGAAATAGTGAAACTGCGAAGATTTTTATATTTCGAATAAAACTGTAATTTTCTTATTTAAAATTTTAAAAATATGTTGTTTTTAGGATTTTTTGTGCTAATATTGTTACTGAAGCTATTTTTTGTTAATGTGTTCAGTATTAATTATATTAGGTAGTAATTTTTATAGCTTAGCTGGAGACGATTTTTAAGTGAATATTTTCAAGAAAATCAAAAAATTTCTTTTGGGTTCTGCGCTGAAGGATGATCAACTTTCTCACGAAAGGCTTTCGCGAACATGGGGCTTGCCCATCATGGCGAGTGATGCCGTTTCTTCTGTTGCATATGCGGTGGAAGAAATATTAATTGCATTAGTACCGGCGCTGGGGTTAATGGCGGTTGGTTTTGTTGGTGCTGTAAGCATTCCCATCATTCTTTTATTGTTGATATTGGTGTTTTCTTATACTCAAATCATTAACTATTACCCTGATGGTGGAGGCGCATATGTAGTTTCAAAAGAAAATTTTGTCAAAAAATCCTCTTTATTAGCCGCAACATGTCTTGTAATTGATTATATAATGACTGTTGCTGTAAGTATTTCATCTGCCACCGCTGCACTTGTTTCGGTCTATCCTGCACTTGATGTGTACAGAGTTGTGATTTCTCTTTTATGTATAGGGATTATAACCTTAATAAATTTACGAGGTATAAGTGAATCTTCAAAGATATTTGGTATACCTACGTATGCTTTTATTTTATCTATGATGGTTTTAATAGCCGCTGGATTCGTAGGTTTTTTTTCTAAAACGCTGACTCCCATAGCTTATACACCAAGTCAATTGGCGTTGGCAAATATTTCTATGGAGCAGTTTTCTGGTATGACTCTCGTATTATTTTTGTGTGCTTTTTCTTCAGGATGCTCTGCTTTAACAGGTGTTGAAGCTGTGAGCAATGCGATTCCCAGCTTTAAAGAACCAGCACAAAAAAATGCTAGGCATATACTTTTCATGCTGGGTGGAATAATAATTTTTATTTTCGGCGGTACCAGCTTTTTAGCTAGCTTTTTAAAGGTTATGCCAATCCCGGGAGTAACGGTTCTTTCCCAGATGGCAACAGCAGTTTTCGGAAATGGCATAATGTTTTACATATTGCAGTTTACCACTATTCTGATACTTTTGCTTGCTGCAAATACATCTTACAGCGGATTGCCAATATTGCTCTCAATTTTGGCCAAGGACAGATACATGCCGCGTCAATTTGCACAAAGAGGAACAAAACTTAGTTTTTCAAACGGCATAATGTTTATATGTATTACAGGTGCGCTGCTATTAATTGTGTTTAATGCAGATACTCACAGATTAATTCCATTTTATTCTGTAGGAGTTTTCGTGTCATTTACAATTTCTCAATTCGGAATGTTCATGAAGTGGATCAAATCGAAAGCACCAGGTTGGAAGTATAAAGCTTTGATTAACGGATTCGGAGCACTTGTAACTTTTGTAGGAACAATTGTTGTGTTTGCAACCAAGTTTACGCACGGAGCATGGGCACTGATAATTGCAATTCCACTGCTTATGTGGTTTATGTTTGCCACAAATAAGCATTATTTCAAGTTTTTAAAGGGCATAAGTATTTTAGGTTATGATTATCAATACAAAGAAAGTGCAGCCAAAGATGCATTCCCATGCGTTGTATTGATTAATAAAATGAATAAAGCGGCACTTAAAACATTTGATTATGCAAAAAATTTGACTTCAGATGTAACTGTTTTGCATGTGTCAACATCTGATTCTGATAC
>CAYJIV010000003.1:3986-4323 GCA_964370325.1 uncultured Eubacteriales bacterium
ATGGAAAGATTTAAAAATTGGCATCCCTCTAACTATTTTAACAACGCCATATAGAGATATTATGGTACCACTCGAAGAATACATCATGCAGCGCGAGCAGGAATTACAAAATAGCGAAAGCCTAACTGTTGTTTTAACGAAAATTAGTGGAAACGGTTGGCTTGATGCAATCTTTCATAATCAAACAACATTTTTTATAGAAAAAATATTGCAAAAACACGAAAATGTTGCAACCATCTTAGTACCATATTTTTATCATAAAAAAACGAAGGTTATGGCAAAGCAAGTATAAAATTGAAGTTTATTTATTATAATCAAATAATTTACCGGGAGTAAT
>CAYJIV010000003.1:4333-29537 GCA_964370325.1 uncultured Eubacteriales bacterium
CAAACGCGTTGCTCTTTTGGGGCTTGGCAGAAGCAATTCCCCATTAATTGATATGCTTTATGGCGAAGGCATTAATGTTATAGTTTGCGACAAGCGAAACGAAAGCAAAATTGATAAGAATATACTTGAAAATCTCAAAAAAAAATGTACGGAATTGCGTTTGGGTGGAGATTATCTTAAAAATCTTGAGGCAGATGTTGTAATTCGTACACCCGGCATGAATTTTTTATCTTCTGAGCTAATTGAACTTAGAAAACAAGGCGCGGTTGTGACGTCAGAAATGGAGATATTTTTTGACCTTTGTCCGTGCAAAATAATTGGTATTACTGGCAGTGACGGTAAAACCACTGTAACTTCTATTATTACTCAAATGCTGCGGCAGCAAGGCATTACAACACATTTAGGTGGTAATATTGGCCAGCCACTATTACCCAAAATCAATCAAATAAAAAAAGAAGATATAGCTGTTGTTGAGCTTTCCAGCTTTCAGTTAATATCAATGAGAAAAAGTCCAGAAATTGCTGTGGTTACAAATCTTTCACCAAATCATCTGGATATTCACAAGGACATGGATGAATATATTGACGCAAAAAAACAAATATTGCTGCATCAAAACGCGTTTTCAAAAGCAGTTTTGAATTTTGATAATGATATTACCAACAATATGGCTGCTTATGTGCGAGGTGAGATATGTTTTTTCAGCAGGCGTAAGAAACAAGAAAATGGTGTTTGGGTAGATGGAAACAGTAAGATAATATTTTCATGTCAGAGCAAAGATTATGAAATTATGGATGCCGAAGATATTAAAATTCCTGGTAAGCATAATCTGGAAAATTGTCTTGCAGCTACTTGTGCACTGTGGGGAATAGTAGATGCCGAAACCATGAAAAAAACAGCGCAAACATTTTCTGGTGTTGAGCATAGAATTGAGTTTGTGAAAACCATAAACGGTGTTTCTTATTATAATGACTCTATTGCTTCCAGTCCAACCAGAACTATTTCCGGCATGCTTTCACTGTTTGATGATAAAAAAATTATACTTATAGCTGGAGGTTACGATAAAAAAAACCCCTTTGATGAGCTTGCAAAAGTAATTATCAAAAAGGTTTCAGTTTTAATTTTAATGGGTGACTCCGCCGAAAAAATTGAAAAAGAAGTAGAATCTTTGAATGAATACAGATGGGATAACCCTTTGATTATCAAAGTAAATAATATGGAAGAAGCTGTGAATGTTGCAAAAAATCATTCGAATGTCGGAAATGTGATTGCACTTTCGCCTGCGTGTGCAAGTTTTGGTTTATACACTGATTTCGAAGAACGTGGAAATCATTTTAAAAAGATTGTTTTAGATTTAAAATAAATATTTTAATATAAAAGAAAAAGCCATCCATAAAGGATGGCGTAAATAATTCTTTAATAAGATTTTCTGGCTTGATACCAAGATTTTTGAGCATTGTATTTATCAATTGCTTCTCTTCTTGCTACTTCTTTATCCTTAAATTTAGCAGTTACTTTTAAAGGATTCCAAGTTGGGGTTGTTGAATTTTTGCTGCGATAATAAGTAGCTCCTCCTACAGCGAGGACTGCAATTGCTACGGTCACTGCTGTTACAAGGGCAATGACTTTTTCTTTTGCGATTTGTTGAATATTGTTGACCATGATATAAACTCCTTAAATTTAAATTTGCTTTTTTAAAGAAATCCTACAATTACTTTAAAAGCTTACAAATCCATATTAACATGTTGCTCTAAAAATAGCAAGAGTAATAATTTATTATTCAAATAAAAAAAATGTGTGAAATTTAAGAAAAAAATGTGTAATTTACCCAAATAACCTATTGGTGTAAAATAAAACCACCCATAAAGGATGGCTAAAAACTTCTTTATCCGATGTCACATGTGCTGTTGCTGTCGGGTATTTCTATAAAAGCTCCCCCAGTAGATTTTTGTGTTGCATTGCCACCAGATATTTGTACGTTGCCGACAGGTGTTTGTACAGTATTCCACCAATTTTTTATTGAATCCGCCGCCCCCTTTGCTGCTACAGGGATTGCAGTCGCTGCTGCAGGTAGCAATCCATAATGACATCCAGCATATATGGCTGCTCCAGTTGCTCCTAAGCCTACGGTCCACTTAGTTGCTGTCCATAATCTACTTTTGAAAATACGTGGTGCTACTACTGGCTTTGGTTTGAATGGGGAACACACTTTAAGTGGGTTATAAGTTGGGGTTGTTGAATCTTTACTGCGGAGGTATGTGACTTGTGATGCTACTAAACCTGTGATTACTGCTGCTGCTACCAGGCTAGTAACAATTTTGGTACCTGTTGTGTCTTGTGGCATAATATTGACTCCTCTTTGATTAAAAATATTGCTTTTTTAACAAGTTTGAATTGGACACTTAAAAGCTTATATCAGTATAAGTCTTATTCTGCAAAATGTCAAGCACATATCCGTCTATAGCCTAACAAAAAACAGAACAAAACTCAAGAAAAAATATTTAAATTAGCCATTGGCTAATTTAAATTTCGTTTCGGCCGGTTAAGGCACGGGAAAGCGTTACTTCATCTGCATATTCCAACGTTGCACCAACTGGGACGCCATACGCAAGCCTGGTGACTTTGATTCCGAGTGGTTTTAACAGTTTGGAGATATACATTGATGTGGCTTCGCCCTCAACGGTGGGATTTGCTGCCATTATAACCTCCGTTACACCGCCTTTTTTAATGCGGTTTAAAAGCTCTTGTATATGAATTTGGTCCGGTCCTATTCCGCTAAGAGGTGAAATCACACCGTGAAGAACATGATAAAGCCCTTCATATTCCTGTGTGCGTTCAATTGCGGAAACATCTTTCGGTTCCTCTACAACACAGATTGTGCTTGAATCTCTGGATTTATCATCGCAAATTTTACAAATTTCTTTATCCGTAAAATTGCAACATATTTTGCAAAAACTTATGTTTTTTTGCGCTTCTAAAATTGAATTTGAAAAGGATTTTGCTTTTTCTGCGGGCATTTTAAGAACAGCGTAAGCTAACCGTTGAGCAGTTTTTTTCCCAATGCTCGGCAGTCCGTTAAAATGTTCTGTTAATCTTGAAAGTGCAGGAATAGCATAGTCAATCATTTTAGAACAACCCCGGCATATTCAATTGCCCGGAAATGCTTTGCATAGCTTCCTCTTTTTCTGTATTAGCTTTCTTAATGGCCTCATTCACAGCTGCGATTATCATATCTGACAATATTTCAGTGTCTTCAGGGTCAACGATTTCCGGTTTGATATCTATTTTTTGAACTTCCAACTTACCGCTTACTATAACTGTGACGGCTTCTCCGCCGGAAGTTGCTATATATTCTTTGGTTTCCAGTTCTGCGGATGCTTTTTCCATTTCTTCTTGTGCTTTTTGGGCTTGCTGCGCCAGCTGCTGGATGTTGCTCATTCCGGCATCGGAGCCCTTTGGTAATCTAACTTTCATTTAATTTCCTCCTGATTTTACGTCTATGCCATGTTCTTTAGCATCACTTAAAAGTTCGTCGAACGGGTCAGACGTTTCGGTGTTTTCTTTTGTTTCTTCGGCTTTTACATAAGGTCCAAGATTATACTGTTTTCCGGTAATATCTTTGATAATATTTTTCACAGTATCCCTGCACTCAGCATTTCTTAAACGCTCAAACGCCACGGAACTTTTGGAATCAATCAGTATAAAATTTCCACTTTCATATGCGGTTGAATTTTTAAGTGCCATGGAAAGAGATGTGAATTTTTTGTTGTTTTTCAAAGCTGTCAATATTTTCGGCCAAGATTCCAGCGGAGCGGAACCGGAGGTTATATTATCCGTAATTTTTTCGGTTATTTGTTCAATTGTGCTGTGTTGGATTTCAGTTATGGGCGGTGTGGTTGACGGTTCTACAGGCATGGGCTCAGGTTTGCTTTCTGTTTGTGGTGCGGGAGTTTCTTTGATTTCAATTTTGGAAATTGAAGTTTTTTTACTGCAGATTTTTACAAATGCGGTTTCGAGTTCCAATCGCTTGTCTGCACCGCTCGTCATTTCTTTGTAAGTTATTTGAAAATTGTCCAGGTAATTTAGTATATCTTCCAAACTTGAATTTTCAATAGCTGTACCGCTAAAATTAAAATTTTCTGGCATTTCTTGCGTGGCTTTATATATCATGGCGTTCCTTAAATATTCCATGATTTCTTCGCAGAACTTTATCAAGTTTTTGGATTTCTGATATAATTCATCAATTATATTCAGACATGATTTTGCATTACTTGAGCGCATGTATTCAATAATATTTGCAGCGTAATTTTTTCCGGAGATCCCAAGGTTTTTTTTAACAGAATCAAGGTCAATATCATTTGCACACGTGCTGGCACATTGATCTAAAATAGACAAAGCATCACGGGCAGCACCGTCTGCAGCGTTGGCAATAATTTTTGCAGTATTTTCTTTTATTTTAATTTTTTCTTCTTTGCAAATGTACAAAATTCTACCTAGGATGTCTTGCGTGGAGATCCTGTGAAAATCAAACCTTTGGCAACGAGAGGTTATGGTTACGGGCAATTTATGTATTTCCGTGGTGGCTAAAATGAAAATCACATGTGCTGGCGGTTCTTCTAAAATTTTCAAAAATGCGTTGAATGCACCGGTTGAAAGCATATGAACTTCATCAACAATATAAACCCTATATGTACATATGGCCGGAGTGAAAACAACTTCTTCGCGCATAGAGCGGATATTCTCTACTCCATTGTTGCTCGCGGCATCGATTTCCACAATATCCAGCATATTTTCGGAATCTATGCTTTTACAAATGTCGCATTTAAGACACGGATTACCGTTTTCAGGTTTCTGGCAATTAACAGCTTTGGCTAAAATTTTTGCACAGGTTGTTTTACCGGTACCTCTGGAGCCTGTGAACAAGTAGGCATGAGAAATTCGGTCAGATTTAATTTCATTTTTCAAAGTGGTGGTAATATGATTTTGCCCGATAACGTCATCAAACGTTTTTGGACGCCATTTTCTGTATAACGCTTGATACAATGCCGTATCACCTCATTGTTTAAAAAATGATTTAACATACAGCCGGACAGATTAACTAAATCGCACGGAAAAGCATGCTTAATGCTGCTCGGTTCCCCGCCTGACATGGTTCCCAGCCCTCCGCCGCATAGCACCTGCCCGGCTGTATGCTAAATCAAGAAACCTTGTAATTTGGATTCAATAGAATTAAAATCAGTGTATCATAAGTTTTTTAAAAAAACAATAGGGAGACGAAATTTGAATAAAGTCAGAATAGCGCATTGCGCGGATATACATATCGGTTCGGATTGCAAAATACTAGGTACGAAATCTGAAATAAGAAAATATGAAATAAAAAGCACTTTTTATCGAATTTTAGATGAATGTGTTAAAGAAAATGTAGATTTATTACTTATTGCAGGAGATTTTTTTGAAGATGTGAATGCCTCTGACAGCGTGATACAGGAAATAAAAGATGCCATACAAAAAGTGGATTTAAAAGTTGTGATTTCGCCTGGCAATCATGACCCGGTTACAGCGGATTCGCCCTATAATATTGAATGGCCTGAAAACGTTATTATTTTTAAAACTCCCAACATGAATTTTGTGGAAATAAATGATTTGAATGTGCGAATATGGGGCGCTGGATTTAGTGGAATGTATGAAAAAAGCACGCTTTTAAAAAACATTAATTTTGTAGATGATGATTTGATTAACATTTGCGTTATGCATGGTGATTTAACGGGTGATTACGGCGCATTTTACAATCCAATAAATTTACGCGAAATTGAAAACAGTAAAATGGATTATGTGGCTTTGGGTCATATTCATAAGCGTACGGATATTTGTCACATAGGGGATACATTTTATGCATATTCCGGATGCCCGGAGGGGCGCGGTTTTGATGAGCTTGGCGAAAAAGGTTTTTATATAGGCGATATTTCAAAAAGCAGTTGTGATCTTAAATTTAAAAAAATTTGCAGACGGATGAATTTGACCGTAGAGGTGGATATTTCCAAAATCGGTTGCTTTGCGGATACAGTAAGCTTGATTTTAGACAGGCTCAAAAGTTTATATGGAATGAATTATCAAGAAAATTTATATAAAATTATTTTGTATGGCAATGTGCCGGAAGAGTTGATGATTGATATTAAAGCTATTGAGGCGGAACTTAGTGGTAGGTTGTTCTTTGTGAAAATTTTGGATAACACGGAAATTTATGTTGACATTGAAAAACTACAGTTTAACCATGATTTCAAGGGTGTATTTGTGAAAAAAATGATGGAGAGAATCGGCAAAGAAACTAGTGAAGAAAATTTGGCAGTGATAAAACAGGCGTTGAAATTGGGATTGAAGGCGTTTTCTGGTGAGGTGAAATATAGTGACGATTGATAAAATTGAGATTAAAAATTTTGGTAAGCTAAAAAATTTTACGCTGGATTTAAAAGATGGCGTACAAGTGATTTGTGGCCCGAATGAATTTGGAAAATCTACAATTATGGAGTTTATTAAATTGATGTTCTATGGCCGAATTGGTGGCGAAAAGTCTGGAATTAAAGACAAAACCATACGCCAAAAATATGTCCCCTGGGATGGCAGTTCAATGGCTGGTGCTGTTGAATTCACGCATGATGGCTCTGTTTACCGGCTCCAAAAGGAAATAAGTGCGGAATCTCCTTCGAAAGATAAAATTTTATTTCAAAACAAATCTAATGGGCAGGCTATCAAACTTGGAAAGAAAGAAGAACCAGGCGAATGGACGTTTGGGCTTGATTTAAAAAGCTTTGAGCGAAGCAGCTACATAGGTGAAATTGGGAAAATAACTGCGGATGGTGGGAAGGAATCCCAAGATAGTTTAGCGGATAAAATTATTTCTAATTTGGCCAGTAGTGGTGAGGCTGATGTTTCTCAAAGCTTGATTATCAAACGTCTGGATGACGCTATTCGTGATTTGGAGTGGGCTAGAGGTACTGGCGGGAAAATTGCACAGACTAAAAATTCTGTTTATTCGTTGCAGCAAAAGATTCAGGATGAATTAAAACTTGAGCAAGAACAGGAACAATATAAAAATGAATTATCTAAAATTGCACAGTTAAGAAATGAAAAAAAGGTATTAGAAAGTCAATTAAGTCAATTGCGCACACAAAAGGAATTGTCAAAAGTGGAAAGTACTTCCAATTTGGTGCGGGAATGTGAAGAGTATAAAAAACAAAAGCAGAAGTTTTTTGAAAAGAAAAAATCAAAAAATAAAATAGGTTTAGTTATTGGATGTACGATACTGGCTTTAGGTATAATTTTAATGTTTGTCACTAAAGGCATAGTGACAGTATCTATATGGTTCTTCCCGTTATTGGCAGCTTATTTTTGTTATTTGGCTGTTTCGAATTTTAAAAACAAAAAAGAATATAATAATTTTGAAGATTTATTAATTCAAAAATTAAAAATGCAAATGGATAGCGATGAGGAAGAAACACCTGAATTAATGTGTTTGGAAAATAGGTTAAGTGAACTTGTTTCAATGGATTTAGAAGAAGAATATTTAATTTTAAAAAGTAAAACACGTACTGTGAAAGTAACTTTAGGATTACTTGTGGAAGATTTGAAATTTCAAAAATCAAAGCTTAAAAATATGCAACAATATCTTGCCGCTTTAAAAATGGCAAAAGCTGCTATTGAAAAATCTGCTGATGAAATCAGAAAAAATTTCAATCCGAAGTTGGATTTAAAAACCTCATATATATTTGAAAGGCTGACATGTGGGAAATACAAAAAGGTGCATGTTCAGAAAAATTATCAAATGTTTGTTGCGAATGAATCTGTAGACAGGTTGTGTGATAATTTGAGCAGCGGTACGATTGACCAAGCTTATTTGTCATTGCGTATGGCTATTTCGGAGTTGATTTCAAATAAAACTGCCGTTCCGTTAATATTGGACGATGTTTTTATGCAGTATGATAATGATAGACTAGATTGTGCGTTGAAGTTTTTAAAAAATTATTCGGATGAAATAAAAAGACAGGTTCAGATTATCCTGTTTACCTGCCATAAACATATTGTAGATAGTTCTTTGAAAAGTGGTATTTCAGTTTTATAATTTTAGCTTGTCTATTTTGTTTCCATTTATTGTGTATGCATACGAGCGAGGAAGCAACATCAATTTTTCAATGTTTGATGATGTTTCTTTTTGTGATTCGATTTTACCGGATGGATTAAATGTTGTTAGTTGATTTTTCGAAAAAATCAAAATTTTGTTATTTCTAAAAGATATGCAATTTGTTTTTTCGGTTGTTTTGAAATTTGATATTGTTTTTCCATTTGAATTTATCAGGACTATTTCGTTATCTCCAGACTCGTAAACTGAAGAAGAAAAACAGCATGCGATGCCGCTTTCTTTACTGAAATCATAACATTTCAAAATTTTATTCTCATATAAAAAGTCTTGTTTGGAATTCGAACGCGGATTAATTATAGAAAGTGATTTGTCTCCAATTATTAAAATATTACCGTTAGAAAAATATTTCACGTCGGTTAGCATATTATCCGAGAATTCAAAAGTTGCTTTTGGCTTTTCGGATTTAAAATCAAGCACGTAAAGCATGGATTTGATTGAACCCTCTTCTGCAGCAATCCCACAAACTGCAGCGGCGGTTCCGGAATTATTAACAGTCATATCAGTTATATAATATTCTGCGAAATAGTATTTGTATTTTTCGTTGTGACTTCTGTCGTATATGTTCATCTCGGCCAAATAACTTTGAGACTCAGTAATTATGCCGTAAATTCCGGTTTCGGAAATTCCGCAGGCAATAATATCCTCGCTCGTCGTGCCAGAATATAAATTTTTTGGACAACTTTCTATTTTGTATTCCTTGCTGCCTATGTCATAAATCATCGCACGTAATCCATTAACCTTTAAACAAGGTTTGCTGAAGTTGTGCTTTTCTTTGTGAACTTCCTTTGCAGAACCATTCAAAATAGTGCAGGCAGTATCGCTCAGCGCAATTATATTTCCGTCTATGGTTTTAAGATTTTCAGAAATGATTTTGTTGCCGTCAATTTCGCATGGGAATCCGGATCCTTTACCAAAAGATGCAACTTTACTTTCGATCCAAATAAGCACATTTGCAGGATGAAATTTAGTTCTGTTTGCCCAAGCAACCAAGAACAAAAAACTGCAAAGTAAGATCAAACCTATAATTTTAAGTTCTTTGTAAGCTTTGTTAGATTTGATTTCTGAAAATATTGTATTTTTCTTTTCCATTGAATTATTTTACCGCCTTTAATAGTAAATTCTATTTAAATATAGTCCGTGCGCTGGCGCCGTTGGACCTGCCTCTTTGCGGTTTTTGGCTGCGATTATTTCTGGGATGTTTGCTTCGTCAATTTTCCCCTGAGCAATTCTAAGCAGTGTACCAACCATAATCCGCACCATATTGTATAGAAATCCATTTGCATGAACTTTTATCTCAACGATATCACCATTTCTATAAACGTCAAAATTTTTCACATTACGAACTAAATTTTCCGGGTTTCGTTTATCGAGTGTACAAAATGAGGTGAAATCGTGTTTGCCGACAAACGATTTGGCAGCCTTGTCCAGTTTTTCGGCATTCAGAGGATGGTAATAATGCAATGCGTATCCGTTTAGAAAAGGATTGCGGATTTTATGGTTCCAAATTTTATAAATGTATTCTTTCCCCAGACAAGAATACCTTGCATGGAAATCCATTGGCATTTCACAACAATCAGTTACTGCAACACTTGGCGGCAAGTAGCGGTTCAGTGCTCCAATTAGATTTCGACATGAAATTTTGGATTTGGTTTTTAAACTTATACCATACATATTCGCATGAACGCCAGTATCTGTGCGGCTACAACCTTTGATTTCCGGGGTTTCATGTACAACTTTTTTAAGAGCGTTTTGAAAAACTTCCTGTATGCTCAGTGCATTTTTTTGAATTTGCCAGCCATGATAATTTTTGCCATCATAGCAAATCGTTACCAGAAGATTTCGCACGCAATCACCCCCAGAAATGCGATTAATATGGAAATCGCTGCTAAAATATCATAATTTTGTAACTTGAAGTTGTTGAGTTTTGTACGTTGTTTTGTGCTGTCGTAGCACCGACATTCCATGGCCAGGGCTAAATCTGCTGCGCGTTTAAATGCTGAAGCAAATAACGGCACAAGTATCGGCACAAATGCTTTTACTTTTTTGACTATATTTCTACTTTTGATGTCCGCACCACGTGCTCTTTGTGCGGTAATTATTTTGTCTGCTTCTTCCATTAATATCGGGATGAACCTTAGTGAAATTGTTATTGTCATGGCGATTTCCTGTACATTGATCTTGAAAATTTTCAATGGATGCAGAAGACTTTCTAGCGCGTGAGACATGCTTTCTGGCGAAGTCGTGAACATTAGCGCTGAACTCATTAAAACAAGATTTGTAAGCCTTGCTAAAATTAATATACTGCTCCGTATTCCCACTTCTGAAATTGACAGGGTGCCGACAGTGAAGAATGTAGAATTTTCACTGAAAAACAGATTGATAATTGCTGTGAACAGTGTTGTGATTATGATAAAAACATTGCTTTTTAAATATGTTTTCAGCGATACGGATGAAAGCACTACAACAGTGCCTGTAAAGCAAGTTGCAAAAAATAAAGATGCGTAATTTTTCACAAAAAAAAGCAACATGAAAAATACTATTGAAGTTAATATTTTAATTCTCGAGTCGATTTTATGTAAGATTGAATTTCCGGGAAAATATTTGCCTATAGGCATATTTTTTATCAAAATTGAGCACCAGCTTTGCTGCGAAGAAGTTTTAAAATTTCAGTTTCAGCTTCCTGAACCGTGACAATATTTTCTTTTAAATTATAGTCTTTTTTTTGAATTATTGACATAATTTTTGTGATTCGCGGTACGTCAAGTCCGATATTTTCAAGTTTTTTGATTTTTGAAAACACATTTTGAGGTGAATCGAACATTACAGTTTTCCCAGAGTCCAGAACAAGAACTTTATTTGCAATTTCAGCGATTTCTTCCATTATATGCGAAATGAAAATAATGATATTGTTATTTCTTTTGTGATATTCAAGAATTGATTTTATTAAATTTTTCCTGCCAAAAAAATCCAATCCTGAAGTTGGTTCGTCTAAAATCAGAACGTCGGGTTCCATGCAAATCACGCTTGCAATGGCACAGCGACGCTTTTCTCCGCCCGATAAATCAAAGGGGGATTTATCAATCAAATCATCATCCAAACCTACAATTTGCATGGATTTCGTTACTTTTTCTTTTAGCTGATTTTCAGATATACCTTTATTTTTGAGTCCGAACGCGATTTCATCAAATACAGTTTGTGCGAATAGTTGTTGCTCCGGGTACTGAAACACTAAACCTACTTTGAAATGCACATCCTGAATATTTTTGAAATTTACCCAAATATTTTTGCTATTTAGAAAAATTTGCCCGCCCGTTGGTTTTAAAAGTCCGTTTAACATCTGAGCAAGTGTGGATTTTCCTGAGCCTGTTGGTCCGATAATGCCGATGATTTCGCCGTTCTGAACGGACATGCTAATATTTTGAATCGCTTTGATGGGATGCGGCGAGCCGGCATCATATGTATATGAAAGATTTTTTGTTTCAAGCATTTTGTTCCTCCAGGAGCCTGATGATTTCATCTGCACATTCGTGATCAGTGAAAGCATCTAAGTTTACATTATAATCGTGTTTTTGCAATTTGTATAGTAAGTCGGTTGACTGAATCAATTCAAATTTTTCTTGCTTTATAAAATTTATTTGCGAAAACACCTCTTTGGGCGTACCGGTAACTTCAATTTGGCCTTTATTCATAAGGATGACTCTGTCTGCGAGCAGTGCTTCTTCAACGTAGTGGGTTATCAAAATTATAGTTGTGCCGTTGGTTTTGTTGAGATTTGAAATTATGCTCAAAGCGTCTTTTCTGCCTAAAGGATCGAGCATTGAAGTAGGTTCATCAAAGACGATAATATCAGGATTCATGGCGAGTACCCCAGCAATTGCGAGGCGCTGTTTTTGTCCGCCGGAAAGGGAATAAGTAGTATTGTGTCTTTGTTCATAGAGCCCTACGCTTTTTAAAGTTTTATCAACAATTTTTCGCATTTCATCGGTCGGGACACCCAAATTTTCAAGTCCGAATGCAACGTCTTCTTCTACAATCGAATTTACTATCTGATTGTTTGAATTTTGCAAAACAAGCCCAACTTGTTGCTTTATATTTAAATTTTCGGACTCATCCTTTGTGTTTTTACCGTCGATTATTACATTGCCGCAAGTCGGTGCAAGAATTCCGTTGCAATGCTTTGCAAGAGTTGATTTACCGCAGCCATTTGGACCAACAATAGTGATGAACTCACCTTTTTGGATTGTGAAATTTATATCGTGGAGTGCCTCGTAAACTGTGTTTGCATATGGATTTTGGTAGTTATAAGACACATTTTCAAAAGTTATAAAACTGTTTATTTGTTTCACACCTCTGTTAATAATGCTGATAATTTTCCCGGTATGGATTTCGATAATTCTTCTAATTTGTCAATATCTTTGCATTCAATCATAACACGAATTTTCGGCTCTGTTCCGGATTCGCGGATTACTAATCTGCCATTGCCACTGAGGTTTTCTTGTATGGAAGATATGTAATTTTTTATTTTTTCATTACTGTTTACTATGCCCTTTTGTGCCTGTGCGATATCTAAAGTTAAGTTTTTCTGCGGATATTTTTTGAGTAAGGAGGAGGCAGCACCTGTTTTTTGGATTACACTCAAGAGTTGCGCTGCTGTTAGCTGACCGTCTCCGGTTGTGGAGTGTTCTAAAAAAATAATATGCCCTGATTGTTCTCCACCGAGTACATAGTCATTTTTTAGCATTTCCTCCAAAACATATCTATCCCCAACTTTGGTTTGTACAAATTTTATATTATTATTTTCACAAAATTTCATCAACCCCATGTTGGACATAATCGTTCCTACTGCAGCATTGTTTTTAAGTTTGCCTTCTTTATGCATGGCATTTGCGCATATAGCTAAAATATCGTCGCCATCGAGTGTTTTACCTGTGACATCTACTGCCAAACACCTGTCAGCATCGCCGTCAAAGGCTATTCCAAAGTCCATTTGGTTTTCTACAACATATTTTGATAACTTTTTAATATGAGTTGAACCGCAGTTATGGTTAATGTTTATTCCATCCGGTTGATTGAAAAGTATTTTACATTTCGCGCCAAGTTCAGTGAATAATTTTTCCGCTGTGTAGGATGAAGCTCCATTAGAACAATCAATCGCAATATTCAAACCATCTAACTTTGTATCGACAGTGTTTTTTATGTAATTTATATAATCTTCTATAGGGTTTTCAGGGTAGTATAGCCGTCCGATATCTGCGCCGGTCGGCAGTGCTTGCGTTGTTTCTTCGAGAATCATTTTTTCAATTTCATATTCAATAGAGTCTGCTAGTTTCAATCCGTTTTTGTCAAAAATTTTGATGCCGTTGAATTCAAACGAGTTATGTGAGGCAGATATCATGATACCTGCGTCTGCGCTATATTTTTTAACCAGGAAAGCCACCGCTGGAGTGGGGATTACGCCCAAAACCATGGCGTCACATCCTGCGGAGCATATTCCAGACATAACTGCACCGATCAGCATGTCGCAGGATTGCCGTGTATCTTCTCCGATTAATATCACCGGTTTTTTGTTTGTTGTATTAGTTAATTTTGAGGCGACTGCTCTGCCGAGTTTCATCGCAAGTTTGCAGGTGAGTTCTGTGTTTGCAACACCTCTTATGCCATCTGTCCCGAATAGTCTGCCCATATATAAAACCCTCCAGTTAAAAACTTAATTGTTCGTCAGATTGGTTTGGATGCCTAATCCCCAGATGCGCATATGAAGCGCAAGTTGCGCATCTGCCTCTTGACGTTCTGCTTAAAAAGCCAATTTGCATGAGGTACGGCTCATAGACGTCTTCGATAGTTATTGCTTCCTCGCCGATTGCTGCCGCTAAAGTTTCAAGGCCGACCGGACCTCCGGCGTAAAATTTGATTAAAGTTTCGAGTAAGCGTCTGTCATTGCCGTCAAGGCCCAATTCATCTATTTCAAGTTTATCCAGAGCTGTTTTTGCTACCTCAAATGATATCGCGCCATTGTTCATTATTTGTGCGAAATCGCGCACTCTTTTGAGGAGTCTATTTGTGATACGCGGTGTGCCTCTGGAGCGTGAGGCAATCTCGATTGCGCCGTCGTTGTCTATATTTATATTCAGGATTGATGCGCTTCTTTTCACTATTTTTGCTAATTCTTCGGGAGTGTACATTTCCAGTCGCAATACTACGCCGAATCTGTCCCGCAAGGGGGCGGTAAGCTGGCCTGCCCGCGTTGTTGCGCCGACTAATGTGAACTTCGGCAGAGGCAGGTGATAAGACGTTGCCATTTGACCTTTCCCTGTTACGATGTCTATTGCAAAGTCTTCCATGGCAGGATACAAAATTTCTTCTACTCCGCGGGAAAGCCGATGAATTTCGTCAATGAATAATACATCTCCGGGAGATAAATTAGTTAAAATTGCGGCCAAATCGCCGGGTTTCTCGATGGCCGGCCCGGATGTGATTCTTATGTTAACGTTCATTTCGTTGGCTATAATCATTGAAAGGCATGTTTTGCCGAGTCCCGGCGGGCCGTAAAGCAAAACATGGTCTAAACTTTCCTTGCGCAGTTTTGCAGCTTCCATAAATACAGAAAGATTATCTTTGACTTTTTCCTGACCGATATATTCTTTTAAATTTGGTGGGCGCAAGGGGTTGTCATAATCAACGTCATCAGGGATTTCGCCGGGGTCTAAAATTCTATTTTCTAAATCTTGGTTTTGCTCCATTTTATTTTACCTCCTTGCCCATGGCTTTCAGCGTTTCTTGTATGAGTTGCTGGGTTGGCAGGTTGCTGTCTAATTTAACAAGAAATGGCATAATGTCTGCTTGGGAGTACCCCAAAACAGCTAGCGCCTGTACGGCATCTGTTATGTTTTTCGATGCTGATGCGATTCCTGCCATTGGTATCAAATTTTCTTTATTACCCGTTGATTTTAATTTGTCTTTTAGCTCCAAAACTATTCTTTGTGCAGTTTTATTTCCGATTCCGGAGACTTTAGTAAAACTGGCACTGTTTCCGGAAGAAATAAACATGGCAATCTGCTCGGCGGAATATTCAGATAGAATTGCAAGCCCCGCGCGCGAGCCCACACCTGATACGGAAATCAGCATTTTAAAACAGTTTAGTTCATCCATTTTGTGGAACGCGAACAGTTCAACTGCATCTTGTCGAACGTTCAAATGAGTATACACCATTACCTCATTACCAATTTCAGTGGAAAGCCCTCGTTGTGTATATGCGGAAGTGAAACATTTATATCCGATTCCGGAACAATCTATTACTATAAAGTTGCTTTCAATGGCAGCTAAAATGCCGTTTAAGCTGTAAAACACTAACGTGCCCTCCTCTGAGCTATGGTTTTAAAAATGTTTTTGTACCCCCTTGAATTTGCGTGGCAGATTGCAATCGCGAGAGCGTCTGCGGCGTCGTCCGGTTTGGGGATTTCCTGAAGATTTAATAGTTTTTTCGTCATGAGCATGACTTGTCGTTTTTCCGCCTTGCCGTATCCTGTTACGGCCGTCTTAACCTGCAACGGAGTATATTCACTCACGGGTGTTCTTGATTTTTTCGCAGCGAGCATGATGACTCCTCTGGCTTCGGAAACCTCTATCGCGGTTTTATGGTTGCTTTGGAAGTAAAGTTTTTCAATTGCGACTTCCTGCGGTTTGTATGTATTAAAAAGTTCGGTGGTTTTGTCGAAAATTATTTCGAGTCTGTCGCAGAAATCGCATTTGGAATCTGTTGTAATGACGCCGTTGCAAAGCTGAGTATATCTTCCTTTTTCGAAATTAATCACGCCATATCCGATAATTGCGTAGCCGGGGTCTATCCCCAATATTATCATTTATTTGGCTCCTGTTCAATAAATATACTTTAATGAATTAAAAATTTGCCGAAAAATTAGTGCAAAACATTATTATAACTGTTAAAATAGATTAAACAAGAAAAATTAACAGGAAGGCGGGAAATAAAATTTATGAAATTCAGCGGATTTACAAAAGGATTAAAACAACTTGCATCTTATTATAAACCATATAAAAAAGTATTTTTCTGGGATTTATTCTTTTCAACCTTGAGTTCAGCCATAGCTTTAACGATACCAATGCTGGTGCGCCATGTCACAGATAACATCGCAGCTATGACAAAAGATGAATCGCTTGTGCTGGTTTTGCAGTTTGGAGCAGTAGTAGCCGGATTACTTTTAATGCACCTTGCGTGTGATATGTTTATTGTTTATTACGGAAAATTGATGGGTGCAAATATTGAAAAAGATATGCGCTCTGAGTTGTTCCGGCACTATCAGAAATTATCTTTTAGCTTTTTTGATAACCAAAAAGTCGGTAAATTGATGTCCCGCATAACTGTGGATTTGGTTAACGTCAGCGAGCTTATGCACCATGCACCGGAAGAAATGGTTATTTCCGTGGCAAGAATAGTTGGTGCGTTTGTCATCTTTTTCAATATTAACTATCGTCTTGCACTGGTGCTGCTGGTTATGTTTTTGATTATAGTGATATTTTCGTGGTATTACATGCCGAAGTTGAACACAGCTTTTATTAAAAACCATTCAAGAACAGCAGAAATCAATGCGCAGGTGGAGGACAGCCTTTCTGGGATAAAAGTCGTGAAATCATTTGCAAACGAGGATGTGGAAATCCGTAAATTTGAGATGCGCAACGCGGATTTTGTTACAAGCAAAAAAGAATTGTTTAAAATAATGAGCCGTTTTTATTCAGGATTTTTGTTTTTCATTATGGGTTTAATTCCTGCAATTATAGTGTTTGCGATATTGTTTATGATAAATTTTGATACTTCTATTAGTGATTTGATTACGTTTGTACTTTATGAAAGTGTCATAGTAGGGCCTATGTTTGTGCTGCTGGAGCTAGTTGAGCAATTTCAGGAAAGCACAGCCGGTTACAGGCGTTTCCGGGAAATGATGCAGGTAAAGCCTGACATGACGGATAAGCCTGATGCTGTGGAGCTTAGTGATGTTCAAGGTGATATTTCGTTTCAGAATGTTTCATTTCATTATAAGAGAAACAAAAATAAAAATATTGTTCAAGGTATTAATTTAAACATAAAAAGCGGGGAATATATTGCGTTGGTTGGAGCGTCAGGTTCGGGTAAATCGACGCTGTGTAATTTGATTCCGCGGTTTTATGATGCTTCTGAAGGCGCGGTTTTAGTAGACGGTATGGATGTGCGTGATGTAACTGCTAAAAGCCTTAGAAAAAGCATCGGGACTGTACAGCAGGTCGTACACTTGTTTGCGGATACAATTTATGAGAATATAAGGTATGGCGATATGACGGCAACTAAAGAGCAAGTTATTGAAGCTGCTAAAAAGGCGCATGCGCATGAATTTATTATGAATTTCCCGGATGGCTATAATACGAACGTTGGACAAAGAGGAGCGCGGCTTTCCGGTGGGCAAAGGCAACGCATAGCTATTGCAAGAGTGTTTTTGAAGAATCCGTCGATTCTGATTTTTGATGAAGCCACCTCCGCACTAGATAACGAAAGTGAGCAGTTTATACAGATGTCTATGGAGGATCTTGCATCTAACCGCACAACAATTGTAATAGCGCACAGACTTTCCACGATCCAGGACGCGGACAGAATCTTAGTTATGGATGAGGGTAAAATTGCTGAAGAAGGTACTCATGAGGAGCTGCTCAAACTGGACGGCATTTATGCCGGATTTTACAATGCAACATCGATTACACTAAGTTAACGAGAAAATCAATTCAGAAGGGGAACATATGGAGCCGGCAAATTTATCTAATATTGGCACTGTAAAAAATGTAATAAATAAGTACGGATTTCAATTTTCAAAAAGTTTGGGGCAAAATTTTATAATTAACAAATCAATTTGCCCCCGAATGGCTAAAGAATGTGTGTCATCTGCCGATATAGGTGTGATTGAGGTTGGGCCGGGAATTGGCGCTTTGACTTTAGAGCTTGCAAAGCTAGCTAGAAAAGTTGTTGCAGTTGAGCTGGATAAGCGTTTAATACCAATTTTAAGTGAAACAACGGCTGATTTTAAAAACATAAAAGTTATCAATGCGGATATTTTAAAAACAGATTTAAACGCATTAATTAAGAGTGAGTTTGCTGGGTTTAAAACTGTAAATATTTGTGCGAATTTGCCTTATTACATAACTTCGCAAGTTATAATGCATTTGCTTGAGGGCAATTTTGACATTAATTCTATTGTGGTTATGGTGCAAAAGGAAGCGGCGGAGCGGATTTGCGCCAAGCCGGGTACTCGTGAATCCGGAGCGATTAGTCTTGCAGTGAGGTATTATTCCGGGCCGAAAATATTATTTCACGTAAGCAAAGGCAGTTTTATGCCCGCTCCGAACGTGGATTCCAGCGTTATAAAAATTGATGTGAACAAAAGCAAATACACTAATATAAAAGATAAAGAAATGTTTTTCAAATTAGTTAAAGCAGCATTTGGCAAGCGGAGAAAGACTATTTTAAACGCTTTGAGTTCGGGGTTAGATTTGCCTAAGGAAGATGTAAAGTTAAAACTTTCCGAAGCGAATATTGCAGAAAATTCAAGGGCGGAGCAGTTATCATTTGAAGATTTTGCTGTGTTGACGTCTGTATTTTGATTGATTTTTTGTGTAATTTTGTTGTTTGTTATATACAATTTTAAACTATATTGTGATATAATCTGGATAAGTAAATGGCAAAGGGAAGATGCTGATGTTTAAAAAATTAAGTAAATTTGGAATAGGCACAAAAATTCTATTGATAATTCTTCTGGTTTCGATGGTTGCTCAATTGGCGACGGGAATTTTATCTTACATCAGTATAATAAGGCTTGCAAATTATTCAAAAGAAGAAGCTGCCAGTTTGGGTATCTATGCGTCCGGAAGCAGTGAATACGCGCTTAAAAATCAAGCGGAATCTTACTTAAAAGAAGTTTCAGGTTCTTTAGCAGATGTTTCTGATTCCGTGCTCGAAGAAGTCAGCGACCAGGTTTTGAGTTATTGTGATGGTCTGGAAGATATTTATAAATATAATCGAAACTCTGGCGGAACTATTCCGCCGTTACCTGAAACAACAACTGAAGGCAGTGATTCCAACAGAGATTCCGCTTCAGAAAAGGCTTATGCTGTAGATTCTCAAAACACGTCTTATGAAAAGGATGTTGTTCTTGCGCATAGCTTGGATGAATATCCTAATGAATATTTAAACGAAATTTACAAAACGGATATAACTAGCTGGATGAAGCTTACAGATAAAGAAAGAGAAACGATTCAAAAATCAAAAGTTGTGGTTTCGAATAACAGGATGCCGCAGAATATTCGTGAAGAGTTAAAGTTAGTTAGTAATTCTGTAGATATAGCAAAACCTCTTTATGTTGGCAATGTGGCTATTTCGAGCATTTATCTCGGAACTGAAAGCGGTATATCTTACAGGTATTCTCCGTACATACCTTCTGCCAGATATGACCCACGTCTGAGGCCGTGGTATATTGATGCAGTAAATGCAAAGAAGAAGAAAAAGAATATTCCCGTGTGGCAGAGTTCCTATTTGAGCATTAGTGGCGGGACGTTGTGTATAACTTGCTCCAAGGCTTTTTGTGACAAAGACGGCAAAATTCTGGGTGTTGCTGCTATAGATATGCACTTGGAAAACGTCAACAAATATATAATAAACGCTAAATTGGGAGAATCCGGCTTTGCATTTGTAGTGGATAATTCTGGTAAAATCATTATGCATCCTGACTATAAATCAGGGGAAAACGAGAACTTTAACACAGAACCTTTAAATGACAGTACAATAGATGACACTTACCACAATTTGATTCTGAATATGATGTCCGGCAAAAGCGGAGTGGAGGTTGCCCGGATTAATGGTAAAGAATACTACGCGGCGTATTCTCCGATGGTAACGTCCAATTGGTCTTTGGGGACAACCGCGGAAGTGGAGGAGATTATCAAACCCGCTGTAGACGCCAAAACTGTTATAACAGATTCAGCAGAAGAAACCCGCGCACACATTAATAACGACCTTATAGGCGTATCGATACAGTTCTTTATTGTATTTGTGATATGTTTAGTTTTGGTGTATATAATCGGCGTGAGGATGGCAAAAGATGTTGTTAAGCCGCTTGAAAAGTTGAAGTCCGAAGCCGCGCGTATCGGGAGCGGAGATTTCTCTATTAAAATACATGTGGAATCTAATGATGAAATCGGGCAGCTGGCAGGGTCTTTCAACAAAATGGCTGGAGATTTGCAGCAATATGTTAAGGAGTTGGCACATACTACTGCAGAAAAGCAGAAAATTCAAAGTGAGCTGACTATCGCGAAGCAAATTCAGTCCAGTATGCTTCCTCGTATTTTTCCGGCTTTTCCGGATAGAAAAGATTTTGATATTTATGCGCTTATGGACCCTGCAAAAGAAATCGGAGGAGATTTTTATGATTTCTTCTTTGTAGATAATAATAATCTGGCTTTAGTAATGTCCGATGTTTCAGGGAAAGGTATTTCTGCGGCGCTTATAATGGTAATCGCAAAGACGCTTATTAAAAATCAGATGCAGGCGGGCAGTTCACCGGCCGAAGCGTTCGAGATTGTAAATAATCAGCTTTTTGAAAACAATGATGCAGGAATGTTCGTAACGAGTTTTGCGGGCGTAATTAACCTTAGAACAGGGAAGTTTACTTACGCGAATGCAGGGCATAATCCGCCTTTGATTTATAAAGACGAAACAGACAAATATGAATGGCTGAAGAAGCCACGCGGATTTGTGCTTGGCGGAATGAAAAACATGAAGTATACTGACAGTGTACTAAGTATTGCAAAAGGCGATTTGCTTTACCTTTATACTGACGGCGTTACTGAAGCGATGAATCCGGCAAATGAGCTTTTCTCCGAGGAAAGATTGGAGAATATTCTGAATGACCCGAATACTAAAAAATTAAATCTTAAAGAGTTAATAACAAGTCTGCGTAAAGATATAGATATTTTCGCGGACGGTGCGGAGCGCGCGGATGACATTACTATGTTGGCTTTCAGAAGTTTTGATATTCCTCCTGAAAATTAGTTAAAGGGGATATAAAGGGTATAATGGAATTAAAAGTTGCGAAAACGGCAGGGTTTTGTTTTGGAGTGAATAATGCCATTGAAACCGTGAACTCCTTGCTAAGCAGTGGTGAGAAAGTTTGCACACTTGGTTCAATAATTCATAATCCGCAGGTTGTCGAAAATTTTCAAAGCAGAGGAGTTCTAGTAGTCAACGACCCCGCGGAAGTGTTGCAGGGATATACCTTAGTTATACGTTCTCATGGAATTGCGCTTGAAGTTTTGGAGAAAATAAAAGAAATGGACATAAAATATGTGGATGCAACTTGCCCGTTCGTTAAAAAAATCCATAAAATTGCTGATGTACAGACGAAAAACAGAGAAATGGTTTTAATCGGCGGAGATGAAAGTCATCCGGAAGTAATAGGAATTCGCAGTTACTGCAAGGGTGCAAGTTATACTTTTAATAAACTTGAAGATCTGGAAAAAATTTTGAATGACCATCCGGAACTGAAGGAAAATAAAGTTGTGATTTTATCTCAAACCACATTTAGCTTGCCTGAGTGGTTAAAGTGTATTAAATTCATTGATAGCGTCTTGCAAGATGTAGAAATTTTTGATACCATATGCATCACAACGAGTCTGAGGCAGCAAGAAGCGGAAAAGTTATCAAAAATATGTGATTTAATGATAGTTATCGGTGGGAAGCAAAGCTCAAACACAGCAAAACTTTATGATATTTGCAAGAAAAATACCAATACTATTTTTGTGGAAAGCGCAAAAGAAACAACAGCTGAAATGTTGAAAAACCATGATGTAATAGGTATTACTGCAGGTGCGTCAACACCAAAACATGTTGTTGAAGAAGTCAGGAAACTTATATTATTGCTAAAGAAATAGATTAGAATTTCATAAATTATTCAGGAGGTTTTATTGTGGGAGAGAATGAAAAAAACATGCAAAAAATCGGTGACGATGAGCTGGAAAATGTGTCTGGAGGATATGAAAGAAGAACACCGATGGATGGCTTTAGCAAAGGTTTTTTCAGACCTAGAGCCTTACTGAAATTCCAAAAAAGTCCTGCTGTTCTTGACCCCTCGCATGCGCAGGAAGAAAGCTCTGATTTCTCTGGTGAAGCCGATGAGGAAATTTAATTAATTAAATACAATTTTTTTTGAGGGGTGCAGAGCGGCACCCCTCCGTTTTTTGTGACCAATACCATTTCTTCAATGGAACCGCCGTTTTTGATTTGTATTCTCGGTTCGATGGTATAAACTCCGTTTTCTTGAAGATATAATTCTGCTCTTTTATGACCTTTAGGCGAAAGACTTGTTCCGGGGCTGTGCGCCAGCTCACCTATTGGATGACCGGTGGAATGATTGTAATTTGGAAATCCATTTTTAATTATATGATTTCTGACTATTTCATCAATTTCATAACCTTTTTTCTCCGGTGTACAGTTTTGAATTCCTAATTCTACCGCTTCAACTAATGTATAAAATATGTGTTGAACATCTTCCGGTGCGCGGTGCTCGCCGAGTTTTAAAGCATAGCCCATGCGCTGAATGTCGCTTGAATATTTTTGCCCGTCTGCCAGAGTGATTTTAACTCCGAAATCAAAATATATAGTGTATCCGGGTTTTAGTTTTTCGTTCCCTGCAGCGCAATGCCCGCCTTTGGACAAATTCGGTCCCACAAGGACTATCGGGCACTGTTCTTTCTCCCAAGCAAATTCTTCGTGTATGATTTTATACGTTTTAAAGTGCGCGGGCTTGGTTTTGAAAATGTTGTGAACAAGTACTGCGATTTGTTTTTCCGTCATGCCGATTTTTATTTTTTTGAAAGCGGTACTTAATATATTCAATGCTCTGTTTGCAGCAATTTTTAAATATTTTATGTCTTCCTCGCTTTTTTTGCTCATCAGACTGTATATTATTTCGTCAGCGGAGCGCAAGGTTAGTGCAGTCTTGAACGCATTTTGATATATTTTTGAAATGTTGTCGTGAAGAAAGCGATATGTCCCGTAGCCTAAAACATCCGTTATGGCATCCAATTTATCAGAATAATTTAGATATATATTTTCAGGAAATCCAAGTGTTTTCAAAATTTTTTCTATATTCTGAACCAAAGAATTTTCATTTGAATAAATAATGACTTCTCCGTCCAAATCTTTGATGTTGTCATAATCCAAGCTGTGAGTTATCAAAAATATTTTTTTGTGGCTTACGATTGCAACAGAAGGCACAATTGTTTTATTTGTAATAAATTTAGAAAAATATGGGTCGCTGTTTTCAGCGTTATACATAAACCAAACGGAATTATTGTCAAGAAAGTCAGTGGATATCAAGTTGAACCCTCTTTCACATATACTTTTTGTTATTTCTCACCGTAGGCAGGAAATAACAGTAGAACTAGTGTAAAATATGTATGTAAATTTTTTAGATACTATTATAATTGACTTGGGTGATAAAAATAAAAAAGGACTTGAACATTACCGTAGAATGTGCGGCTGTGATTGCGCTTTGCACAATACTAAGTTATATAAAAATTTTCAGAATGCCGTATGGTGGGTCTATAACGTTAGCCAGTATGGCACCGTTGATGTTGCTGTCTTTCAGAAGGGGTGCTAAAATCGGACTTTGCACAGGTTTTACATATGGACTTTTGAGAATTATATTGTCTTTTGATATTCCTCCGGCGGGCAATTTTATGTCATTAATACTAGTTTGCATAATGGATTATTTATTAGCTTATGTTGTTATTGGTTTAGCTTCAGTGTTCACTTTCGGAATCAGAAAGAAATCTATTGCGATTTTCGCTGCTGCATTTACTGCCGGATTTATAAAATATGTAATCAGTGTTTTATCCGGAGTGCTGATATGGCAAAACTACGTTGCTCATGAGCAATCTGTGTGGATATATTCGACAATCTATAATGCAAGCTATATGCTGCCGGAAATTATTATAGCATCTTTTGCATGTGCTTTAGTTGGCAAATATTTGAGATTTATATAAAAAACAGCAGTGTAAAAAATTCACACTGTTGGGGATAATAGATTTACCTTTTTTACATCATGTTTTTACGTTTGAGTGCGAACCATGCGGCAAACATTCCCGCGCCTGAAAGTGCAAACGGAAACCACCAACTTCCTATAACAGGGATGCTTCCATCAATAACATTAAGGAAGCCAATGTTATTCATGCCGTAAATTGCCCCAATTATATCTGGTATTGAAAGTATGATTGTTATCGATGCTAAAATTTTCATTATTATATTCAGATTGTTAGATATAATTGAAGAATATGCGTTCATTGTACCTGACAATATACTAAGGTAAATTTCAGACATCTCAGTTGCTTGCTGAATTTCTATTGAGAGGTCTTCCAAAACATCTTGATTTTCGTTCTCGAGTTTTATGTACTTACCTCTTGTTATTTTTGCTAGCATTGTTTTGATTGATTTGAGTGATGCGGAGAAATAAACAAGTGATTTTTCAATTTCCAATAATTGCACTAATTCTTTGTTTTTCATGGATTTTTTGAGTTCTTCTTCAACGTGCCCTGTGATTTTGTCTATTTGTTTTAGGTATTGAAGATATTTACTTGCAGCCCGAAGCATTATGTGCAAAATAAATTGAATTTTTTGTTCTGGTTTGGCTTTGCGCATTAAACCTTCAGAAAATTCTTCTATAATTGAATTTTCTTTCAGGGAGATTGTGATTACATTTTTTGGAGTAATTATTATACTTAAAGGCCTTGTGGAGTAAGTTAAATGTTTACCTGTTTTGTTTACAACCGGTGTGTCGATGATGATAAGTGTTGAATCTTCTTCTTGTTCTATGTGGGATGTTTCTTCTTCATCTAGAGAGGCTTTAACGAAATCAGGTTCAATATCAAATTCAGATAATAAATAATTGACCTCGTCATCGTCTGGCGTTATGCAGTTAATCCAGC
>CAYJIV010000004.1:0-2063 GCA_964370325.1 uncultured Eubacteriales bacterium
TGGCACGCCCTGAGGGATTCGAACCCCCGGCCTCTTGGTTCGTAGCCAAACGCTCTATCCAGCTGAGCTAAGGGCGCACATTCTTTAGCATAATTTACCACAAAATGTACTGAATGTCAAGATGAAAAACAGCAAACTGCTCGAAAGATGCAAAAATTGTGAATTTGCTCTATTTTTTATTTTTAAAAGATAAACATCTCATGATTTCGTCAAATAACAATATTTTTAATGTCATAAACAAACTAAGTACCTGATGATTTTTTTGGGCGGCTAAGGTATAATTTAAGCCAATATCATGAAAGGCGATGATAAATTATGTCTGGCCATTCCAAATGGAGTACAATAAAACGAAAAAAAGAAAAGACTGATAGTCAGAGAGCTGCGATATTTACTAAAATCGGCAGGGAGCTTTCCGTTGCAGTAAAAGAAGGCGGTGCAGATCCGGATACAAACTTTAAACTGAGAGATTGTATTGCCAAAGCCAAAGCCAGCAATGTTCCGAATGACAACATTGAGAGAATTATCAAAAAAGCTGCTAGCAGTGGAAATACAGAAGAATACGAGAGCATCACATATGAGGGTTATGGACCTAATGGAGTTGCAATTATAGTTGAAACTTTAACAGACAACCGCAACCGCACTGCAGCCAACATAAGGCATTATTTCAGCAAGCACGGCGGAAATTTAGGTGCAACTAGTTGCGTTTCGTTTATGTTTTCAAAGCAGGGAATGCTTGTAATAGACTCTTCAGCCGTACAAAAAAATCAGCTTGAAGAAGACGCTATAATGGCAGGTGCGGCTGATTTCAAAGAAGACGAAGATTGTTTTATAATTTATACTGAGTTTGCGGATTACGAAAATATTTATCAATATTTAAAAAATAAGAAATATACAATTATTACTTCTGAAATTGGTATGATTCCGAATAATTACACTTCGCTTTCCGGGGAAGAATCCGCAAAAGTGCAGAGTCTTCTTGACTTATTAGAAGACGATGATGACGTTCAAAATGTGTATCATAATTTAGAAAAATAATATTCAAAGAGGTAAAACATGAAATTTTTGATTTTGGACGGCAATAGCATTTTGAACCGCTCATTTTATGGGATAAAAATGCTTTCCAACAAAAAAGGGCAGATGACGAATGCCATATATGGCTTTTTAACGACGTTTCAGAAGCTCCGGGAAGAGGTTAATCCTGATGCTATTGTAATTGCTTTTGATTTGAAAGAACTCACTTTCAGACACAAGCTTTACACGCAGTACAAAGCTACTAGAAAAGGTATGCCTGAAGAACTTGCAAGCCAACTGCCAATTTTAAAAGAACTACTCTGCGCAATGGGATATAAGCTGGTTACCTGCGCTGAATATGAAGCGGATGATATTCTTGGAACATTCGCGAAATTTTGCGAAAAAAATAATTATGAGTGTACCCTCGCAACAGGTGATAAAGACAGCTTGCAATTAGTTTCAAGCTTAACAACTGTGCGGATTGCATTCACGAAATTTGGCAAATCGGAGTCCATAATTTATGACGAAAATAAAATTAAAGAGGTCTACGGCGTTGCTCCTGTTCAATTGATTGACATCAAAGCGCTGCAGGGTGACGCTTCCGATAATATCCCAGGTGTAAAGGGAATTGGCGAAAAAAGTGCGCAAGATTTAATTCAAAAATTCGGTAATATTGAAAACATCTATGAAAATATAGATAATCTTGAGATCAAAGAAAGTGTAAAAAGCAAATTAAAAAATGATAAAAATGTGGCATTTATGAGCAAAACGCTTGGAACAATTAACTGTGAGGTACCGATTAAAATTAACACGGAAGATTATATGGTGCAAAATCCTGATATAGAAAAAATCAAAAAAATCATGACTGAGCTCGAATTTTTTTCTTTTCTAAACAAAATGAATTTAGGCGAATCTAATTTGAAAAGCGGTATAAAATTAAAATCCCTTCCATGCGAAAATTTGGAAAATTTATTCAAGAAAATATCCGATGAAAAAGCAATAAATTTTTTATCTCACATTGAAAATAATAAAATAAAAGCTGTTTTTGTTAT
>CAYJIV010000004.1:2073-3174 GCA_964370325.1 uncultured Eubacteriales bacterium
AACGAACTCAAATTTTGATGATTTTCTGAAAAAAACACTTGAAAGTAAAGATATAACCAAAAACACTTATGATATTAAATCACTAAAAAGAGCTTCAGGCATAGACATAAAAGGCAATGTATTTGATGTAATGCTTGCTTCATATTTATTGAATCCATCTTCGAAAGAATATGGCTTAGAAAGAACCGCGAATGTTTATAACATTGCCGTCCCAGAGGCGGATATGAACACAGATTCACATTTCATTCGGGACGTTTATTTATTAAAAGAAATTGTGCCTGTTATTTCAAAAAAGCTCAAGGACAATAATCAAATGGATTTGCTTTTAAATGTGGAGCAGCCACTAGCGCAAGTTTTAGCAGACATGGAAAATGTGGGGTTTGAGGTTAATAAAGAAGGTTTGAGATCATATTCAGAAGGAATTGAAAATAAACTTTTGGAAATACAAAAAGATATTTACGATTTGGCTGGATTTTCATTTAACATAAATTCGCCAAAACAACTGGGAGATGTGCTTTTTGAAAAACTGCAGTTGCCAAAAGGGAAAAAAGGAAAAACAGGGTACTCCACCTCTGCGCAAATTTTAGATAAGTTAAAAGGTTTTCATCCAATTATAGATTCAATTTTGGCGTACCGCGCACTTTCAAAGCTCAAATCCACGTACTGTGATGGTATGGTGAAATTGATTACAGACAATGGCAGGATACATTCTTCTTTTAATCAGACAGAAACCAGAACTGGCAGAATTAGCTCAACAGAACCAAATTTGCAAAATATTCCTGTTAGGACAGAACGTGGCCGTGAATTCAGGAAATTTTTCCGGGCGAAAGAAGGTTCACTTTTGGTTGACGCTGATTATTCACAAATCGAATTGCGTGTCCTTGCGCATATTTCAAAAGACAAAAACATGATTGAGGCATTTAAAAATAACGATGATATCCATACGATTACTTCATCACAAATATTCAACGTTCCGCGTGAGATGGTTACTCCTGAAATGCGTTTTCGTGCAAAAGCAGTGAATTTTGGGATTATTTATGGCATGGGTGCTTTTACTCTTTCGCAGGATTTGAAAATCAGCAGATACGAAGCGCAGAAGTA
>CAYJIV010000004.1:3184-16334 GCA_964370325.1 uncultured Eubacteriales bacterium
ACATTGACAGATATCTTACGCACTATACAGGTGTAGATTTATATATGCAAAAGACTATTGAACTTGCTAAAAAACAAGGATTTGTTGAAACAATATTCAATAGAAGAAGATATCTTCCTGAACTTGAGTCAACTAACCACATGTTGCGATCTTTCGGAGAAAGAGTGGCCCGCAATATGCCAATTCAAGGTGCAGCAGCAGATATCATTAAAATGGCAATGATAAATGTTTACAATAAATTAAAAAACAAAAAATTGGCTTCTCGTTTGATTTTGCAGGTACACGACGAATTGATAATAGAAGCACCTATTGAAGAAGTAGAAGCAATTAAAGTATTACTCAAAGAAGAAATGCAAAATGCAGCAAAACTTGATGTGCCGCTGGAAGTGCATCTCTCAACGGGAAAGACTTGGTATGATGCAAAAGATTAAATTTAACATATCTGCCATGTTACGAGATGACGTCGTTACTGTGGCTGAACTTGAAAAGCTGTATTTTTCGAAGCCGTGGTCAAAAGATGTTATATCATTTGAATTAAATAATCCTAATGCTCATTTTATAGTTGCAAAATCAGGCAAACTTGTTATAGGTTATGCCGGAATGTACCATGTTTGCAAAGAGGGTTATATATATAATATCGCTGTACATCATAATTTTAGAAATATGAAAGTTGGACAAAGCCTGCTTGCCCAATTAGACGTTTATGCTAAAAATAAAGATTTAAATTTTATATCACTAGAAGTGCGAGAATCTAACCAAGCAGCAATTAGACTTTACACAATTTGCGGATTTGAAGTTGCAGGTATCAGAAGAAAATTTTATGAAAACCCTTCCGAAAACGGAATAATAATGACGAAATATTTGCAAAAATCATTCTTGACCTACACAAAACATAATGATATAATGCCTTAGCCGCTTATTGCAGGTCGCTAAATGAGTAAAAATACTCTACCTGGTTCAGTAGCGAGATGATTTAAAGGTGGGTGCGTAAACGAATGTACGCAGTTATAGAAACCGGCGGGAAACAATATAAAGTTGAGAACGGAGATATAGTCTACATAGAAAAATTAGATGCTCCGGCGGATTCAACCGTAGACTTTAAAGTTGTTGCTTGCCAAAATGACAATGGTTTGCAAATTGGCAATCCATACGTTGAAAAAGCTCAGGTTTCCGCAAAAGTTTTGAAGAGTGACAGAGCTAAAAAAATTACTGTTTTTACCTACAAACCAAAGAAAAATTGCAAGCGTAAAATGGGACACAGGCAGTGGTACACAAAAGTTCAAATCGAAAATATTATTTGTTAGGCAGTGTATGATTAACGTAAATATTTTCGTTTTAAACTCAGGTGAGATCGTAGGTTTTGATATGTCAGGGCATTCAAATTATTCTGAAATCGGAAAAGACATCGTATGTGCAGCAGTTTCTTCGGCGGCTTACATGGCGGTTAATACTTTAACTGATGTTGTGAAAATTCCGGTAGATGTAAGCATTCATGACGAAGGCCAGATGTATGTTGTGATAGATTCAAAAGATGCCGTAGCGTGCAGTGATATATTAAAAGGACTCAAATTGCATTTGCAATCATTGGAAGAAACGTATCCAAAAAACATAAAAGTAAGCTATGCGGAGGTGCAACAATGTTAAAAATTAATATACAATTATTCGCCCATAAAAAAGGGCAAGGTTCCAGTAGTAACGGTCGTGATTCTGAAGGTAGACGTTTAGGTGTCAAACGTGGTGATGGTCAGGTTGTGTTGGCAGGTAATATTTTAGTTCGGCAACGCGGAACGAAAATCCACCCAGGTGAAAATGTTGGTAAAGGCAAAGATGACACTTTATTTGCTTTAGCGGATGGCAAAGTGAAGTTTGAGCGCAAAGGTAGAGACCGCAAATGCGTAAGTATATACGCGGTAAGCTAAATCAAGATTATAAAAATATGAGGTGTCAAGTTTCGCGTAAATTTGACACTTCTTTGTTATTTTAAGAAAGGTAGTCATTTATGTTTGTAGATATTGCAACCATTAAAATTAAAGCTGGCAATGGTGGTGACGGGGCTGTTTCGTTTCACAGAGATAAAAATACAGCGTGGGGTGGTCCGGATGGCGGAAATGGAGGTAAAGGCGGGAACATTATTTTTATGGCAGACAGCAATATGTCTACGCTTTCAGAGTTTAGATACAAGAAAAAATTTCATGCTGAAAATGGTCAAAACGGTATGTCGGGAAACAAATCCGGAAAAAGTGGCAAAGATTTAATACTTAAAGTCCCATACGGCACGTTAATTAAAAACGCAGAGACAGATGCTTTAATTGCTGATATTTCTTTGCCGGAAGCAAATATATTAGCGAGGGGCGGCAGAGGTGGCGCAGGCAATATGAATTTTGCGACTTCTGTAAAGCAGTCTCCTAGATTTTCAAAACCCGGTGGAAAAGGCGAGGAATTCCAACTCAAACTCGAACTCAAATTGCTGGCAGATGTTGGTTTAATTGGATATCCGAATGTTGGGAAATCTACGATTATATCAACTGTGAGTCAAGCCAAACCACAGGTGGCAAACTACCATTTCACAACGCTTTCGCCTATTTTGGGTGTAGTGAAATACAGCGATGAATTTTCATTCGTAATGGCGGATATTCCAGGTTTAATTGAGGGCGCTTGGCAAGGTGCAGGGCTTGGTCATAAATTTTTGCGCCATATTGAAAGATGCCGCCTTCTTGTACATGTGGTTGATATTTCTGGCAGCGAAGGCAGAGATCCAATCGAAGACTTCAAAATTATAAATGACGAACTCAAAAAATTTAATCCAAAATTTGCCGAAAGACCAATGTTGGTTGCAGGAAATAAATGCGACATCGCAGCTCCTGATCAAATTGAAACTTTTAAAAAATATGTTATAAGCCAAGGTTATGAGTTTTTTGAATTATCTGCATACACGAGTCAAGGCGTTAAATCGTTATTGAACTGTATTGCAGAGAAACTTTCGCAATTGCCGTCTATAGCAATTTTTAGTCCAGATGAAAATACAGTAGAAATTCCAGCTGAGGATAAACTTGAGATCAAAAATATTAACGGTGTTTATGAAATTCAGGCCCAGTGGCTCGAAAAGTTGATAAATTCTGTTAATTTTGAAGATTATGATTCTATGCAATATTTCCAAAGCTTTATAGTTAAAGCAGGTTTAATGCAAGCAATAAAAGAAGCGGGTGCTAGCGAAGGCGACACGATAAAAATTTGCGACGTTGAATTTGAATTTTTTGATTAAATTGTAACAGTTGTATTTTACTTTAAGTTATGATAAAATTAACATATAATTTACTTGATTTTAAAACTCGAAAGGTAAGATTTATTAATATGTATAAATTTTCAAACAAGAGATTTAAATTAAAAATAGTATCGTTGGCATTAACGTTTCTTATACTTTTTCCTGTAGGTATTTCGATTTCACAAAACTCCGTTTTAGCAGCGCAGCATAGCTCATCGTTAAAACCCACTAAAGTTGCGCAAGAAAATTCTCAAAAGGTCAACTTGTATGGATTTACTTTGCAAAAAACTTGTGAATTTGAAAATCACCCTATTTTGTATTATATCCATGAAAAAACAGGGGCGAAAATAGTTGTTGAAAGAAACAATAACATAGATAAAAAATTCCAAATTGGTTTGAGAACTCCAGTTCAAAATAATAAAGGTATTAATCATATAATTGAGCATTGTGTTCTTGATAGCAGCAAAAAATATCCTGTTAAAAATTTATTTTTTGAATTAACTCAAAACGCGTACTATACATTTTTGAATGCGACCACTTACCATAGCTATACAGTCTATCCGGTTGCCAGTATGGATGAAGATGAACTTGAGTCTTTAGCGAAAATATATACTGATAGTGTTTTTAATCCAAAGTTTTTAGAAAACGAAAAAATATTTAAAAAAGAAGGCATTCGATACGAACTGGATGAAAATGAAAAATTTGTTGCAAATGGTACGGTATTTAACGAAATGCAGCAGGAAAACAGAATTCCTTTTCAAAATTTTCTTAAACAAATATTTTCAGATACACAAGGCAAATATGATTCGGGCGGAATCCCAGAAGATATAATGGACCTTACTTATGAAGAAGTTTGTGAAACATATAAAAATTACTATCATCCTTCAAATTCACTTATTTGTATTAGTGGAGATGTAAATTACGAAAGATTTTTCAAGTGGCTTGATGAAGAGTATTTCAGCAATTTTGAAAAAAAAGACATGAGCCATGTTAAATATACACATCAAGATTTTGCAAACATAAAAAAGTATGAGGTTTTTAATCACTATAAGAAAGATACAGAAAAAAAAGTAATTTCGGCAAATGTAACGCATATTTTAGATTCGAAAATTCTCAAAAACAACTTAATGAATTTAAGAGTGGTCGAAGCACTGACGATTTCGCCAGCTGAAAGAGTTAAAACGCTTTTGGAAAAAGGGTACCTTGAAGTTGCTGTAAACCTTTTAGATTGGACTTACGAACCACTAGTTACTATAGAGTTTGCATCAACAAATCCGGATCTCATGACTGAAAAAGCACTAAAAAATGCTGTTGATGAGTTGCTTTTTGATAATCCAATTACTCAAAACGAAGTGGATCATATTGTAAAAGAATGTGACTTTGAAAAAACAATTTCAAAAAGTACTAATATTTACGACGACTGCATTGAACCCAACGAATTCATGCAATCGTACGTTAAATTTGGCGAACCTATTTCTGATATGTATTTTAATCTGGGCGACAAAAATACTATTTCAACTGAGATTAAGAAAGAAAGTTTACTAACTGCCGATAATATTAACGAAACAATTAAACGAATTTTTAATAGAGAACATCAGATTATCACTGTTTTTAAGCCGATAAATGATGAAAAACTCAGCCTTAAACATAAAATAAACAGCAAATTGCAGTCCATGGAAAGCGAAAAAGCTAATCTTACCAAAAATTATGAAGAACAAAAAAAATGGGCGGCCACTAAAAGTCCTACAGAAGATTTAAGAATAATAAAGAACAAGTTTAAAAAATTGTCTGAAATTAATGTCCCGAAATTTTCATGTGAGTTAAATCAAGGCAAGCTTTCCGGGAAACCTTATTTTGAAAGCGTTCAAGAAATTGAAGATTGCGCATCTTACGTACTGGTATTTAAAGTGAATCACATGACGCCTGAGGATATTAAATATCTGGAAATTTTGGAACACGCATGGAATGCAAACAAAACCAACCAACACACAAGATCCGAGTTTGAAAAAATAAAAGCTGGTAAAATGATTTTAAAAAACAATTTTGTTGTTAAAGAAAATATTAACAATGAAAAAAATGCTTTTATTATTTTAAGAATTACCACTCAGAAAGATAACTTAGACGATTCTGTAAAATATCTGAAAGAGCAATTGTTTGATGTCAATTTTAAAGATAAACAAAGTTTGAAAGAATACCTTGATGTAACTATTGCAGAGCTTCAATCCACTCCAAGTGCTCTGAAAAAATTCAATGAAGCAATTGCAAAAGAAAAATCGGATACAATGAATTACCTTACAAATAATTGCAGCATGGAAGAATTTGAAGAATTTCTTGCCGAAATGCAAAACAACATTGATGACGACACGTTTTTAGATGAGATTGCAACCAAATTAAGTGATCTGAGAAATAAACTTATTAATTACAGTTCACTTTATGTGTGTGGAGCTTGTTCATCTAAAAATAATCAAAAAAATGTAAAAAATAACATTGAAAATTTTGTTAATAGCCTTAAAGTAATAAAAACTGAAAAGAACAAACCTTTAGAGTTTTTTGTTAAGCAAAGTAGGCCGAAATCTTTGGCTTATGTGGATAAAGGTCAATCTAATAATGAGGTGTACAAAATTTTTGATTCGAAAATTTTAAATAAAGATGCAGGTTTTCAAACCGCGTGCAAATTTATTACTTCTCTATTCCTTCTAAATCAAATTAGAGAAAAAGGCGGTGCATATGGGGCGAGAATTTATGCCAGCGATTTGAGCAATAAAATTGTACTTAGTTCCTTCAGAGACCCAAACTTGCGCAAAACATTAAAAACATATGATGTTATACCTGATTTTATAAAGACAAGCAATTTAACTCAGCAGGAAATTGATGCGTTCAGCAAAACATGCTTGGGTTCACTGTTTGAGGACAATAAACTCAGATTAGCGATGAATCAAATACTTACGCGTATTTGCGAAAATGATGATTATTGTGGTAATTTGAATAAAAATATAGAAAAAATCAAAAATATTACCAAAGAGGATATTAAAAACTATGGCACTGTTTTAGAAAACGAACTCAAAAATGCAAACACATATGTTCTTACGGGTAAAATGGATGACGCAGACAAAGATTTGTTTGACGTGGTTTATGAATAACATATGAATTTGATTTTTGGAGCTACAGGTAATGTAACTGTTTTTTAGAATAAAAGTTTGGACTATTCACAAATTTATTAAAATTCAATTGTCAACTGACTTGTAACTAATTTTGAGGTTGATATATGTTGAAAGATTTTGTATAATTGGTATAAATTTATCTTCTTTGGAGATGGAATGAAAAATTACAGAAGATTGTCTGACAAGGACATAAAAAAATTAGAATTTTATAAAAAATCGCGGAAAACCGCCAAAAAAGGTATCAAATGGTGGGGTGTATTTACTGCGATATTTTTAATTTTGATTGCTGGCGTAGTAGTTTTTTATGTAGCGATTGACAATACAAGCAGTAAGAGTTTGGGCGAAGAAGTTGCCGCAGTTAACTCGGATAATAACAACAACGAAAATGATACAGCAGGATTGGATGAGGTTCGGAAGCAGGAGCTTGAAAGGGAATCTGAGAAAAACAAAACTATAGAAAACGAAGAGGAAAATGATTCAAAAGAATTAAATGAGGAAGATAGCTCACAAAGTAGCAGGGAGTCAAATACGGAAGAGTTGAAAAGCACTTATGATTTCTCGCAGTGGAATAAAAGTTGTGCTCGCGAACTGGTTGTTGTGAACCGGGACAACCCACTTCCTGCGGAGTTCAATGTGAAGACCAAATCATGCAGAGGCCGTGAGATTGCAATTGAAGCCGCAGATGATTTAGAGCAAATGATAGTTGACGCCAAGCGCGATAGTATCGTGTTATGGCTGTCTTCAGGCTACAGAAATATTGATTTGCAGACGCGGCTATTTAACAGGCAGGTAGAAACTGAAAAAAGCAGAAAGTTGTTGAGTCAGACAGAAGCGGAAGAGAGGGCCCAAAGAGTCGTCGCTAAACCGGGCAGGAGCGAACACAATACAGGTCTGGCTGTTGATTTTAACGGCGTGGAAGATAATTTTTATACGACTAAAGCATATAAATGGCTGATGGACAATGCGCATAAATATGGGTTTATTGAAAGATACCAGAAAAAGTGGAAAGATTACACCGGAGTGATTTACGAACCGTGGCATTTTCGGTATGTTGGCAAGGAAAAGGCGCCTTTAATAAGAGAAAGCGGGAAGTCCCTTGAGGAATATGTAATTAAAAAATTAATCAAGTAAAGCGGGGTAAATTGAATGAAAGCAAGAACGCGTTTTGCGCCGAGTCCGACCGGATTTATGCATATTGGGAACCTGCGCACGGCACTTTATGAATATTTGATTGCGAAATCATTGAACGGCGATTTTATTCTGAGAATCGAAGATACTGACCGCAGTCGGTTTGTTGAAGGTGCGGAAGAGGTTATATATAATACTTTGAAATCCGTGGGATTGAATCACGATGAAGGCCCCGATATAGGCGGCCAGTTTGCGCCGTATCGTCAAAGTGAGCGAATAGATTTATACAAAAAATACGCCGAGCAACTTGTAAAAGCAGGTAAGGCTTACCATTGTTTTTGTGAAAAAGATGAATCACCTAAAAGTGAAGACACTTTCGCGGGATACAACCGCAAATGCAGAGATTTACCTCAAAGCGAAATTGAAAAATTTTTAAGCGAAAAAAAGCCGTTTGTAATACGACAGCGTATGCCTGAAAGCGGTTCCACAACTTTTAAAGATATGGTTTTCGGTGAGGTTACAATTGACAACAAAGAGCTCGAAGACCAGATTTTGTTGAAAAGTGACGGCTATCCAACATATAACTTTGCGAATGTTGTGGATGATTACGAAATGCAGATTACACACGTTGTGCGGGGCTGTGAATATATTTCATCCACTCCGAAATATAATCTTCTTTATGAGGCGTTTGGCTGGGAAATCCCGAATTATATTCATTTGCCGTTAATTATGGGTCAAAATGAGGATGGAAGTACATCTAAACTTTCCAAACGGCATGGAGCGATTAGTTTCGAGGATTTAGTCCAAGACGGTTATCTGCCCGAAGCCATTATAAATTACATAGCTTTTCTTGGTTGGTGTCCGGAAAGTAACAGGGAACTTTTCACTTTGGATGAGCTTGTAGCTGAATTTTCAATAAACAGAATCAGTAAATCCCCCGCCGTTTTTGATTATAAAAAGCTGGACTGGTTTAACGCGGAGTATTTAAAAGCCATGACTGCAGAGGAATTTGCGCATTTAGCCTCGCCGTTTATTGATAAAGCACTTGAGGCTACAAATCTGGATTTCAAAAAAATCGCGGCACTTTTACAAACCAGAATTTCAAAATTGACTGAAATACCTGAGATGGTGGATTTCTTGGGAATGTTACCGAATTATGATATCAACTTATTTGAAAATAAAAAAAGCAAAACTACGGCTCAGATTGCATTGCAGGTGCTAAAAAAAGCACGGGAGTATCTGGGAAAAGCCAATAACTGGGATTATAATTACCTGCATGATGAATTGATTAGCATGGCGAATAATATGGGTGCCAAGAATGGTACTGTAATGTGGCCAATTAGGATTGCAATTTCCGGCAGAGCCATGACTTCCGGCGGAGCGATAGAGATTTTGGATATCCTAGGGAAAGAAGAATCTTTAAAAAGAATTGAAGCAGGAATTGAAAAGCTCGAAGCGGTTATAAATGATTAGTTAAAAGGAGAGTGGATAATATGGCTGAAAATGAGAACAAAACAGATGAAACCACCGGCAATTTTATTTACGAATTTATTAAAAAAGATATTGCACCGGGTGGTGCGTATGCGGGCAAAACAGTACATACAAGATTTCCCCCTGAGCCGAATGGATACCTTCACATCGGCCACGCCAAGGCTATTTGTATAAGCTATGGTATGGCAGAAAAATTCGGCGGATTGTTCAATCTGAGAATGGATGACACAAATCCCATTAAAGAAGACGTTGAATACGTTGAATCTATAACAGAAGATGTGAAGTGGCTGGGAGCTAATTGGGGCGACAGATTTTATTTTGCCTCTGATTATTTTGATGTGATGTATGAAAATGCTGTGGGTCTCATCAAAAAAGGCTTGGCTTATGTTTGTGAAATGACTCAGGAAGAAGTTAAAGCTAATCGCGGAGATTTAACTACTCAGGCAGTTAGCCTGCACAGAGACAGGCCTGTTGAAGAAAGTCTTGATTTATTTATCCGTATGAAAAACGGTGAGTTTCCGGATGGAGCAATGACTCTTCGTGCGAAAATTGACCTTGCTTCAGGGAATTTCAATATGCGTGACCCTGTTATTTACAGGATACTTCATACGAGTCACCACAGAACCGGAGATAAATGGTGCATTTACCCGATGTACGATTATGCTCACCCGATTGAAGATGCGGTTGAGAGAATAACTCATTCACTTTGTTCGCTGGAGTTTGAGGACCACCGTCCTTTCTACGAATGGGTTATAAATAATATGGATAATCTGAAAACGAAGCCGCGGCAGATTGAATTTGCAAGACTTGGAATTAACAATACCGTGATGAGTAAGCGCAAGCTGCTCAGATTAGTTAAAGAAGGCTATGTTGATGGCTGGCATGACCCGCGTTTGCCGACAATAGGCGGGCTGCGCAGAAGAGGTTATACTCCTGAATCCATACGAAACTTTTGCAGCAAAATTGGTGTTTCAAAGGCTGTCAGCACTGTTGAATACAGTTTTCTAGAGCATTGTTTAAGAGAAGATTTAAACCTGAAAGCCAGACGCGTTATGGCTGTTCTTGAGCCAATAAAGTTAATAATCACAAACTATCCTGAGGATAAACAAGAAGAATTTGACGTGGAAAACAATCCGAATGATGAAAGTGCAGGAACCAGAAAAGTAAGTTTTTCAAAGGAATTATATATAGATGCCGGTGATTTTATGGAAGAACCTGTGAAAGGGTATTTCCGGCTTTTTCCCAGCGGAGAAGTCAGGCTGAAGTCTGCCTACATTGTGAAATGTATCGACTTTAAAAAAGATTCCGAAGGGAATATTTCCGAGATTTATGCGGAATATGACCCGAACTCAAGAGGCGGAAATGCACCGGATGGCCGCAAGATTAAAGGAACAATTCACTGGGTCAACGCGCGGGATGCCGTTGATGCTCAGATTAATTTGTACGATAATTTGTTTACTGTTTCTGACCCGGAAGCAGATGGAGATTTTATAAAAGTTATTAATTCGAATTCGCTTAAAGTTTTAAAAAATTGTAAGGTTGAAAAGTCACTTGAAAACGCTGAAAAGGGGGAATCGTATCAATTTATCAGAACAGGATATTTTTGTTTGGATTCAAAGTGCGATAAGGCAAAAGGCTTAGCATTTAATCGGTCTGTGATGCTTAAAGACGGGTTTAAAAACCAACAAGGCCGTTAGCGCGGTTCACGTTTCGTGTGTTAACACACATTTTGTTGACTTATTCGATTTATGTGATATTATACTAAATAATGGGCGAAAGTTTATAGAAATTAGTATGGGAGAGGTTGAAGTGAGATTTAAATTTAAGAAATTTCAAATGTACCTGGTTTGTCTGGCTGTTGCTGCCGTAACGTTCCCAATAACTGCGTTGTGTGCAGATCACATTAAATTGGATATCTTGCCGGACTTTTCTGCAATTGAGGAAGAAAAATCTTCTAATTTTGTGATAGATGAAAACGGAGTACTGCAGAATTACAGCGGAAAATCAAAATATGTTGTAATTCCGGACAATGTAAAAGAAATTTCATTTGGGGTCTTTATGGATAGGCCAGAGATAAAATCTGTGATTTTCCCAAAAGGGTTACTTTACATTGACGAAGGTGCGTTTTATGGATGTACAGGGCTGAAAGAAATTAATTTACCCGACAGTGTTACCGAAATAAGAAGATTATCTTTTGGTAATTGTACGAGTCTGGAAACAATTTATTTTGGGAAAAGTCTGGAAATTATAGGTGAATCAGCAATTTGGAGATGCGAGGCGCTTGAATACATAAAGTTAAGTGAAGAAAACAAATTTTTTTCAAGTATAGATGGGATACTGTATAACAAAGACTCAACAGTTTTGATGCTTGCTCCTGTGGGCATTCGAGGGACTGTACAAATTCCGGATTCCGTTGAACTTATCTCTGAGTATGCATTTTGTGAGTGCAACAAAATTGAAAAAGTAATATTCGGGGAAAACCTGAAAAACATTGGTGAAGCTGCATTTTTTGGGTGTGATAGCTTAAGGAAAGTTACCACAAACTCAAATCTTGAGCAAGTGGGTTCGGCAGCGTTTTCAAATTGCGTAGCTTTGAAGGAAATTATACTCTGGGAAAAAGTGAACACTATTGGGGACATGGCATTTTCACATTGCTTTGACCTTGAAAATGCAGTGATTCTATCCAAAGATGCTTCTTTTGGCCACAGAGCATTTTATTATTGTAAGAATGTTAAAATATCTGGTTATGCAAACTCGATTGCTCAAAAATATGCTGAAGAGCGCAACAGAGTTTTTGAAATATTGCCGGATGAGGGTGTTTGAATTAAAAATCTCCGCTTTTGATTTAAAACAGAAGCGGAGTAATTTTTTTAGTATTTATAAAATAAGTATTGCTTTTTATAAACCGTACATGATATAATAATTTGGCGTGACTGCAATGATATGCGTTGAAGCGGGAGGTTGCGGCGAAGTACATATTGTTACATAAGCCGGTGTTTCCGTGGAGTATGTCCGATTTTAAACCGGGCGAAAAATTAAAGAGATAGTTAATTTTAACTATTAGATGCTTTTAATTATTTCCGGATTTACTGCAAGCAGTTTATCCGAATTTTTCTTGTAAAAGATGAAACACCCGGTCGGGTGGATAGTTAAAAGTGCGCCCACCACTATTTTTAAGTAAGGAGGCGATTTGAATGGCAGTCAAGGAAAAAAGCGAAGCCAAAGAAGTCAAAGCTAAAGGTGAGGTCAAAGAAAAAGCTCCGGCAAAAGCTAAAGCTGCTCCTAAAGCGGCTGCAAAAGCCAAAACGGAAAGCAAAGCAAAAACTCCGGCAGCGAAAGCAGCACCGGCCAGAGAAAAGGTATCAGGTGCGGGCAAGGAGAAAATCCGCATCAGAATCAAAGGATATGACCACAATCTTGTGGATCAATCCGCAGAGAGAATTTTGCAAACTGTGAGAAGGACAGGCGGGCAAGTTTCAGGCCCAGTGCCGCTCCCAACTAAGAAAGAAATCATCACGATTCTTCGTTCTACTCACGTAAATAAGGATAGCCGCGAGCAGTTTGAAATGAGAACTCACAAAAGACTTATTGATGTCCTGAAACCCACCAACAAGACAGTTGATTCTTTAACAAGTCTTGAACTCCCCGCAGGTGTTGAGATAGAGATTAAACTCTAAATCAATGGACGCGCGGTCGGAGGTCATGTCAGCAAAACTGCTGACCAATAACCTAACAGGAGGAAAAGCATGAAAAAAGCGATTATAGGCAAAAAAATCGGAATGACGCAAATTTTTGATGAAAAGGGCAAAGTTATTCCGGTAACAGTAGTTGAAGCAGGTCCATGCGTAGTCTCGCAGAAAAAGTCCGTGGAAATTGACGGTTATGCGTCAATTCAAATGGGATTTGGAGATATCAAGCCAAAGAAAGTCAATAAACCTATGAAAGGTCATTTTGACAAGTCGGACGTTGCACCGAAGAAATTTCTTAGAGAGTTTCGTTTTGAAGATGTGGACATTTACAACGTTGGAGATGTTATCAAAGCGGATGCGTTTGCTGAAGGCGATAAAATTGATGTGATCGGCACGAGCAAAGGTAAGGGGTATGCGGG
>CAYJIV010000004.1:16344-25697 GCA_964370325.1 uncultured Eubacteriales bacterium
TGGTAACTGTTCGGATCCATCAAGAGTTTTTAAAGGTAAGAAAATGTCCGGTCATCTTGGAGCTGAAAGAGTTACAGTTCAAAATTTAACAGTTGTGAAAATTGATTTAGATAACAATTTAATAGCCGTAAAAGGTGCTATACCGGGCCCAAAGGGCAGTGTAGTGCTTATTCGTGATAGTGTAAAAGCATAAGGAAGGAGGAATTGTAATGCCTAACGTAGCAGTGTTGGATGTAACAGGTAAGCAGGTTGGAGAAATCACTCTGCCGGAGTCTATTTTTGGAATCGAGCCAAATGCATCCGTTATGCACGATGTAGTAATAAATTATCTGGCGAATCAACGCCAAGGAACGCAGTCTGCACTTACAAGAGCGGAAGTGCGCGGCGGCGGAAAGAAACCGTGGAGACAAAAAGGAACAGGCCATGCAAGGCAAGGCTCAATAAGGTCACCGCAGTGGAAGCATGGTGGAATCGTATTCGCTCCGAAACCGAGAGAATACAGATATACTCTTAATAAAAAAGTAAGACGTTTAGCTATGAAATCAGCGTTTTCAAGCAAATTTACTGATAGTGGAGTTTTGGTTTTAGACTCAATTCCAATGGAAGAATTCAAAACAAAAATGATAGTAAATATGCTCGGAGCACTAAATTCAATCGGAAAAACGTTGATAATTCTGCCGGAAGTTGACAAAAAAATCATAGTATCTTCAAGAAATATTCCGGGAGTAAAAACTGCACAAGTGAATGAAGTCAACGTTTATGATTTAATCAATTCCAAAAAAGTGATAATTTTGAAGGATGCAGTTGGCAAACTCGAGGAGGTGTATGCATAATGGAAGCGAACGATATCATAATTAAACCGATAGTAACAGAAAAATCCATGGCAGGCATGCCGAACAAAAAGTACACCTTTAAAATTGCGAAAGACGCTAATAAAATTCAGGTTGCTAAGGCTGTTGAAGAGCTTTTCAAAGTGCAGGTTGACAAAGTTAACACTTTAAGAGTCAGAGGCCGTATGCGCCGCCAAGGCAAATTTACAGGGTATACACCATCTTGGAAAAAAGCCGTTGTGACCTTGAAATCAAACAGTAAAGCAATAGAATTTTTTGAAAGTATGGTTTAAAAATTTTAAAGCGAAGTGGTTGAAATGTTCAAGCAATGGGGCAAAGGTATTTTTAGTTCGTTTTTGCTGTGTCTTGATATTTTTGGTTTTGCAACAGGTGTCTATTTGTTGATTTTGGCGGCGAATGATAGTCAAAAACAGTTAAATGTGTGGCTAGGTATCATTTTCATTATTTCTAATTCATTAAGCATTTCGCAGCAAGTATTAAATTATTTGAATTTTAAAAAAATTTCGTAAAGAAGCAAAGTATGGGGGAAGTCAGACCCCGCAAAGCTAAATTTAAATAGGAGTGAAAAAATTGGCCATAAAGAATTATAAACCGACCACCCCGTCCAGAAGAAATATGTCGGTTACGGATTATTCCGAACTTTCTAAAGTTAAGCCGGAAAAAAGCTTACTTGAGCCACTGAAAAAAAATGCCGGCCGCAATAGTTACGGCAGAATCACAGTTCGCCACAGAGGCGGCGGAAATCGCAAAAAATATAGAGTGATTGATTTCAAAAGGCAAAAGTTTGATGTGCCGGGCAAGGTAGCAACTTTGGAATATGACCCGAACCGGTCTTCACACATTGCTTTAGTTAAGTATGATGACGGTGAGAAAAGATATATCGTTGCACCGCAGGGCTTGAAAGTCGGGCAGGACATCATGGCAGGCACAGAAGCAGATATTAAACCGGGAAACGCGCTTCCATTAGCGAATATCCCCGTCGGAACTTTCATTCACAACATTGAAATGTATCCCGGGAAAGGTGCGCAGTTAGTGCGGTCTGCTGGAAATATGGCACAGCTCATGGCTAAAGAAGGCAAAATGGCACTTTTAAGATTACCCTCAAGCGAGCTGAGAAATGTTCCAGTGAATTGTATGGCGACGATCGGCCAAGTTGGAAACATTGACCACGAGAATGTCAAGCTTGGCAAAGCCGGACGTAAACGTAATATGGGTTGGAGGCCGACAGTCCGTGGTTCTGTAATGAATCCATGCGACCACCCTCATGGAGGTGGCGAAGGCAAATCTCCGATTGGACGTCCCGGACCATGTACACCTTGGGGCAAACCGGCGCTTGGTTATAAGACAAGATCTAAGAAAAAGCAATCTAATAAATATATCGTGAAGCGCAGAAATAGCAAATAATACGGGAAAGGAGATTGATAAAATGAGCAGAAGCCTGAAAAAGGGACCTTACGTTTTGCCGGTATTACTTAAAAGGATTAATGAAATGAACAAAGCCGGTGAGAAAAAAGTTTTGAAAACATGGAGCCGTGCGTCAACAATTTTCCCGGAATTTGTGGGGCACACATTCGCAGTTCACGATGGTCGCAAGCATATTCCGGTTTATGTGACTGAAGATATGGTTGGACATAAACTTGGTGAGTTTGCTCCAACTAGGACGTTCAAAGGTCACGCCGGTTCTAAAACAACAGCTAAAAAATAACGATTGATGGGAGTGTAATATATGGAAGCGAGGGCTCATTTAAAATACGCCCGGATTTCACCGCGTAAAGTTTCAATTGTTCTTGATTTAATCAGAAACAAGCCCGTGGAGTTAGCAATGGGTATTCTCAAACACACGCCGAAATCAGCGACTGAGTATCTTGAAAAATTGCTTAAATCCGCAATGGCAAACGCAGTTAATAATCAGCAAATGGATGTTTCAAGGCTTTATGTATCAGAATGTTTCGTTAGCCCGGGACCGATTCTCAAAAGAATAAGACCAATGTCCAAAGGGCGGGCGTACAGAATTCTCAAAAGAAGCAGCCACGTTACATTAGTACTTAAGGAAAAAGAATAAGTGAAAAGGGGGTAAATTATGGGGCAAAAAGTAAATCCACACGGAATACGTGTAGGAGTAATTAGAAACTGGGATTCACGTTGGTTTGTTAAGAAAAAAGATTTTGGGGATATGATTGTTGAAGATTATAATCTCAGAAAAATCCTTAAAAAGAAACTTAACATCGCCGGGGTTCCGAAAATTGAAATCGAAAAAGATGCCACAAAAGTTAGGATTCATATTCACTGTGCCAAGCCGGGTATGGTTATTGGCAAGGGCGGAGTGGAAATTGAAAAGCTTAAAATTCTTTGCGAGAAAATCGTGAAAAAGCCAGTATTTATCAACATTGTTGAAGTTAAGCAGCAAGATATGAATGCTCAATTAGTGGCAGAGAGTATTGCTGTGCAGCTCGAAAAAAGAATTTCATTCAGGCGCGCAATGAAGCAAGCCATGGGACGTTCAATGAGAGCCGGTGCAAAAGGTATTAAGACTCAAGTGTCCGGACGTTTAGGTGGAGCAGAAATCGCCAGAACAGAGCATTATCATGAAGGAACGATTCCGTTGCAGACGCTCAGAGCAGATATTGAATATGGTTTTGCAGAAGCGATGACAACATATGGAATTATAGGTGTGAAAGTTTGGCTCTATAAGGGCGAAGTTTTGCACGATGTTCGCAAAAAAGAGGTATCATCAGAGAGGGGTGGCAAGGATGCTATTACCCAAGCGCACTAAACATAGAAAAGTACACAGAGGCAGAATGACAGGCAAGGCTACGCGTGGGAATAAAGTATCTTACGGTGATTTTGGTCTTCAAGCAACTGAGCCAACTTGGCTAACCTCAAATCAGATAGAAGCTGCTCGTATCGCAATGACGCGTTTCTGCAAAAGAGCGGGTAGAGTCTGGATAAAAGTATTTCCGGATAAACCCGTCAGCAAAAAGCCGCTTGAAACCAGAATGGGTAAAGGTAAAGGCGGTCCGGAATTCTGGGTGGCAGTCGTAAAGCCCGGCAGAGTCATGTTTGAAATGGCAGACATTTCAGAAGAAGTTGCTAAAGAGGCTATGAGGCTTGCAGCAATGAAATTACCAATCGGATGCAAATTCGTAAAACGCGAAGGCGAAGCAAAAGGTACAGCCGCAAAAAGAATCAAAAAAGCTGTGTTAAATCTTCCGGAACCGGAAGTAACAGAAGAGTCAGCAGATACGGCAGAGAAATCAGAAAATCCAGACAAATCAGGTGGTGAGGAATCATGAAAGCTACAGAAATAAGGGCGCTTTCAACTGAAGATGTAACAAAAAAGCTAAAAGAGCTTAAATCTGAGCTTTTCAATCTTAGATTCCAGCTTGCCATAAATCAGCTTGAAAACCCCATGCGTATCAAAGCTGTGAAGAAAGACATCGCAAGAGCTCAGACAGTTATTCGCCAGAGAGAACTTGAGAATGTTGAAGCTAAAGCTGATGCGCAGCAGGGAGGAGAGTAATTATGAGCGAAAGAAATATGAGAAAAGTTGAGGTCGGGAACGTAGTCAGCGATAAAATGGACAAAACTGTTGTGGTTGCAATCGAGAATAAAGTAAAGCATCCAATGTATAAAAAAATCGTGACGCAAACCAAAAGATTGAAAATCCATGATGAAAACAATGAGTGTGGAATCGGTGACCGCGTGGAAATAATGGAAACCCGCAAGCTTTCTAAAGATAAATATTTCAGATTGGTGAAAGTCATTGAAAAAGCTAAATAGTAAGTTAGATTAAGTCTAACGGGCAGAGAGGAGAATTTTACTGTGATACAACCTGAATCCAGATTGAGAATAGCGGATAACACCGGTGCAAAGGAAATTAAGTGTTTCCGAGTTTTGGGCGGCACACGAAGAAAGTATGCTCATGTTGGAGATGTCATTGTTGCGTCTGTTAAAAAAGCATCACCCGGCGGAGTTGTCAAAAAAGGCGAAGTGGTTAAAGCAGTAATTGTGCGTACGGCCAACAGAATTCGCCGCGATGACGGTTCATATATAAAGTTCGACGAAAATGCAGCAGTTATTATCAAGGAAGATAAAAATCCGAAAGGAACTCGTATTTTCGGGCCGGTTGCCAGAGAACTGCGCGAAGGCGGATACACAAAAATAATGAGTTTAGCCCCGGAAGCGCTTTAAACAGGAGGTGTGTTTAAGAAGTGTTTAAAAAGAATAATAATAAAGCGGTTCGCATGAGCAAAGAGAACCCAAAAGTACACGTTAAAACCGGTGATACAGTTGTTGTTTTAACAGGTAAATCACGCGGTCAGCAAGGCAAAATTGCGGCCGTTAGCCCGAAAGAGGGCAAAGTAATTATTGAAGGCGTGAATATGGTTTCAAAACACGTCAAACCCCGCAAACAAGGTCAGGAGGGCGGCATAGTCAAAACCGAAGGAGCAATGTATGCTTGTAAGGTGCAACTAGTGTGTTCTCATTGCGGCAAACCCACGCGTATCGCCCATAAGATTATGGACGACGGCAAAAAAAAGCGCAGCTGCAAAAAATGCGGTGAGTTGCTGTAAGGAGGATATAAATGGCAAGGCTAAGAGATTTTTACAAACAAGAAGTTGTGCCCAAACTTATGAGCCAATTTTCATATAAAAACATCATGCAAGCCCCGAAACTTGAAAAAATCGTAATCAACGTCGGTGCCGGTGAAGCGAGAGATAACTCTAAAGTTATAGATTCAATCGTTGGAGATTTATCCATGATTACAGGTCAAAAGCCGGTAATATGTTTGGCGAAGAAATCAGTTGCGAACTTTAAGGTTCGTGAAGGCATGAAAATCGGTGTTAAAGTGACGCTTCGCGGAGATAAAATGTATGAATTTATCGACAGATTATTTAATCTTGCATTGGCGCGAGTCAGGGACTTTAAGGGAATCAACCCTAAATCGTTTGACGGCAAAGGGAATTACAATATGGGCATAAAAGAGCAGCTTATTTTCCCGGAAGTTGAGTATGATAAAATTGATAAAATTCGCGGAATGGATATTTCAATTTCAACCACTGCCAAAACAGACGAAGAAGCAAAAGAGTTGTTAAAATTAATGGGCGCACCATTTGCGAAATAAGGAGGGATTACTGTGGCCAAGACTTCATTGGTAGTTAAGCAAAAACGTAAGCAAAAATATAGTACTCGCGAGTACTCAAGGTGCAAGATTTGCGGCAGGCCGCATGCTTATCTTCGCAAATTTGGCATATGCCGTATTTGTTTCAGAGAGCTTGCGCACAAAGGGCAAATCCCCGGAGTAAGAAAAGCGAGCTGGTAACTCGAAGCTAAAGGAGGTAAATATTATGCAAATTACTGATACTATTGCAGATTTGCTCACAAGAATCAGAAATGCAAGTTCTGCAAAGCATGAAACAGTTGAAATACCCGCATCAAACATGAAAAAAGCCATCGCGCAAATTCTGTTTGATGAAGGTTATATAAAAAAGTTTGTTGTTTTAAATGATGGAAAACAAAGTATAATTAAAGTTTTTCTGAAATATCAGGAAAATAAACAACCTGTAATAACAGGACTCAAAAGAGTATCAAGACCGGGGCTGAGAATCTACAGCGATGTTGAAGATATGCCAAAAGTTATGAAAGGTCTTGGAGTTGCGATAATTTCTACATCCAAAGGTGTTATGACAGACCGCAGAGCAAGACGCGAAAACGTTGGCGGAGAAGTTTTAGCATTTATTTGGTAAATCAAAACATAAGATTTTTTGTAATTAATATCAGGAGGTTGGGGAAATATGAGATGTCCATATTGTGGTTGTACACGTTTTAGAATTGATAGGTATGGCAGGATATTTTGTATGGACTGTAATAATTGTTATTAATGTAATTAATTGCGCTTATGTTACAAAATGTAAGAAAGGGGGAGAAGAGATGTCTCGAATTGGAAGAAAACCCATAAATATTCCCACCGGTGTTGAAGTTAAGCTCGATGGCGGTGTAATTACAGTTAAGGGGTCAAAGGGTACGCTTATGCAAGATATTCACCCAAACATGAAAGTCACTGTTGAGGAGATTGTTATAAGTGTTATCAGACCTGATGATCAAAAAGAAAACCGTTCACTGCACGGGCTGACAAGAACGCTCATTTCCAATATGGTTGAAGGTGTTACTAACGGCTTCACAAAAGAGTTGGAAGTTAACGGTGTAGGTTACCGTGTTCAGATGCAGGGAAATATTTTGGTGATGAATCTTGGATATTCGCATCAAGTGAAAATGCCTGAAATTGATGGTATTAAACTTGCAGTGCAAGGAAACAAAATAACAGTTTCCGGTGCTGATAAGCAAAAAGTTGGACAATTTGCCGCGGAAATCCGCGAAAAACGTCCGCCTGAACCGTACAAAGGTAAAGGGATTAAATACACAACTGAAATAATTCGCCGTAAGGAAGGCAAAACCGGTAAAAAATAAATAAGGAGTTGAACAACAATGGTAAACAAGGCAGATAAAAATCAGGCCCGTTTGAAGCGTCATAGAAGAGTGCGTGGCAAAATTTCGGGTACTTCGGAGCGTCCGCGCCTTAATGTTTTTCGCTCCAACACTAACATTTATGCTCAAATTATTGATGATGTAAATAAAATAACTCTTGCTTCGACTTCATCTTTGAACAAAAACTTCAAAGGTAATGGCGCAAATAAAGAAGCTGCAAAAGAAGTCGGCAAAATGATTGCAAAGCTTGCTGCGGACAAAAAAATCGAAAATGTGATTTTCGACCGTGGCGGGTATATTTATCACGGAAGAGTTAAAGAGCTTGCAGAGGGCGCCAGAGAAGGCGGATTGAAATTTTAAAGGGTAAGGAGGGAAATGTTTTTGGCTAGAATTGATGGTTCAAAGTTAGATTTAAAAGAACGTTTAGTTACAATAAACAGAGTTTCAAAAACTGTAAAAGGCGGAAGAATTTTTAAATTCTCAGCACTAATGGTTGTTGGAGATAGCAACGGTACTGTTGGATTTGGAATTGGTAAATCGGGCGAAGTGCCGGATGCTATCCGTAAGGGAATTGAAGAAGCTAAGAAAAATTTAATCAGAGTTCCGCTCAAAGGCGACACGATTCCTCATGAAATTATTGGTGCATTCGGAGCTGCAAGAGTGCTCATGAAACCTGCTGCACCGGGTACCGGAGTTATCGCTGGCGGGCCTGTCCGTGCTGTTGTTGAAGCGGCTGGAATCAAGGATATCCGTACGAAAGCACTCAGATCAAATAATCCGTGCAATGTCGTTCGGGCCACTATTGAAGGAATAAAGTGTTTGCGTACGGCTGAAGAAGTGGCAGTAATCCGTGGTAAAACAGCTAGGGAGATACTAACATAAGGAGGTACCCAATATGCCGAGAGTTAAAGGAGAAGCAGATCAAGCAAATGTTACAATAAAACTTAAAAAAAGTTTGAATGGTCGCAATCAAAAACACATTTTGACTGCTAAATCACTGAAATTGAATAAAATTGATGATACTACTGTGCAGCCCGATAATTTGCAAACTCAAGGTAAAATTAGAGCAATTGAATATCTTGTGGAAGTTTGCAAATAGATTTATAGGGGAATATAATGTCCGAAGAAAAGGGAGGTGTAAATGAAGTTGGAGTTACATGATTTACGACCTGTGGAAGGTTCGAAAAAAGAAACGAAGCGTCTTGGCAGAGGCCATGGCTCCGGTCAAGGTAAGACATCTGGTAAAGGACACAAAGGCCAAAAAGCTAGATCCGGTGGTGGAATACGTCCAGGTTTTGAAGGTGGACAAATGCCACTTCAAAGAAGGATTCCAAAAAGAGGTTTTACAAATATTTTCGCAAAAACAGTTGCTGCCATTAATGTGGGAGATCTTGAAACATTTGGTGCAGGTTCGATTGTAGATGCGAATCAAATTATTAATGCTGGTTTAATCAAAAAACGCTTTGATAAAGTGAAAATTTTGGGCAATGGAAATCTTACAAAAAATCTAACAGTTAAAGCACAGATGTTTTCAAAATCTGCGATTGAAAAGATTCAATCTGCAGGAGGGAAGGCGGAGGTGGTCTAAATGATTAAAACCATATTGAATGCTTGGAAGGTAGAGGATTTAAGAAAAAAACTACTATTTACAATACTAATAATTGTTATTTTTAGAATCGGTTCAGTTATACCTGTGCCGTTCCTAAATATTGAAGCTCTTGCGGGTATGATGAGCGGTTTGGCAGAAGGCAACTCAATTTTGGCGTATTTGGATACTCTTTCCGGAGGAGCATTTGCGCAAGCTACGATTTTTGCGATGTCAGTTTCGCCGTACATTACTGCACAGATTATAATTCAGCTTATGACGGTTGCGTTACCATATTTGGAAAATTTGCAAAAAGAAGGCGAAGAGGGTAGAAAGAAACTTACTGCAATAACGAGATATTTAACAATTTTCCTTGGACTTATGCAGGGTACGGCTTTTTATCTGTATCTTAGAAATTCAGGACAGTCAAT
>CAYJIV010000005.1:0-22112 GCA_964370325.1 uncultured Eubacteriales bacterium
TATATATACACCTTTCTTTTGATTTGCAAAAACCGCAATCTATGCATGGGTTGGCGTTTTTTTGATAGGCATTTATAATTTCTATAGTGTAGTTTTCAAATGCAGGATAATTCAAAAAATGTTTTAGTATAGTGGCTGTAAATCCATCTTCATGCGGAGAGCCGAAAAGTATCAGTGCAGATTTTTTCATATTCGCGACTCCTTTAACTCATATGTTCAGGTAATTTTTTAGTCTGGTCACGGCTTATGTATATATTTTGTATTATTCCAATGGCTAAATATAAACATGCAGCAGATGATCCCCCAACACTAAAAAACGGTAGTGTTACGCCCATTACCGGAAATAAACTCAGGCACATTCCCAAGTTAAATATTGCCTGTGAAGCGATGAGCCCAATAAATCCAAAGCACATTAATGCACCAATTGTATTGCTAGATGTCTTTGCAATAAAACCGATTCTTATTATTAAAACTAAAAGCAATATCAGTATCAATATACATCCGATAAAACCTAATTCTTCTCCTGAAACAGAAAATATAAAATCGCTTTCCTGAATCGGCACAACATTATTTGCAACTCGCGGCCCTTTGAAAAGGCCGTATCCGAAAATTCCACCTGACCCAATTGAAAGCTTTCCTTGAATTTGCTGATATCCAGAACTAAGCGGATCCGCTTCAGGATTAAGTTGACTTAATATTCTGTTGCGTTGGTAATCTGCCAAAATGAATTTCCACGCAAGTGGTGCAACAAGTGCACACAGCGCACCCAAAGACAGGAAATATCTAAATTTAATGCCTGCCATGAACGCCATCGTAATTGCGATGCACAAAAATATTACCGCCGCACCGTCATCACCTTGAAAGTGAGTTAAAGCCACCGGTATCAAAGCGTGCACAGCTAGCCAGCAGATACTTTGCAGTTTATTAAGCTCTTTATATCGTTTCAGTTCAAAAAGATGTTTTGCAAAAGTTATTATAAAACCGATTTTAACCAGTTCAGACGGCTGAAATGTGATATTCCCGGGAAATTTTATCCAAGCCCTTGCGTTTACACCTGAAGAACCTTCAACCACAACGCCAAAAAATAGAGTGTATAACATTAATAAAACACAAACTGCGCCAATCCACTTCCACTGTTTTGCAAGCGATTTATAATCCAGAAACTGCAGAAAAATAGCGCCAATCAAACCAATTAGTATGGATATAAACTGCACCGTAAAATAATTAAATCCTTCGCGCGAAACACTGCCCACCAAAAGCAAGCTATATATCGAAATCAGTAATATAGCACTCCAAAGCATCTTACTGCTGTCTTTAAAGCAATTCAAAACCAAACTCAATATGTTCACACCAGTCTATCTGTACAATGAAGTTTACCTATTTAGATTATACAATTTATTTATAAAAAATGTAATAAAAAATAAAACGGCTGATATAAGCACAATTGTCGCTCCAGCAGAAGTACCCATATAATAAGAAAGGATCAATCCCGCAATACCAGAAAACACCGAAAAAACAATTGCTATAAAATGATATGACCGCATATTTTTGGCAATATTTTTAGCAGAAGCGGCCGGCAAAACCAACAGTGAGTTTATAATTAACATTCCGACCCATTTTAGCGAAATTGTGACAATCAACGCAATTATGAGCACAAAAATATTTTTGTAAAACATTACATTTATTTGTTTGCTTCGGGCCAAATCTGCATCCAAACTAGCAACCGCCAGCTTGTTGAACATCACAATCCACGTTATTAGTATTATCAAAAGCACGGTGGCTAGTAAACAAATTTCACTTTTTGTGATTGATAAAATATCACCAATCAGATAGCTTGAATATTTCACAAACCCGCCGTTTATAGACAAAATCACAATTCCGAGCGCGATTCCGGCGGATGAAAACACTCCGATTATTGTGTCCGCAGACGAAATCTCTGATTGAATTACAGTAGAGATGCAAAGTGCAAACAATATAGCAAAACCTAACATTGAAATAACATAATTCCCAATTCCGAACATAACTCCGATTGCAATTCCCGTGAGCGCACAATGACCTAATGCGTCCGAGAAAAAGGACATCTTATTATTAACTGTCATCGTACCGATTAAACCAAACAGCGGTGAAATCAGCAAAATGGCCAGAAATGCGTTTTTCATGAAATCAAATTCCATCCAGGAAAACGGGAGGACTGTTTCCAAAAAACCGTAAATCATGTCCATAAATCGTCACTCCCGTCGAAATCCAAGCCAAAAATTTCGCGCACTTTCTGACTTTTAATCATATCTTCAACCTTACCATACTCGATAACAGTGTGGTCTATCAAAGCATAGGAAGTTGCATATTTACTTATATGCGCCAGGTCATGAGAAACTATTATAATCGGCATGTGGTAGTCCTTCCGCATGGAATTTATCAGACTGTAAAGTGCGCTTATGCCTTTTCTGTCTACTGCTGCAACAGGCTCATCCAAAAGTAAGATATCCGGCATAGGCTCTAATGCAAACGCCAGTAACACACGCTGAAGTTCACCACCGGAGAGTCTTCCGATTTGCTTATTTATATGCTTCTCCGCTCCGACTTTTTTTAAAATTTCCAGCGCTTTTTGTTTACGTCTTCTGCTGTGGCCAAGCCATATAGGTAAAAATGCGGCACCTGTGCAAAATAAATCCATAACGGTAAGCGGAGTGCTTTTGTCAAAATGCAGTCTTTGCGGGACATAACCGATTTTCGGATTAGAAATCGTTTTGCCGTTTGAATCAAAAAAATTGACAGCACCTCTAAACGGAACGCTGTTAATAATAGCCTTCAAAAGAGTGGTTTTACCCGCACCGTTTTGGCCAATTAAAGCAAGCGTTTCACCATGATTTGCAGTAAGTGAAACGTTATGCAGCGCAATCTGCTTACCGTGCCGTACTTCCAGATTTTTTATTTCAACGCTGCAATGGCAGTTATCCATCAATATTTTCACCCCTTAAGTGCCTGCACGTTTTCACGCATAATATTTATATACGAATCTTTTGTGGAATCGCCTGACGTTGCGGCATTAAGAGTAATTATTTGTGTGCCTGTTTCCGCAGCTATAGCTTTCACAGTTTCACTGATTTCGCCTTCAATGAATATCTGTGATACTCCCAAATGTTTGATAGTTTCAACGATGTCAGCCATTTCTTTCGCACTCAATTCTTGCTCCCAATCTCCGCTGCCTATTGTAATAATATTCAAATTGAATTCTTTCGCAAAATAAGGGAAAGCATCATGGAACACAACAATATTGCGTTTTTCAACATCTTTCAGTTCCTCATGAATCTCGCTTTTAAGTGCTTCCAATTTTCGGATATAATTTTCTGCGTTTGACTTATATTTTTCCGCATTTTTGGAATCAATTTTTATTAACCCCTCAGAAATATTCTTAACCTGCCTTATGTAATTGCTCACAGACATCCAGATGTGTGAATTATGCTCATCACTGCACGATTCGCCATGTTCGTGCTCATGATGATGTTCATTGCAAAGTAGTTCTATTCCCGCGCTTGAATCTATAACATTAATTTTTGGCATTTCATTGATAACTTTATCTATAAATGGCTCAAATCCTGCACCGTTAGTAATAAATGCAGAGGATTTTTCAATATTCTGAAGGTCTCTAGATTGAATCTGAAAATTGTGCATACACCCCGAATGCCCTTCGGACATAGGCACAACCTCAACATTTTCAATTCCGTCTGTGACGTTCAGCGTCATTATATAAACAGGATAGCACGACGTGACAAACTTGAGTTTATCGCTCTTTTCACCGCCGCAACCGGTCATTGTTAAGCACAAAAATGCAACAAATAGAATTGATAATAATTTTTTCAACACAACACACCCCTAAACTGTTATATCATCTTTGATTTTTTCAAAAACTTTTTCCCCAATGCCTCTAACGTTCATAAGTTCCTCAATACTTGCAAAATCACCGCTTTTTTCGCGGTAGTCAATTATCCTCTCGGCAATAACTTTACCAACACCGTTTAAATTTTCAACCATTTCTTCTGCAGGAGCAGTGTTTATATTCACAAGACCGTCCGTTCGTTCCTCCGTAATGTCAGGCTCTTTTTCAATAATTTCACTAACATTTCCGATGGTTTGAATTATTTGCGGCACTTCAGGAACAAAAAACGCATTATACCCTATGATCACTGCAAACATAAGGAGGGCTATCCCTATTAAAATTCTTTCGCTTTTATTTTCGTTCCCCAGGTGATTCAATCCTTTGTGAGTTTATAGGTTTTTAATTATATTATAAAAACAAAACTATATTCAATATAACAAAAACAAAATTTTAATTTATATTCTTTCCTTTTTTGCTTTTATCACTTTGAGCCTTGAAAATTCTTCGCGCTCTTTTTCTTCCAAAGAATCAGTTATAGTTTTTGTAATCACCTCAAATTTCGGTATCATTACATTTTTTAAAGCATTGGCACGTTTTTGCGTCTTTTTAATAGCATTTGCCAACAAATATACACTATTTTCCACTTCCGCAAGTTCAACTGTTAACTTTTTAACTTCTATAAAGCATGAATATGCTTTATCCAAATCCGCGTTGGAACTATAAAGTCCAAACGGCACATTGTGATGATCCGTTTCATCCAGATCCAGCATGGGAATTTCAACTCCCATAACACTTCGGAACGACAACCTTAAGCCATGCTCCTCAGGAACAACTAACGCCAACTCTTCACAGATTCCAATCGCAATATTCGCTTTTTGCAACATTAAATAAGCTCGATTATAAGTCGTGTCAATTTTACTTTGAATTTGCTCCGCACGTTCGATAAGTGCCATCATTTCCCGCACTAAAATATTGCGTTTGCGGTCCAGCAGCTCATAGCCCAATTTGGAAAGTGCAAGCGATTTCTTAGCAGCTATTAAATTACCTTTAGTCGGCGCAGCCTGATTGGACATCTTACCCTCCAAAATTAACTCTCATCATCTAAATCGTCAATGTCATCGTCGCTCTCGGCAACATCTTCGTCTATAAATTCAATCTTATTCTGACGCGCCAAAAGTTCCTTGTCATCTATATAATATTTATCCAAAATCTCATTATTAACTCTTTCCAGCTCCTGCTTCGGCAACAACGAGAGCAATCTCCAGCCTAAGTCCAAGCTCTTTTCAATGGAACGATTATCATTAAAACCTTGATTTATAAACTGCTTTTCAAACGCTTTGCCAAACGTCATGTAAAGCTTATCCGTGGGTGATAAGTCTTCCTCACCTATGACGGACGCCAATGCTCGTGCATCCTGAACTTTGGCATAAGAGGCAAAAAGCTGATTTGATAAATCTGCATGGTCTTCGCGAGTGTAGTCTTCACCAATACCGTCCTTCATCAAACGCGAAAGCGACGGCAGCACTGAAATCGGCGGATAGTAACCCTTACGCTCTAAAAATCTATCCAAAACAATTTGTCCTTCTGTAATGTACCCTGTCAAATCGGGCACAGGATGCGTTATATCATCGTTCGGCATGGTTAAAATCGGAATTTGCGTCACGGAACCTTTCTTGCCTCTAACCATTCCGGCACGTTCATAAAGTGAGGCCAAATCGGAGTAAAGATACCCCGGATGGCCCTTCCTACCCGGTATTTCGCCTTTAGAAGAACTAAACTCCCGTAGTGCTTCCGCGTAAGAAGTCATATCCGTCATGATTACCAGCACGTGCATATCAAGCTCAAAAGCCAGATATTCCGCAGTTGTAAGCGCGCATCTCGGAGTTAAAATCCTTTCGATGACGGGGTCATTCGAGAGATTCAAAAACATAACAACTTTTCCCATAACGCCGGACTCATCAAACTTGCGGCGAAAATATTCAGCAACATCGTTTTTGACACCCATTGCAGCAAAAACAATTGCCAGGTTATTATCTTCTTTGTTTTCAGAAATCTTCGCCTGCCGTGCAATCTGTACAGCCAGCTCATTGTGCTTCATTCCTGAACCCGAAAATATCGGCAATTTTTGACCGCGAACTAATGTAATAAGCGTATCAATTGCAGAAATACCTGTATTTATATAATCCTTCAGATACACTCTTGAAATCGGATTAATCGGCGTGCCGTTAATATTAATTTTTTTGTGCGGGAAAACTTTGCCAAGCTTATCAATCGGCTTTCCGGAGCCGTCAAAAACGCGGCCTAAAATTTCTGGTGAAAGGAAAATTTCCATGGGATGGCCTTTAAGGTGAACCCTCGTATTAGAAAGCGATATATCATGTGTACCTTCAAAAACCTGAATTACAACCCTGTCACCCTCAATTTGAACAATCCTGCCTTGGCGCATATTTCCGCCATCCAGATGTATACCCACAACTTCTTCAAAAGAAGCATTCTTAACGCCCTCAAGAACTATGAGTGAACCGCTGATTTCCTTCACACCAACATAATTTAATATCAAAACTTTCGCCTCCTATCAAGCTCTTTCGCTTATAATTCTACCCAAAGTTTTGTCAATTTCTTTTTTGTAATCGTCAAACATTTCGAGTTTATCATTGGGAATATCATATTTAATTTTAATCAATTTCTCAAAAAGTCCAGTTTCAATAATCTGTGAAATCGGGATAGACGCTGAAATAAGCTGCCTTACGCGTTTGTTTAAGTATAAAATTATTTTCATCATTTTTTTCTGTTTTTCAAGTGGCACAAAAGTGTCGTCTTTGTGGAACGCATTTTGCTGCAAAAATCCAACCCTTATCACTCGTGCAATTTCAATAACTAACTTCTGGTCATCGGGCAAAACGTCTGTACCAACGAGCTTTACAATCTCCATGAGCTTATCTTCTTCGTTCAAAATAGATGCAATTTTCTTCCTGTACCTTATGAAATCGTCTCCAACGTTTTCGGAATACCAAGAATCCAAATCCACGAAATATTCACTATAACTGGACATCCAGTTGATTGCAGGATAATGCCTTGAATATGCCAATGCCTTATCCAACGCCCAAAAGCACCTCACGAAACGTTTGGTATTTTGCGTAACGGGCTCGGAAAAATCCGCTCCTTGCGGCGAAACCGCCCCAATTATAGTAACAGACCCTTCCTGACCGCTAAGAGTTTCAACTCTGCCTGCACGTTCGTAAAATTCAGAAATTCGAGACGGTAAATATGCTGGAAACCCTTCTTCTGCAGGCATTTCTTCGAGCCTACCGGAAATTTCACGAAGAGCTTCCGCCCATCTGGAGGTTGAATCCGCCATGATGGCCACGTCGTAACCCATATCCCTGTAATATTCCGCAAGCGTGATGCCAGTGTAAATCGACGCTTCGCGCGCCGCCACCGGCATATTTGAAGTATTAGCTATCAAAACAGTTCGCTCGGTTATAGGCTTACCAGATTTCGGGTCAATTAACTTTGAAAATTCATCCACGACCTGGCTCATTTCATTTCCGCGCTCACCGCATCCAACGTAAACAATTATGTCAGCATCGCACCACTTAGCCAGTTGATGCTGTGTCATAGTTTTGCCTGTACCAAATCCACCAGGAACAGCAGCCGCACCTCCCTTTGCTATAGGGAAAAGTGTGTCAATCGTTCGTTGTCCAGTTATAAGCGGAATATTAGAATGCAGTCTCTTTTTAATAGTTCTCGGTACACGGATTGGCCAATATTGGCACAAGTTCAATTCGTGCAACTTACCGGTTTTATCTTTTAATTCAACAATAGTATCATTAATTTTGTATTTGCCATCTTTCGCTACCTTAATAACTTCACCGCTTACGTTCGGTGGCAACATACACTTGTGGGTTATTATTGAAGTTTCAGGGCACGAAGCATAAACCATGCCACCGTTTAAAATATCTCCCTCTTTGACGCAAACTTTAACATCCCATAATTTTTCTACGTCCAGAGACGAAACACTACAACCGCGAGAAATAAACGCCCCAGTCATAGCCTCAATGGCTCTTAGAGGCCGTTCGATTCCGTCAAATATATTGTCAAGTATTCCCGGACCTAAACAAATAGTTATCGGGCCACCAGTTCCCTGAACTGGCTCTCCGGGTTTCAAACTTGTGGTTTCTTCATAAACCTGCACCGTTGTAAATTTATCACTAATTCCAATAACTTCACCAATTAACCGCTCACAGCCAACATAAACCATTTCCAACATTGAAAACGATTTCGTGTTTTTCAGAGTCACTACTGGTCCGTTAATTCCGTAAATAACATTTTCTTTCATAGCAAGTTAAGAAGCGCCAGGCACTCCTCCTCCTAATTATATTAACTGTACTCCAAAATTTTCGACTGCCCAATCTCTTTGTTCCTCAAGTTTGGCATCCAAAGTTTCATCAGCAACCAAACCTTGCCCTGCGCTAAATCCCCTGATCCCACCGATTAAAATATCTTCCAAAACCTTGATTTTACACTCTCTGCCAAAACCATCCATAATTTTATCCGCATATTTCATATCGGATTCTTTGATATAAAGCTCGGCATCAGACGATTTCAATACGTTAGATATCTTACTTGCATATTCTTCTAAAGATTTAAGGTACTCCTTTGAAAGTGTAAATTCTATAAGTTTTTCTTTGCAATTTTTAAATATTTCTTTCATCATAGATTGACGTTTCAAAGAGATTTTGCGCCGTTCTGAAAGTTCTTTGCGGGAAATTTTAACGGCAATTTTATTGCGCATGGCGGCAAGCTCTTTTTGGATCAAACTGTTAACATCTTCCACAATTTCAGCCTCAGCCTTTTTAAGTTCGTACTGTTCGATTTTCTTGATTTCATCGGTTATAGTCAACCGCTGCCTACGCGCATGGTTATCAATCTTACTTAAAAAATTGCTGGATTTATAATTTTTCGGCACTTTACCACCACCTTAGCTGTCTTACCCAATTAAATTTTAACTCCAATAGCATCGCGGACATATTTAGTTATAGAATCCTTAGCGCGGCCGTCACCGTGCCTGTCCGGAATCTCAACTATCAACGGTTTCTTGCACGTGGTTTTAAGCTCATAAATAACGTCATCGCAAATTTTTATAAGTTTTTCAGTTATCAAAATTACGGCAACATCTTCCATTTCAATCGCGTCATAAAGCGACTTTTCAACTTCTTCTTTTTCATGAGCAATAACACCGGTAATTCCGGCAAGACGCATTCCAACAAACGTGTCTGTATTATCACTAATCAGATGAAACCGCATGGCTACGCCGCTCCTATTATTGCCAGTAACTGGTCCACCTTGGCGAGTATCATCATGGCCATAACGAATCCTAAAATAACTGCACCTTCTCCAAGTGCAACGAAAATGAGTGCTTTAGTAAATGCTTTCGGGTCTTCAGATGTCGCTGCAATAGCCGCAGGTGCTGCAGAAGCTATTGCAATACCGCCGCCAATACACGCAAGGCCCATCGCCACTGCAGCAGCCACAGAAATCCATCCGCTCGCACTTAATGCCGCACCGGCAACCTCTGCGCTCACAGCTGAAGCAGCTGTAGTCGTTTCTGCAGCTTTTACTGAATTGGACATAACAACGCCACAAAAGCAAATCACCATAACGCATGCTGTGGAACACATTTGCAGTAAAACTGCTTTCTTTTTGCTGACTCCTTTTTTCACTGCTTTAACGGCAACAAATGTACTTAAAGCCACAAACATAATTGATACAATCAAATACAAACCTAACATCAAAATTTTTACCTCCAAAATATTTTCAAATAAAATTAATTTGTGTTTTCCTGAACAACCACCGGACTGAACGCTCTTCCCTGACCACCAAAGAACTTGCTGAACATTTCATAAAACTCTAATCTCATAACTTGTATTCCTGTTAAAAGTGCCTCCAGCGCAATTACGAACGCATTCCCAATTATCACGGATACCGTAAATCCAAACGGACCAAACATTTCTGCTATCTTAAATACTGCCATCATCATCCCGGCATGAACCAACACAAACGCGCCCACGCGGGAAAAAGACAGCGTATTTGTGATAAAACTGAGCAGAACTTCAAATAGTTCAAAAAAGCCTTGCATGAAATACTCTCCCCAGCTTTCGGGCTTCCAGTCCGGCTCTTTATTCACTAATTTTATTAAAATTTCCTGAAACATCAGCAAAACTGCGGGTAATATCAATAACAGCGCGATGTAAATCCCGTTTATAACTCCTGTGTGAAGCAAAAGCATATCCACAACCATGAAAATCACTGCAGCATAAAACACCAGCCCGCAAAGACCGTGAGAACTGAAAATTGCTTCGCCGTAATGCTTTCGTTTTATTGAAGAATAAACTCCAAGCATCATTGCAATTATAAACAAAACTGCACCCAGACCTATTGCAATGTAAATCACCAGACTCGTAGTGGCTGACGCCATGACTTCAATCGGTTTTTCATGAAGACCAAAAACATTTTTGTAAAATGGGTCTAAAAGGTGTTCAAATCCGAATACCGAGCCTAAAAGCGTTCCGAAAATCGCGGAAAATATTCCGCAGCCTATCAAAATTTTACCCATAGGCATCTTTTTCCACTTCCACATGAAATACCCGATAATTGAAAGCACTATTCCCTGCCCTAAATCTGCAAACATAATCCCAAACAGCACCGTGTACGTAATTCCAACAAAAATTGTAGGGTCAATTTCATCATAAGACGGCATGCCGTACATATTTATCAAAAACTCAAACGGTCTGAATATTCTCTTATTTTTGAGTTTTATCGGCGGAGAGTTTTTCAATAAGTTTTCGGCTTTTTCTGTGGAACATTCCGTGCTTTTAATTTTATTGATTTTAGCACAGAACTCCTTTTCATTCTCACTGGGCACCCACCCCACAAGAATAAAACTTTCGTTGTACCTTGCAACATAATTTTTAATTTCGCTGTAGGTGTTGAGTTCCTCTAATTTGGAATAAATTTTAATACATTCACTCTTCTCGCAGGACCAAAGCTCTGCAATTTGTTTTTCTGTATCTTCAATTTTTTTGTAGATAACTTTTATTTCATTTTCAAGTTCAACAACCTTTTCATAAGGCGTTTTATCGTATGGCTCAATCTCGATTTTCTCAAAATAATAACTTGAAAAAACACGGTCTGTTTCATTCAAATCTCCGGCGTCAGCAAAATAAAATCCCCATTGGTATTCCCCGTCAAACGTCAGCGGGAAAAATAAAAGCTCAATTTCAGATTCTTCTTTTTGCTTTAAAAATCTATCATAATTCTCTTTGGGAATACGCCCAAATCTAGCCTTAACATATTCACCGGAAAGCACATCTTTGAGTGTCTGGTCCAGACCGTAAAAATGTTTGAGTTTTTTAATTTCACTTCTACAGTTTTCTAACTGTGCATAAAAATCCCGCTTTTGCTCAGTAAGCAATTCCATTTTCTTTGAAAGTGAATTGATAAACCTATCAATTTTGCTCTGGCTTATCGTAATTTTCTGAACATCTACCGTATTTAATTTCTGCCCACAAGAAGCCGCCACATTCGTCAGAGTTCTAAGCGGTGAAATGTAAGGGTTTTCATCTGCAACAGATGAAAAATTTTCGGTATCTGAGTAAAAAGAATTAATATTATCCGGTTGAAACACGCCCGACTTTCCGCAGGTGTTAACAACTTTATCGAGGTCCTTCATAGAGCCTAGTATGCTTACGGCACTCATCGCAGAAACAGCCATTTTGCATCTCACCTCAATATTATCAGCAATTTTTTGATTTCTTCGCCAGGAAGCCTGTATTTAATACCTTCTATTATATTCGTTATATTTAAAATTTCTATCTCTTTCAAAAAAATGTAAGACATCAAAACTATCGGCGGCGAAATTGAAAATCTAATGTTATGCCGGCTCCAGTTGTATTTCATGTTAATTGGAATTTTATCTATAACATCCAAGCCACGCGAAAACCATTTTTTGCCCATTTTTGTGTTTTTCATATCCGCCATCATTTGTTTGTCATTTTTAGAATTGACAAAACATCTCAATTGCTCCTTAGTTAAAGAACCGAAATCGATCAAACCGGACATTATATAATCTTCACTTAAAGTATAAAATTTTCTCATTCTTATTATTCTAATCAAATTGAACAGATCTATATACAGTTTAAAAAAATCAATAAGCTTTTTTTTTGCAGGTCCTTTAACGTATTTGTTAATAATACTCAGAATTATTTTATATAAATGACTGTAAAGCGCAGTTTCAATACCTGTTAAGTCCAGACGTTCATTGCTTTCAGCCTTAAATGGAAGTAAAATTTTATAATATTGCGATTTTTTAATCACGTTTAAGAAATCATCATAATTTTTTATGCAACAAAGCTTTCTAAAATTCACCTTTGTGTGACGGAAGAAAAACATAGGTATTGTGCAAACATATTCATCAGGCTTTTTTGCAGTTAAAAGCATTAGACAGTGCATAAATTGGTCAATTTCCGCACGGGATATTATATATTCAAAAAAGTGCTCCCCAACTGATAAATCATACCTTCCCAATGTACTGAAATCATGAAAAAGTTTCATTTTTAGTCTGTCTTCCAAAATAGAGCGGTGAACATTGTTTTCGTTGATGTCAGCAAGCACATCTGCATATGTGGTTTTACGTTTTAAATAGGAAGTGATATCATTAATGCTTCTAAAAGCAATAAGTTCATTATAACTTTTAGTGCTTATTCGTTTTCCATACATTGCTCTGGCTTTAGACAACACTGCATTTGCAGCAAAAGAAACTCCCATATCAAAATTACCCCTTAACTATCCTTGCAATAATGGATTCGACCCATTTGTCTTTATTCTCGATGTATATCTTATCTATTTTATTTGAAGTTTCTTTGTATGAATTTTCAATAGACTGTAATTTTATAAATGCTTTGACTTTTTCTTGTTTTTCAAGTGTGTTGATATTAGCTCTTGCTTTTTCTATATACTCATCTCTTTTTTTATCTTTCATTTCGCTAATTTTTTGCGTGGAGTCAACTTTAAGCTGATTCACTTTTGCTAAATCTGCCTGAGCTTGTTTATCCAATTCTATAATTTTTTTAATCATATCTTCCACGCCTAACACCCCTATTCAATAGCATTATGCTCCAAAATTTAAAAATGTCAACATCATTTATAGGTCTTTACATAGCGTACTTATTAATATAAAATATTATATAGATGTATTAACTTTTAGGGGTGTTTTACTTTGAATCCAAAATATAAACGAATATTACTCAAACTCAGTGGTGAAGCACTTGCCGGGAAAAACAAAAGCAATATCGACTTTAACAAAGCGTTAGAAATCGGGCAGTCAATTAAAAAATGTGCCGATTCAGGTATGCAAATAGCAATTGTAATCGGAGGAGGAAACTTCTGGCGCGGACGCTCCAGCGGAAAAATGGACAGAACACGAGCCGACCATATGGGTATGCTGGCAACTGTTATCAATGCAATGGCACTCGCAGATGTATTAAAGCAACTCGGTATGGAAGTCAGAATTCAAACCGCTGTGCCAATGCTTCAAATTGCTGAACTTTATAAACGCGATAAAGCTATCTCCCACCTTAATAAAGGGCGCCTCGTAATTTTCAGTTACGGCACGGGGAATCCGTATTTTTCAACGGATACCGCAGCTTCCTTGCGCGCAGCAGAAATCGGAGCAGAAATAATATTACAAGCCAAGCAATGTGATGCTGTATATGACAGTGACCCTGCTAAAAATCCAAATGCAAAAAAATACACATCCATTACGTTTGATGAAATTTTAAATAAAAATCTTCAGGTTATGGACAGTACTGCCGCTTCCATGTGCCGGGACAATAAAATCCCCACTTTAGTTTTCGGCCTTGAAAATCCTGATAACATTTTCAACGCTGCATCGGGCGAGCAAATTGGTACTATCGTTACACCTTAAAATTAAATTTTGGAGGAAAACACTATGAACCAAGTAATTGACACCGCAAAAGAACGTATGCAAAAAACAGTTGACAAACTCTCCGTTGAGTACACCTCAATCCAAGCTGGCCGTGCAAATGCAGCCATTCTCGACAAAATCATGATAGACTATTACGGTACTGCAACGCCAATAAATCAGGTTGCGGCAATTTCAATCGCAGAATCGCGTGTTTTAACAATCCAGCCATGGGATGTGTCCTTATTGAATATCATCGAAAAAGCAATTCAAAAATCTGACATAGGCATCAATCCACAAAATGACGGCAAAATAATCAGATTAATCTTCCCACAGCTCACAGAAGACAGAAGAAAAGAAATCTCAAAAGACATCTCCAAAATGGCGGAAGAAGCCAAAATTGCTGTTCGAAATTCCAGAAGAGATGCTATTGAAAAATTAAAAATTATGAAGAAAAATTCAGAAATAACCGAAGATGACCTTGGCCGTGGAGAAAAAAAAATACAGGACGTAACTGATAAATTCTGCAGCCAAATTGATAATCTCTGCACAACAAAAACCAAACAAGTCATGGAATTATAATAATGAATAGCTATTTTTGTGATCAAGAGGTAAAATTAGAAACAACCTATAACACCCGTGATTTGGGCGGATATTACACAGATGATGGCAAAATCACAAAACATGGCATGTTTTTTCGTTCAGATAACACTCACCAGCTAACTGAAAGTGACATTAAAAAAGCAAAAGAAGAGTACAATTTAAAAACCGTAATTGATTTAAGAACAGAAAAAGAAACCGAAGATTTTCCTGATAGATTTGCTAATGTTGAAGGCATAAATTATATAAATACTCCCATTAGCTATGATGATTGTTTAGAAGAATTTAAAGCAAGTGATCAAGGGCTTTCTATACTTTATTTTTATATTCTAAAAAACCAAAAACACGCTTTAAAAGATATATTTGATACAATCGCAAATGCTGAAAACGGAGGGATTTTATTCCATTGTACTTTAGGGCGTGACCGAACAGCTATTGTGGCTATGCTTTTGCTTGGATTAGCAGAAGTCAACAAACAAAATATTATAGAAGATTACGAAATTACTTATAGCTTAATAAAACATCTGGATATTATAAAACGCGATTTAAACATTTATGGAGAGAAAAAATGCAGGACCTTTCCCGAATACATCGAAAAAATAATGACCTACATAAAAGAAAACTATAATACATTTGAAAATTATCTAATTGATTGCAGCGTTTCGCAAGAAAACTTAGAAAAAATTAAAAACAGATTTGTAGGATAAAATATGGAGAAACTGCAACAACTCCCCACACATATAGGAATCATAATGGACGGCAACCGAAGATGGGCAAAAAAGCATCTTCTACCGACCAACGCCGGACACACATCCGGCGCAAAAGTTTTCAAAAAAATAGCTAAATATTGCAATAAAATCGGGCTAAAACACCTCACAGTCTACGCATTTTCAACTGAAAACTGGCAAAGAGCAGCAGACGAGGTGTCTGCTTTAATGGCTTTATTTAAGCAATATCTTGAAAGCACCCTTGCAGATTTCGAAAACGAAAACATGAAAATAAAATTTTTGGGGGATACTTCAAAATTTTCTCCGGACATCCAAAAATTAGTTTCTGAAATACAAGACGGATCAAAAAATAATTCAGGTATGGCTCTAAACATCGCGATGAATTACGGCAGTAAAGACGAAATCATTCATACTGCAAAACTTTTAATAGACGATATTGAACGCGGTAGGTTGCAAAAAAAAGACATTTCTGAGAAAATATTCCAAAGCAAACTTTACACAGAAAATCAGCCGGATGTCGATTTGATAATCCGTACAGGCGGAGAATACAGACTATCTAACTTCCTGCTCTGGCAAGCAGCCTACGCAGAGCTGGTTGTAACAGATAAGTTATGGCCCGATTTTAAGCCGAAAGATTTCGATGCAATAATTTCAGAATATTTCTCCCGCAGCAAACGGTTTGGAAGATAACAGTTCCCTGGAAAGGCGGAAAAACTAAGTGTCAATCAGAATTTTATCCGGTTTAATCGGGGCGGTTTTTGCTCTTGCAGTGCTTATTTTTAATCAAAATTTTTTGATGCTCATTAACGTAATAATTTCCATTATATCCCTGCTCGCTATGCGGGAAATTTTCGCCGTCATGGGAATCGCAAAAACATGGATTATAACAATCCCAAGCCTGTTATTCGTTACAATTTTGCCCATCACCGGATATACAATAGTCTGGCAAATCGCATGGTATGTATACACGCTCATCATATTCGGAATAATGGTACTCAAGCCTGACCTGAGCTTTAAAAGCATTGTAAGCACATACTCCATGGCAATACTGATAACACTCTCAATTAGTAAAATTGTAATGCTGCGAGATTTCGGAAACAATTACGGCAATGAATACGGGAGCTTTTATGTATTGCTTGCACTTGGCATCGCGTGTATGTCCGACACAGGAGCATACTTTTGCGGAAAATATTTTGGCAAAAATAAACTCTGCCCGGAAGTCAGCCCGAAAAAAACTATAGAAGGCTTCATCGGCGGCATTATTGTTTGCGCTCTTTCTATGATTTTAATTGCCGCAATTTTTAATAATTTTATATTCTCTGAAAAACATCAGATAAACTACGTGTTGATCGTAATTTTAGGGCTTGTCGGGTCACCGATTTCCGCTCTGGGAGATTTATGTTTTTCTGCAATAAAACGAAAATGCGGGGTAAAAGATTTTGGCAGTTTAATGCCCGGGCACGGCGGCGTGCTCGACAGATTTGACAGCGTAATTTTCGTCAGCCCTTATGTATATCTGTTTGTAAAACTGATTACCATTATATCTTAGTTTAAACGAGGTAACACATTGATAAAAAACATCTCAATTTTGGGTTCAACCGGCTCAATAGGCCGTCAAGCTTTAGAAGTTGCTGAAAAACTAAACCTGAACATTGTGGCCCTTGCGGCAAATCAGAATATAACTCTGCTGGAACAACAAATCAGAAAATTCAAGCCGCACACTGTTGCAGTTTATGACTCTGTAGCAGCAAAAAAATTAAAAGAAAATTTAAATGATTTATCCATAAATGTTTTGTCAGGCATAGATGGCCTTTGCAAGGTGGCTGCGCTGGCAGATTCCGAACTGGTACTGACTGCAGTTTCAGGAATGATAGGCCTCCAGCCAACACTAGCTGCAATCAAAGCCAAGAAAAACATAGCACTGGCAAATAAAGAAACTCTGGTCGCCGGCGGAAAAATAGTTATGAAAGCTGCCGAAGAAAACGGCGTAAAAATCCTTCCAGTCGACAGCGAACACAGCGCAATATTTCAATGTCTGCAAGGATGTGAAAATCCAAAACATATAAAAAAATTGATTTTAACTGCTTCAGGAGGCCCGTTTTTCGGGCGTTCAAAAAGTGAACTTAAAAATGTTACTGTAAAAGAGGCGCTAAACCACCCCAGTTGGAATATGGGCAAGAAAAACACCATTGACTCTGCAACTTTGATGAATAAAGGCTTAGAACTCATTGAAGCCGCGCATTTGTTTAACATCGATCCGGATAAAATCGACGTCATAATTCACCGAGAAAGCGTCATACATTCAATGGTGGAATATATTGACGGCTCGGTAACCGCGCAACTGAGCACGCCGGACATGAAATTGCCTATTCACTATGCGATAACTTATCCGGAGCGCACAGAATCACTAACTGAACCGCTCAATTTGGCGAAATATAAAAATTTGTCTTTTTTTGAACCCGACCATGAAACTTTTGAAGCTGTTAATGTCTGCAAAAATGCTATCAAAATAGGCGGAAACATGCCTGTAATTCTAAACTCTGCAAATGAGGAAGCTGTCAATTTGTTCTTAAATGAAAAAATTAAATTTTTAGATATCATCGAAATAATAAAAACCGCTATGAACCACTTCCCTGTCGAATCGGCAAACAGTTTAGATGATATTTTAGTCACTGATAAAAAAGTGCGCAAATTTATTTTTGATAATTTCAACAAATAGATGTATAATTGAAATGTTATGATTTAATTTAATACAGAAGAGAGTGACCGCTTTGGAAATGACAATTTTATTAATAATAATCGGAGTTTTGCTTTTTAATTTAATCGTATTCATGCATGAACTCGGACATTTCGCCGCAGCAAGAGCTTTCGGCATAAAAGTAATTGAGTTTGCGCTTGGCATGGGGCCAAAAATTTGGAAAACCGTAAAAAAAGACACTGTTTATTCTTTGCGAGCATTTCCAATCGGAGGATTTTGCTCCATGGAAGGCGAAGATGAAGAGAGCGATTCGCCGGATTCATTTGAAAAAAGAGCTGTCTGGAAACGAATGATAGTCATTGCAGCCGGTGCCATAATGAACATGATTCTGGGCTTTTTAATGATACTTTTCCTTCTGGCACAGAACTCAAAGTTTGCATCCACAACCATATCAAAATTTGACGACACTGCAGTATCAAGCTCTTCGGGCCTACTCGTGGATGACACCATAACTGCAGTCGATGGTTTCAAGACTTATACTGTCACAGATTTAAAATTTAGTTTGTCCGCGGATGGTAAAGAAACTTTTAATATTGACGTCATCAGAAACGGCGAAAAAATCCATCTCAAAGACGTTAAATTTGGCGTAAACACTAACGAAAATGGAAGAACTTCAACCATAATTGATTTTTATCCCAAATATATTGATAAAACTTTCGGCACGTTGCTGCGTCAGGCTTTTCTGGACACCGTTTCAACCGTCAAAGTTGTATGGTTCAGCTTAGTGGGCATGATAACCGGACGGTTTTCCGCCAAAAATGTTATGGGCCCAATCGGCATAACCTCGGTAATCGGCGAAGTGGCTTCCGAAGGCTTGAAAGTCAGTCCGATGGCAGCCATAAACAACATTATCAATTTCATGGCAATGATAACCGTAAATCTCGGTGTAGTAAATCTGCTTCCACTACCTGCGCTGGACGGCGGAAGACTACTGATTTTGCTATTTGAACTAATCACAAGAAAAAAACTCAAAGCGAAACATGAAGGCTGGATTCATGCCATCGGATTCATATTGCTTATCGGCCTTATGATTTTAATCGCATTCGGCGACATAATGAGATTATTCGGGTGGGCTTAAATGATATGAAGCGAAACTCGAATAAAATAAACGTCGGCAATATTTGCATTGGCGGAGATTCACCAATTTCCGTGCAGTCTATGTTAAACGCTCCTGCGCACGATATTGAAAAAAATGTTTTGCAAGCACTTGAACTTAAAAATTCGGGCTGTAACATAATCAGAGTCGCTGTGCCGGATATGGAATCCGTAAAAATTATACCAGCTATTAAAGAAAAAGTGGACATACCCGTTGTTGCGGACATTCATTTTAACCACAAGCTTGCTCTTGAATCCGCCGCTGCGGGAGCGGATAAAATTAGAATCAATCCCGGAAATATTGGTGATGAATCCAAAGTCAAAGCTGTTGCAGATGTATGCAGAAATAAAAATATCCCAATTAGAATTGGCGTAAATTCAGGCTCCATCGAGAAGCACCTGCTTGAAAAATACCAACGCCCCTCTCCTGAAGCCATGGGCGAAAGCGCACTTTACAATGCATCTTTGCTGGAGAAATTTGATTTTAAAAATATACTTGTATCAATGAAATCGTCAAACGTCAAAGATACTGTCACAGCTTACAGATTAATCGCGAACAAATGTGATTATCCCCTACATATAGGCATCACGGAAGCCGGCACATTGAACATGGGAACGATAAAATCCGCAGTTGGAATCGGTTCGCTTCTTTTAGACAGCATTGGAGATACAATCCGTATTTCGTTGACGGACAACCCTATAAAAGAAGTTGAAACAGGTATAAACATATTAAAAGCGCTCGAGATGTACCCTGAAGGAATCGATTTTATCACGTGTCCTACGTGCGGCCGCACGCAAATTGATTTGATTAACATAGCAAAAGAAGCGGAAAAACTTTTATCTCACCATAAAAAACGCTTAAAAGTTGCTATAATGGGCTGCGTTGTGAACGGACCCGGAGAGGCAAAAGAAGCGGATATCGGCATCACAGGCGGCAATGGAGTTGGAATTATATTTAAAAAAGGCGAAATTTTCAAAAAAGTAAAAGAAGAAAACTTATTGCAAGAACTCGTAAGCGAAGTTAATAATATGCTTAAATAGGGAGCCGAAAATTGAAAACATTTTACGATTTTTTCAAAACACATCTGAACATTTCTGAAATCCATGATTCCATTGCTTCATGCAGCGTGGAATCTTTAAATATTGATAAAATCAGCAGAGAATTAACAATCGAAATTTCATCAGACAAAAATATTGAAGATAAAACACTTCGTCAAACCGAAAAATTGATATTAACTTCTTCTCTTGCACCGAGAAAGGTAACAATTAGGCATGCTAGTACAAATCAGAAAGAAAACGAGTCTGAAAATTCAATCGAAATCCGCACAAAGGAAACTTTGCTGCCAAAAATTATACCTTCCACTGCTAAAGTAATTTGCGGTAATTTCATAAAAAACAAACCTACACCTATAAGGGAAATTACTGAACACTCCGGTAATGTTGTTATCTGGGGAGATGTTTTCTCCGTAGACTCTCAGCCTATGCGCGGCACCAAAAATTTGATTTACAAAATTTTTATTACAGACTATACAAGCTCTATGATTTTGAAAATCATTGGGAGCAAAAACCAGTATGGTTTTGTTGAAAAAATCAAAGAGGACATGAGCTTACTCGTAAGCGGAACTGTTGATTTTGACGTATTCGAAAAGTCGATAGTTATGCAACCGAAATCTATCAACACAGTGGGGGAAATCAAAACTGTGGATAACTCAGAACAAAAACGTGTAGAACTACACATGCATACGAATATGTCCGCTATGGATGGAATTAATCCTGTTTCGCAACTCATCGAAAGGGCGCACGAATGGGGACAAAAAGCCATTGCTATAACTGACCACGGCGTTGCGCAGTCTTTCCCCGATGCTATGAATACTGTGAACAAAATCAACAGCAACGGCGGGGATTTCAAGGCTATTTACGGTGTGGAGGCATATTTTGTCAATGATATGCTGCCCATAGTTACAGGCAAAAAAGACGCAAGTTTTGAAGACGAATTTATTTGTTTCGACATTGAAACCACAGGCCTGAATGGCACAAATGACCGCATTACCGAACTTGGCGCAATCAGAGTAAAAAACAAAGAGATTCAGGAAGAATTTTGCACGTTTGTAAATCCGGAAGTACCAATTCCCACAAAACTTGTTGAAATTACAGGCATCACGAATGACATGGTAAAAGATGCGCCAACTGAAAAAGAGGCACTTGAAAAATTCATGAATTTTTGCGGCAAAAATCCTATTCTTATTGCACACAACGCCAATTTTGACGTGTCTTTCATCAAAGCTGCGCTAAAAAGAACGAATCTGAATTTTGAATTCACCTACGTTGACACCGTACCTATGAGCCGTGCACTTATAATGAGCGTAAAAAATCACAAATTGGATACATTGGCCACATATTTGAAATTACCGGAATTCCAACATCACAGAGCCGCAGACGATGCCCGAATATTGGCACATTTGTTCATTATTTTGCTTGGCATGGCGAATAACGTACGCAGTATAACAAAGCTTCAGCAAATCAACACGGAGCTTTCTGGAATGGACTCCAAAAAAGCTGTTACGCACCACATGATTTTACTTGTCAAAAATAAAACTGGACTTAAAAACCTTTATAAATTGATATCCATGGCGCATTTGAATCATTTTTACAAAAAACCCAGAATCCTAAAAAGCAAGCTAGAAAAACTGAGAGACGGAATTTTAATCGGAAGTGCATGTGAAGCAGGCGAACTTTTCAGAGCAATCGTTGGCGGACGTCCGTGGCCGGATCTATTAGAAATTGCTAAATTTTATGATTATTTAGAAATTCAACCTCTCGGAAACAACATGTTCATGGCACGTGAAGGAATTGTACCGTCAGAAGAGCATTTAATTGAGTTCAATAAAACAGTAATAAAGCTTGGCAAAGAGCTTAAAATACCAGTTGTTGCGACTGGTGACGTACATTTTTTAGATCCAAAAGACTCCGAATACCGAAGAATTTTAATGGCGGGTCAAGGCTATAAAGATGCAGACAACCAAGCACCGCTATACCTTCGCACAACGGCGGAAATGCTGAAAGAATTTGAAT
>CAYJIV010000006.1:0-21966 GCA_964370325.1 uncultured Eubacteriales bacterium
AAAACGCCGTAATTATCTAATTTTTGGGGTTGTTTTCTTATGCGTTTGTCGTGCGCTTTAAACGAATATATTTATATTTATGAAAAGATATGCTATAATATTTATGATTTAATTTTAGCTTTGGCGAATATTCGGGGGAAATTGCTTGAAAAGAGTAAATATAAAAATATTAATTTTAATTTTATGTACGTTGGTTTTGCCGGGGTGTGCAGGTGCAGGTTTTTTTGATGTTCGGGAGGTTATGCGTCCTCCGAAATTGAGCGGTTCTCAGGCGGATATAAAAACTGCTGTTCATGATTATTTCGGTGCGGATGTTGTTTGGTGTTATCTATCATTTGACGGCAAATATGCTGCAATCATTGAAGAAAGTTTGCCAAGAAGCGGTTCGAACTGGGCAGTGGTGTTTTGTCAGACCGAAGAATTATCGCAAAAAATGCATATTTTATTTTTGCACCAAAAAGGCCAAAACTGGGCAGTGTGTGACGATATGGTGCACAATGCTTTGGACGTAGGCAGAGTGTTGATACGTGATTCGGAGGATGAAGATACGCAAGAAATTATTATTTTAAATGAAGGCTTTGAGGATTCAGATAAGTCAATTTTGGTTTACAAATATAATGGCACAGATGTTAAAACAATTGATGTGACAGATGATTTCGTAAATTTTATTAGGAACGATAACAAGTAGGGGGAAGTTTTTTGAAAAGAATTTTAATAGCTGAGGATGAAAAAGCAATCCGAGAGTTTGAGGTGATTAACCTGCAGCGCTCGGGTTATGAAGTTGTTGAGACAGACAGCGGAGAAAAGGCGCTTGAAATGTTTGAGCATTATAATGGGGATTTTGATTTAGCGGTTTTGGATATTATGCTTCCGGGAATAGACGGCCTTGAGGTTTGCAAAGAACTGAGAAAAAGAAGCAACACAATTGGGATTATTCTGCTTACTGCAAAAACGCAGGAAATGGATAAAATCAGCGGATTAATGCTTGGTGCGGATGATTACATAATCAAACCGTTCAGCCCATCTGAATTAGTGGCAAGAGTAGATGCACTTTACCGTCGTGTGGCATTGAATTTGATGCGCACAGAAAATCAGTTCAAGGAAGAAATTAAATTTGGCGAATTTGTTTTAAATCTTCGCAACAGAGCTTTGAAGAAGCGTGGACACACGATTGAACTTACCCAAGTTGAATTTCAAATTATGGAGTATTTTTTCTCAAACCCCGGCACTGCACTTAGTCGTACGCAAATTTTGCACCATGTTTGGGGCGAGAGTTATAGTGGCGAAGAAAAAATCGTAGATGTTAATATCCGCCGTTTGCGCATGAAAATTGAAGATGATCCTTCTATGCCTGCACATATTATTACTGTTTGGGGCTTGGGGTATAAGTGGGAAAATTAATTTAATTGACAATTAAAATTACAAAAAATTGGGGAACGCGCGTGAAATTAAAATCGGCACTGAGAATAAAAGGGATAAACAAACGTTGGGTGTTTAACAGCCTTGGTTTTACAATTGGGGTTTTTACAATTCTTGTTATAAGTTTTATGTTTATAATGAGGGGTTATTTTTATAACGGAATTCAGCAGGCAATCAGGAGCTGTTCCAATGAAGCATATCATCTGTTTTGCGGCTATTCTCAAAGAACATCTGCTGAATTTGCAGACGTAGCGAAAATGTATATTGAAAATTTCCCCGAGTCAAACATTATGGATATAATGATTTTTAACGAAAACGATGAAGCTTTAATTTCTTCCTCCGGTTTTTTACCCAAAAGCGAGGAACTTAGCCCAGATTATGAACAGGCCAGAAGTTCTGACATCGATTATGGCATATGGGAGAGCAAGTCTTCGTCCGGTGAAAAATTCATGGCAGGCACGCGTTGTTTGTATGATCATTCTAATGCTTATATGGGTGCGATACGTTATGTTGTTTCTTTGGAAGATGCAAATTCTAGAATTATAACCGGTTCAGTTTTATTGATATTAATTGCGGTTTTAGTTGTTGTTTTTATGATCATTTCAGGAATGTATTTTATCAGGTCGATAGTTCGTCCTGTGACGGAAATTTGTTCAACAGCAAAATTGATTGCCCGTGGAGATTTTAATATTAAAATAGATAAAAAATATGATGATGAAATTGGTGAGTTGAGCGATACTATAAACAATATGGCAGAAGAGTTGAGTGCGGCGGAAAAAATGAAAAATGAATTTATATCTTCTGTGTCACATGAACTGCGAACACCGCTGACGGCAATAAAAGGTTGGGCTGAAACGATGCAGATGTGTGCTTCTGATCCGCTTACAATGAAGAAAGGGTTGGACACGATAGTTAATGAAGCCGGCAGACTTTCTTGGATAGTTGAGAGTTTGCTAGATTTTTCAAGCATACAGGATAAACGCATGAATCTCTTCAAAGAAAAGTTGGATATTTTAGCAGAGCTGGGCGAAGCGGTGTATATGTTTAAGGAAAGAGCTGCGTCTGAAAACAAATCACTTGTATATAATGAACCTAAAATGCTACCGCCGATTTTTGGGGATAAAAACAGATTAAAACAAGTTTTTATTAATATTATTGATAATGCGCTGAAATACACATCTGAAGGCGGTGGAGTGAGCGTTAATGTTGGTGTTAAAAATGAGAACATATGCGTGAGTGTAACAGATAACGGTTGTGGTATTCCTCAAGAGCATTTACCGAATATTACCAAGAAGTTTTACAAAGCAAACTATGTGCAGCCAGGTTCGGGAATTGGCCTTGCGATTGTTGATGAAATTGTAATTCTGCATGATGGTACGTTTGATGTTATAAGCGAAGAGGGTTTTGGAACTACGGTTACAGTTTGCTTGCCAATTATGGAAAATCAAGAAACTGAGAACACATATGAAGAATAAGGATACTATGAATTTTTGGGAAGTGTATAGTAAAGGAAAAGAAACACTTAAAAATTGTGGAGTTGAAAGTTATCAATTTGATATATCTCTTATTTTCCAAAAATGCTTTGGTGTAAACCGTCGGCAGCTTTTTATGAATAAAGACAATTTGGTGGACCCCAACAAAGCGCAAGAGTTTTTTGCTATGGTTTCAAAACGCACCAAAAATTTTCCGCTTCAATATATTTTAGGTTCATGGGAGTTTATGGGATTTGAGTTTGAAGTGGGAGAAGGTGCGCTGATTCCGCGTGAAGACACAGAAGTATTGGTGAAATTCAGTACTCGGGTTTTATCAAAGTTTTTGGAACCTCGAATTGTGGATTTATGCAGTGGTACAGGATGTATTGCGATTTCCTTGGAAAAATTTTTAAAAAACAATCCAAAAATATCAGCTATTGAGCTATCTGAAAAAGCTTTTGAATATCTTGAAAAAAACATAAAAAAACACAAGTCAAAAGTCACTGCAATTAATGATGATATTTTAGTTTGCCACAAAAATTTTGAAAATAACTCTCTGTATGGAATTGTTTCAAACCCACCGTATATTCCAACTTATGATATAAAATCACTTCAAATGGAAGTCAAATTTGAGCCTAAGATGGCACTTGATGGCGGTGCGGATGGCCTTGATTTTTACAAAAAAATATGCAGGCTATGGATACCAAAACTCAAGATGGGTGGAGTTTTAGCTTTTGAAATTGGAATAAATCAAGCAGAAAAAGTAAAGCACTTGATGATATATTACGGATTGAAAATATTAGGAATTGAAAAAGATTTTGGCGGCATTGCTAGGGTTGTTTTGGGGACAAAAATATAGTTGATAAATAACTGTTTATATGTTATAATGACATTGTATTAATATTAAATTTAACGTATTAACTGGAGTTTTGTCATGAAAAATTGGTTTAAAAATATTATTGCAAGTGTTATTATTTTTTTATTTATTCCTGCGTCCTGCAGTGCTTTTTTCTGGGGAGAGGATAAATATACACAAGAACAATATGCAGAGGCAGGCGTGATTTACCAACAAAATATAATATGTGCAGATAAGTATTACTTTAATGGTAATAATAAAAATGAGGAAATAAATCAGACTGTGGCAGAAAAAGTTATGGATTTATTTAGCGAGAGCTACAGCAGCGAATATTGTATAAGCTACGTTCAAGGTGCAGAAGAAATGATTGAGAAATATTATCTTCAAAATGATAGCTACAATAAGGAAGAATACGCGCAAGCACATATAATTTGGATGCATGGTAAAAATTCAAATTACTATTATATCAACGGTCAGGCAATAAACAAAAGAGTGGCTGAAAAACTTACCAGTGCATATTTTAGTAGTTTTGTTGGAAATGATATTGCCTACATGAATTTTGTGCAGTCCACGATAGAATTAGAAAAATTACAGAAAATAATTTGCGAGGAGAACGAATATTTAAGATGGCAGATAGCGGATTTTGACAGGCAAATTGCAAGGCGAAGAAGATAAAAAATGCAAAACCCCACCTGCTTCGGCAGGTGGGGTTTTGTTACTAAGAAATGTTGTGCATGTGTTCAATCAAATCTAGCATTTTGCAACTGTAAGCCCATTCATTGTCATACCATGCGACCAGTTTAACGAAAGTTTCATTTAACATTATACCTGCTTTTTCGTCAAAAATTGAGGTTCTGGAATCTGTACAGAAGTCTGAAGATACTACCATTTCATCGGTGTAACCTAAAATTCCGTGCATCTCATTTTTGGATGCATATTTTATTGCCTTACATATTTCTTCATAAGTAGTTGATTTTTGGAGCTTACAAGTTAAGTCTACCACAGAGACATTAACGGTTGGCACTCTGAAGGACATTCCCGTTAATTTGCCTTTTAACTCCGGGATAACAAGTCCGCATGCTTTCGCCGCTCCTGTAGTCGATGGGATGATGTTAACTCCTGCTGCGCGTCCGCCGCGCCAGTCTTTCACGGATGGGCCATCTACAGTGTTCTGAGTGCTTGTGGTTGCGTGGATTGTTGTCATTAAACCTTCCGTGATTTTAAAATTGTCATTTATAACTTTCGCCAGTGGTGCAAGGCAGTTCGTTGTGCATGACGCATTTGATACTATATCCATTGAAGTGTCGTATTTATCTAAGTTTACTCCGCAAACGAATGTGGGGGTTGCGTCGTCTTTTGCAGGAGCTGATAGAACAACTTTTTTAGCTCCGCTTTTGAGGTGAGCAGATGCTTGCTCTTTGGTGCAAAATTTTCCTGTGGATTCTACAATATATTCTGCTTCGGATTCTGACCACGGAATGTTTTCCGGTGCTTTTTCAGCAAATGTACGTATTTTTTGTCCGTTGATGTTTAGAATACCGTTTTCAAAGTGCACGGAGCCATTGAAACGTCCGTGAATGCTGTCGTATTTTATCATGTATTCGATGTATTTATTATCTATGAACGGATCATTAATTGCAGTTACTTGGAACTTTTCGGGACTTTCAAGCGCGGCTCTTAAAACAAGTCTGCCGATTCTTCCGAACCCATTAATACCTATTTTTATTGGCATAAAACAACCTCTTTCACGTTTTATTTAAAACATCAAATTGGGAATTTTATGCGCTTGCGTTTGTTTTTATTCCGGGTTTTGAAGCTTTGTTTGACTGAACTTGAGCTTCAATTAAAATCAATACGATGTAAATTGCAAGGGTGAACTCCAAAGCAGACGTTGCAACTGTAACCTGATTTGAAATTGTTTGATTTCTAACAGCGTCAATCAGAATTGGCAGAGATTTGATACATGCTGTTACGATTGCAGGGATTCCAAATAAATAGAGAAGTTTTACTATATTTCCGTTTGACGATGTGGAAAAAACCTGGGTGTGATATATCAGGAAGAGCGCAATCAGGCTCTGGAGAAGGATTTCGTAGATATTCGGGTTGTTATTGTATATTGACAAAAACAGTACCATTGCCAGTGCAAACCATATGACAGGGCAGTAGATGAAAAACGAGGCACTCCTGAACATATTTTTGCCCATGAAGAAAGTCAGAGCTATGAGTACAAAGGCAATGCAAGAAAACACTGCCATTATAGAAAGTATGATTGGCTGCCATTCGAAGTCATATCTTGCTGTGTCAGTTGCGTATGCAGTTATGCACCAGAAAAAGCTGGCTCCAACAAGTATTCCGGAGATTCCGAGTGGAATATTTTGGTTTAAATCCAGATTTCTAATCCCGGTTTTCGCAAAGCAAATGCAAGCCATTATAGCGGCGAGTATGACCATGGATATTATCATAAATGCAGAGGATTCAATGAAAGCTATTTGTGCGAAGTGGGAATAAATTTTAAACGGTACGATTGCTACCATTGGTACGATGAATATCAGCCAGATATTTTTTAAATTCAATTCTAGGCGACCTCCCAAGTAAGATTCACTAATATACCTCAGTATATACTATAACATTTTACGATTAAAATCAAACATATTTTTTGGAATTTGGAAATACTTATTGTTATAGGACATGTTTGTATCAATAAATTGAAGTGTGGATGTGAAAAATAGGTATGGTGATGAACGTGAAAAGTATGAAAAGAAAAGCCGGTTTTTTATCTTTGTTATTGCTGCTCATGGTAACGATTCCGATTTTAGCGGTGGGCAAGGGCAAACCCGATGCGGCGCAGGTGTTTAATTCAAAGCAGTCAGGTGCATTAATGGGAAATGTGAAAAACAAAGATGCAGACGGAGATTTTTTTTGCTGTATGGATGCGGCAACCAATGAAGTTTTGAAAGTGCCGGACAGAGAATTTGTTTACGGTATCGTGGCTGCGGAGATGCCGGTTAATTTTGATATTGAGGCGTTGAAGGCTCAGGCTGTGGCATCGTATACATATTGCTGCAGGGCGCGCAAAGCGCACAGAGAAAAAGAGCAAAGCAGTCTGCCCAGTGAATTTGTTGACGGCAGCTTTATTATAAGTGCCGAAAGAGGATTTGTTTATATCAACAAAGATGAGGTGCGGCGCAGATGGGGCGAAAAATTTGATGAAAATTATAAAAAGTTAACCGAGGCTGTGGACGATGTTTTCGGTGATGTTATTAAAGATGAAGGCAATTTGATTTTTGCTGCTTATCATGCGATGTCTTCAGGTGTTACAGAGAAAAATGCAGATGTGTTCGGCAGCGATTTTAAATATCTGACAAACGTAGAAAGCCCGGGGGATAAGCTGGTTCAGAACTATAAAACAAAAGTGGAAGTTGAATCTTCGAGTTTTAAAAGTGTTGCGTCTAACGAATGGAATGACTGCAGTTTTGGAAATGACCCCGCAGGTTGGATAGGCAGTCCGGTCAGGACGCAGGGCGGAATGGTTAAGGAAATTGACATAGCTTCGCATAAAGCCAAGGGCAGAGAACTGCGGAAAATGTTTGCGCTGCGGTCGTCTAATTTTGATGTTAATTATGATAGAGAAAGAGATAAATTTGTTTTTACGGTCAGGGGTTACGGTCACGGCGTGGGTATGAGTCAGCACGGCGCAAATTATATGGCCAAAGAGGGGAATAATTATAAACAAATTTTGCAGTGGTATTATCCTGGTACTGAGATATCAAAATTAAACTGATTTTCATTTCGTTGTAAGATATAAATAAAAATGATATAATTACATCCAAAGAGGTGTATTTCGATGTGGTTTTTACAGTACGGGCTGACTTTTATGGACGTTTTAATGCGCATATTAGCAACTTTTATCATAGTGTTTTTAATATTGCCGCTGCATGAATTGGCACATGCTTGGGTGGCGTATAAATTAGGGGATAAGACTGCAAAAGCTTTGGGAAGACTGTCCTTTAACCCCATAGCTCACTTTGACCCCATTGGTGCAGTATGTATTTTACTTTTTAATTTTGGCTGGGCAAAACCTGTTCCAGTTGACCCAAGATATTTTAAAAATCCTCGAAGAGATATGGCACTCGTTGCATTAGCAGGGCCTTTGTCCAATTTCCTTGCTGCAATTGTCGGTGGATTTTTGTTTCATATATCAACTATTGTAGCAGTTAGCAATAATACTTGGGCACATTTATTTTTAAGTTATTATATTATAATGAACATAACTCTGGCGGTGTTTAATTTGCTTCCCCTTCATCCGTTGGATGGATCTAAAATTTTGGAGGCATTTATACCGCAAAAATTCATTATGAAGTATTATCAAAATTACCGTATGATAACGCTTATATTATTTTTGTTACTGTTCTTCGGATTTTTCAGTGGTCCGTTAGCTTTTTTTGCGGAAATATTGTATAATTTTGTAATAAAAATAGCGGCTCTTCCATTTTCAATATTTATGTAATGCATATTTTAGTTTTGAACGGGTAAAATAACATTCCCGACACAATTTAAAAAGGATAAAATCAAATGATTTGGCTCTACATTCTTTTAGCAGTTTTATTTATAATATTACTTGTGCTTTTGCTGCCTGTTCATGTTATAATCAGGTATGACAAAAAGTTGACGGTAAAGATAAAATTTTTTGGATTTAGTTTTACAGTATATTCCTCTCAAAACGAAGATGATGAAGAAGATTTAGAGCAAGAAGTGGATTCGGGAGTAAAAAAGGGCGAAAGTTTCATATCTAAGCTGATTAAAAAAAGAGGTATTTTAGGTGCTGTTGGGGCTTTAGCCAAAATTTTGAAAGAGATAGGGAAGTCTGCAGTTAAAATTTTAAAGCGAATAAAAATAAACAGGTTAGATATAGATTTACAAATTGCAAGCGAAGATGCCGCAACAACAGCAATCACGTATGGACAGGCATCTGCAGCTGTTTACTCAGCGGTTGGAATTTTAACAGCTTTGAAGATGCCAAAAAGTTACAGCGTTAACGTTGCGCCTGATTTTTTGAAAAACAAACCTTATGGCACTTTTTATTTAGATGTTAATGCCAACATATTCCGTATTTTATATATTTTTCTTGCATTGGCTAAAAAATATGCTGAAATTATTTGATGGGTGGTAGTGTTATGAACAACAAAATTGAGGGATTGATGGACTCCGCAGTAAATAAAATCAAGGATATTGTGAACGCGGATACAATTATCGGAAAAGCAATTACGGCTGAAAATGGCACAATTATAATTCCTGTATCTAAGGTAACGTATGGTTTTGCCGGCGGCGGTTCGGATATTTCTTCAAATAAATCTGACAAAGAAATGTTTGGCGGCGGCAACGGTGCTGGAGTGAGCATTATTCCGGTGGCTTTTCTTGTTATTAATGGTGACAGTGTTAAGTTGCTGCAAATTGAATTTTTCAGTGGATCTTTGGATAGAATTATTGCCATGACGCCCGATATAGTTGATAAAATCGGCAATGCTATCAAGAAGCGGAAAGAAAAAAAGCAGCGTGATAAGGATAAACCCAAATCTGAAAACGATACCCTTGATATTTAAAATTAAACTTTAAACAAAATTAAAACCCCGTGTTTGGCACGGGGTTAGTTCTATTTTGAAATCAGCCTGGATTTAAATAAAATTCCGTCAAGATGATCTATTTCATGGCAAAATGCTCTGGTTTTAAGTCCGTGGCCTTTGTATTCTTTTTCATTTCCGAATCTGTCCTTAGCTTTCACAGTTGCATACATTGGTCTGAGAGTAACTCCATAAGCTCCAGGGCAGGAAAGGCATCCTTCTTCTGCTTTTTGCTCGCCACTGGAGTCAACTATTTCCGGGTTCACCAGTTCCATTAAACCGTCTCCGACATCAATTACCACCACTCTTTTTAAAATTCCTATCTGAGGTGCGGCAAGCCCGACTCCTTTTGCAGACCTCATAGTTTCAATCATATCATCAATTAATATGCTCAGATTTTCATCGAAAGTTTCCACGGGTCTGGATTTTTCATAAAGTATCGGGTCGCCTTCTATTATAATATTTCTTAAAGCCACTGGATTTGTCGCCCTTTCTTTTATCAGATTTTGATAAAATTCATTTTCGTCCATTGTTTTAAATATCACCTATTTTTATATTATTGCGCAGGCGGTGCGCCGCCGTAGCGTTCATAATGACAGGCTGGCATTAATGGGTTGCTTGCTTTTTTTGCTGTGCTTGTATCAACAAAGCGATCTTCTCCTGGGCGGACTTTTCTTGCGACCAACACTGTTCGAAAATCTTCAAATTCATACGAGCATGTTGAAAGCGTTATCAGTGAATCCTCTTCATTAACATCTACCGGCGTGTCAATTAATGACCTGATTCTAATTTCATTTACAAATTTCAAAAAAGCTTCAGAATTTTTGAAAGAGGGAATGCAATAATTGAATATTTTCCCTTGGCTAGGTAGGGTATTCGTTTTAAAGAGTGAAATTATTTTCCAGTTGGCTCTTTCCTGAGCGGTATCAAATTCAATTACAGGATTTTCTTTATAAAAATCAATGTCGGAAAACTTCAGAATATCCGCAAACATTGATTTATCACGCATATGGTGGCCGTGAATTATAATATTTTTGGAAATTTCTTCCCTGATTTTACATGCGCTGTCAATATAGATGCTTCCATACCTTGATATCTCACGTTTGTAATTGTGATGTAGATAATAACTCGGGTCATCTTCGTTATAAAGCACAGGGTAATCTATGTTGGTATTGCTGATAAAAATCCATCCCACTATATCCGGATTAATGGCAGCAAGTGCCTTAAACCGGTCTTCTAAGGATATCTCATCATCATAGTAAAGCTTTTTAATTTCATTGGTGGCTTTATTGGCTGTATATGGGTCGATAATTAGTAATTTTACCAATAAATATGTGCACACAAGAAACACTATCATTAAAAATATTTTCAAGATTTTTTTAACAATTCCCAAAATTCATCATCCTCCTCAAAAAGTTTGCGGCTTTTTGGGGACACCGTTTATATATGTTCAAAGCTTAATTTTTAATCATCAAATTCGGCGAAGTCATCTTCTTCAACTGTTTTAATTTCTTCAGAACTTTGCTCTAATTCGCCGCCGCACTTGGCGCAAAATGAAGAATCTTTTTCGTTTTGATTTCCACACGCTTTGCAGAGGGTTTTATTTTTCATTGCTGCAATTTCATTTTTAAGCTTTTCAATCTGGACGTGTAAACTGTCGATTTGTCTGATTTGAATATCAACCTCAAATTTACTTTCTGTGTTGTTTTTATTTGCGTTGTAAACTGTTTTGCCAAGACTTTCAAATTCTTTTTTCAGTTCGGATTTCATCTCTGCCATTTTTATATTAAGCTTTGATGTGTCCACAAACTGTCCCGCTTTTTCACCTATCACATCAACTGCCACTTTGGCTTTTACAAATAAATCTTCAAAAACTCCCATGAATGTCATCTCCTTTAAAGTATCATACTATTATGATATTATAACCAAAAAATATTTTGATTTCAAATAAAACTTTTTATCTGATTATAATCCCGTATTATTATTCCGTTCGCTGAAAAGTGTGGTTGAGTCGCTGTGGCCGGGGTATACGTTATAATCTTTTTCTAAGCCGTATAGTTTTTCCAAAGACGCTTTCATTGAAGCCGGGTCTCCGGTTGGAAATTTTGTTCTTCCAATGCTTCGTTTAAATAATGTATCTCCTGAAAAAATATTATTATTTATAATATAGCAAACGCCGCCTTTTGTGTGACCGGGTGTGCTTATTATTTTTATCTGTGTGCTGCCAAATTCAAGTGAGGCGCCATCCTGAACCAAAATATCGGGAGTGAAATTTTCTATTCCTTCTTTGTAATATTTAAAAGATAGATTTAAATTACTGTCATAAGCAAATTCTTGTTCATCTATGCACATAACGATTTTTGCACTTGTCAGTTTTTTGTATTTTGCAGTTTTTAATATGTGATCAAAATGTCCGTGAGTCAAAAGGATGTAATCAACAGAGTTTAAATTTTGCAAATCTTTTTCCAATTCAGGGCTGGTTTCGCCCGGATCTATAATTAATCCACGGTTGGTTTCCTCGTCTGTTACTAGATAACAGTTTGTTTGCAGTGTTCCGGTGACATATTTATTTACTTTTAGCATAGTTGCACAGCTCACATTCTTTTAACTGAAATTATCCCGCTGATTCTTGAGACATTAGCTATGACCTGCTCCAGATGGCTTAAGCTTTTGATATGTACGGTTAGTATAATTGAAATTTTGTCTCCGAGTAATATGGTTGAATTTAAAGATTTTATTTTCAGGTTCATCGCGGAGGCTTTTTTAGTAATATTCGTGAATAGTTCATTTGTATAGTGAGCTGTTATTTCTATACTGGTTTCAAAAGTTGTTTCTATATTTTCGCACCAACTGCATTTAATCCACCTGTTTGCTTCGTTTGCGGATTGGTGGTGCTGTGGAACATTTTTACAACTTTTTTGATGAACTGAGATTCCGAATCCTTTTGTAACAAACCCGGTAATTTCATCTCCCGGAAGAGGGTTACAACATTTTGCAAGCCGGGCAAAACAACCTTTCATTCCGTCCACGATTATTCCGCCAGGAGTTTTGCTTTCAGGTGGAGTGGTATTTTTAGTCGGTACAATTGTTGAACTGGGCCTTGGTTTTGTACGATTTCTTTTTTCGTATTCATTTTTTAGTGTTGGTATAAGACGATGCAGTTGAACTCCACCGTATCCTACGGCAGCGAAGAAATCTGCGATTGTTTTGCATTGATGCTTTTTAATTACTGATGACAAGAATTCTTCAAGTTTGTTTTCAGGTATATTCAGATTGTGCTTTCGGAGTTCGCGTTCAGTTAGTTGTTTGCCTTCAATAATATTTTCTTCTTTGCGCTCTTTTTTAAACCATTGTTTGATTTTATTTCGTGCTTCACTAGTTTTAACAATGCTGAGCCAGTCTCTGCTTGGGCCGCGATTAACGTCCTTTGTGTTGATTATGTCAATAATTTCACCGGTTGTAAGAACGTAACTGATTGGAACTATTTTTTTGTTAACCTTAGCGCCAATCATTCTGTGGCCAAGTTCTGTATGAATGGCATATGCAAAATCAATTGCAGTGGCACCTGTCGGTAGGTTGATTACTTTACTCTTGGGAGTGAGCACGAGAATTTCTTTTGGTACCAAATCAAGTTTAATATTATTTACAACGTCAGTAGAATCTTCAATTTCCTTGTAATTTGCAATCATTTTTTTAACCCAGGAAAGCGTATTTTTTATAGTGTTATTTCCATTTTCGACTACGCCAAGCTTATATTTCCAATGTGCTGCGATTCCGTATTCAGCAGTTCTGTGCATTTCCCAGGTACGGATTTGTACTTCAAACGGGATTCCCTCTTTACTCAAAACTGTGGTATGCAGGGATTGATACATATTTGGTTTTGGGGTGGATATATAATCTTTGAATCTTTTAGGAATTGGTTGGAATGTTTCATGAATCAGGCCGAAAACGTTGTAGCAGTTGTTTATTGTTTGAACGATTATTCTGACGGCATAGATATCATAAATTTCATCTATGTCTTTGCCTTTAATATAAACTTTTTTGTAAATTTCATTAGAGCTTTTTACACGTCCCTCAATGAAAACATCGGAAATAAATGGTTTAACTTTAGCAGATATTCTTCTTTTTATAAGACTTATAAATTTTTCGCGGTCATCCTTGCGCAAAGCTAAAAAATTTTCAATTTCGGCATAAGCGATTGGATCCAGGTATTTAAGAGAGATATCTTCAAGCTCATCTTTAATGATTCGCATACCTAATCTGTGCGCTATCGGAGCGAAAACCTCCATGTTTTGCAAAGATTTATCTCTGCGCTTTTGAGGATCCATACATCCGATAGTGCGCATGTTCTGCAGGCGGTCTGCAAGCTTGATGATTATGACTCTGCTGTCGTGGGACATTGCAATCATCATTTTGCGGATGTTGTCAGCCTGCTGCTCTTCTTTGGTGGTTGAAGCCATTTGCCTGAGTTTAGTCACGCCGTCTACCAGATTTGTTATTTCCTGACCGAAGAGTCTTAATATATTTTTTTTTGTGAGCGGTGAGTCTTCAATTGTGTCATGCAGCAGCGCAGCAGCAATAGTCTGGCTGTCCATACCCAGTTCTACCAGAATGTATGCAACGGAAACAGGATGCATTATGTAATCTGCGCCGGAAATGCGCTTTTGATTTACGTGTGCAACGAAAGCGGTTTGATATGCTTTGTTAATCAAATTTAAATCGTAATCTTTTCCGCCCTGTTTATTGCTTTGTTCAATAAGTTTTATGAGTTCATAATAATTGTTATAGTTATTATAATCCGGCATGGTTGACTTCTCCCTCCGTGCCTGACAGTCTTTTTAAGATTTCGGAACTGTCAAGATTTACTTTAACACCCGGTTCATTTATTTTGATTTTGTAATCTTCGGCATTTTTTGTGATTTCAAGTAATTCCAGCTCGCTTAAAACGTCAAAAATAATGTATATCTTTCCTGTGTGTTCCACTGTTTTGAATATTCTGTGACTGATTATATCAGCTCTGCAGGCTTTGATTTTATCGTGCTGTAGATATTTATATATATGTATGAAATCCTTACGGTATGGTTTCAGAATTTCTGTATTTTCGGATGTCAGTGGCTTGCCGAGTTTAAAATTTTCATAAATTCGTTTTTGAATAAGCGCTGTTTCGGTATCTGAATTTGCGAGCCTTATGTCCACAATCCACATAGCTATACTTTTAAAGCCCATGTACTCATTTCTGTGGAGTGTGACGGCTAAATCCAGAACTTCGCCGATGTTATACAAAAAATTTTCAGCATTTTTCCCGAAGTAAACTGTTTCTATTTTATGGCCGTCACGCTCAAAAATAAGTTTGAGGTGCTTGTCGTTACTAAGGGATTTTATTTTTTTAAGTGTCATATTAAAAATTCCAAAAATGGGTTCGCGGTTGCCCATGCCGAATGGTTTCAGGGAATCTACGCAATCGAGTATTTCCTGTGAGATGGCTTTGGGGTTCAATTTGCAATCGATTGAAAGTATGGGGTAGGGCATATTATCAAAATTATCCGCGTATTCTAAAATTGCCTTTTTAAATGCCGGAATATTTTTAGCTTTTAGGTTAATCCCCGCAGCCATAGGGTGGCCGCCGAAGCGGTCAAGGTACTTCGCACAACTGGATATAGCCTGGTGTATCGAAAAACCGTCAATGCTTCGGCAGGAGCCTCTTGCATCTTCGCCGTCGATGGAGATTAATATGCAGGGTTTATCATATTTGGATGATATTCTTGAGGCGGCAATGCCTAAAACGCCGTGATGCCAGCCTTCGCCTTCAATAATGATTATTTTTTCAAATTTTCTGTGTGGTTCGCTTTGAAGTAAATTCTCTACGGTTTCTAAAATTTCGATTTCAATTTTTTTGCGGAGTATATTTAGGTCGTCTAACTCTTTAGCCATGGCTTTAGCTTCTTCATGGTTTTTACAAAGTAAAAACTTGGCGGCGAGCTGCGCGTCGGCTATTCTCCCGCTAGCATTAAGGCGTGGAATTATACCGAACGCAATGCTTGATGCGTCCAGTTGCTTGTTAGTCACCCGGCAGTATTCCATTATTGCTTTGATGCTTTCCCGTCTGGAGTTGATAATGTTTTCAATGCCTATTTTTACGATGTCCCGCGTTTCGCCGGAGAGTTCAATGGAATCTCCGATTGTTCCAAGAGCTACTAAATCTGAGTATTTATCAAAAAGTTCATATGGGTCAGCGTCCGGACCTTCGAGTGCCTGAACCGCTTTGAACGCAACGCCGACACCGGCCAGATTTTTGTATGTAATATTGCAGTCATCTCTGTGAGGATTTACAACTGTGGCTGCGTTCGGGATTTTTTCATGAATTCTGTGATGGTCCGTCACAATAACATCTATTCCGATTGAGCGCGCATGTTCAATCTCATCAAACGCGGAGATGCCGTTATCTACGGTGAAAATCAGATTCACATCATTGAGTTTAAGCTCATTAATCGTATTTTTATTGAGTCCGTAACCTTCTTTATCACGTTTGGGAATGTAGTAAATAACATTTGCGCCGCGGCTTTTCAGATAGGAATAAACCAGTACAGTCGCAGTAATGCCGTCAACGTCATAATCGCCGTATACGCAAATTTTTTCGAAATTTTCTATAGCCAAGTTGATTCTTGCAACCAGCTTGTCCATATCAGGGAAGTCAAAAGGGTCAGAGTGGTTTTCATATTCATTTAAAAATTCGTAAACGCTTTTTTCGTCCTGATAATTTCTCACATGCAATAAAGCCGCAAGAAATGGAGGAATATCACAATTTTTAGCGATATCGTTAATCTCATCTTTATTAATATTTTTGATTATCCACTTATTAAAATTAGAAATTTTACAATCCCCCTCTAACTTATTTTAACGCTTTTAGGGAGATTTGTCTAATTAAATAATTTTTTACTGTGCGATTATATCTTTAATAACCTCTCCCGCAAGGATTAGCCCTGCAACAGACGGTACAAAAGATATGCTCGCATTAATTCGTTTTCCGTTTTCGGTCAGGGTACTTGAAGCCGGTTCTTCTTTTGAATATATCACTTTCAGGTTGGGTATATTCAATTTTTTAAGTTCTCTGCGCATGACTTTCGCAAACGGGCAGACGGATGTGTTATAGATATCATCTATTTCGAATTTCAATGGGTTTAATTTGTTGCCCGTTCCCATACTGCTGATAATAGGGATTTTTTCAGTATATGCTCTGGAAATTATCAAAAGCTTTGACGAAATTGTATCTATCGCATCTATTACATAATCAAAACTGGAAAAATCGTAATTCGGGACTGTGGTTTTATCATAAAAACAAACGTTAGCTGTTACGTTTGCGCTTGGGTTTATTTTTAAAATTCTGCTCCTCATGACGTCGACTTTGCTTTGGCCGATAGTATCAAAATCCGCAATGAGTTGCCTGTTTATGTTGGTTATGTCAACTTTGTCGGAATCAAATAGGGTAATGTTGCCAATGCCGGCTCTGGCGAGTGCTTCCGCAGCAAAAGAACCCACACCACCAACGCCAAATACTGCGACATGTGATGCAGATAACTTTTCTAATGCTTTTTCGCCGATTAATAATTTTGTTCTAAAAAATATATCCGTCATTTTTCGTTATTTTACCATGCTTATCTTCAAATTCTAAAATACATTTACGGATTAAGTATAGGATTTGACCGTTGCCGGAGCGACCTTCGTATTTAGAAATATAGTGTAATTTATAATGCAGTTCGTTGTCAATTCTGATTCCCAGATGCTTATCTTTGTTCATAAAATTATATCCTCATTTACATCTGACTTAAGTTATTTTGAATTTTCACTTTGATTTTAAGTAAATTTTGAGTTATAATTTTAATTGTATGTACTCAAAGTAAGTACATACAATTAAACTTTGGAGAGATTATTATGATGAAAGATATTTCAAAAAATGTAGAACACGTGAAAAATGAAATGACTCACGCAATCGATGTAGCTTGGGAATCAGGGAATAGTGACGTAAAAGAATTGCAACAAAAATTATTCCCGAAAGGCAGACCTACCGAAGAAGAATTTTTGACAACACTCGCCGACCTTATAAAAAAAGAGGTTTATGATAAGTAAACTTACTCCATTATTTCCGGTGCATTGACTTTAAACATATCAAGAACATTTTTGATGACAATTCTGGTGCAGTCGCATAAAAACAGACGTGCAGTCATGAGATTTTCATCTTCGCACCTGACTTTGCAGGCAGCGTAAAATCTGTGAAACAGTGTTGCGAGTTCCACCACATAGCGTGTAATTTTTGTTGGCTCAAAAGTTTTGGCAGATTGTTCTATTTCCGAAACGTAGTTTGCCAAGTGAAAAATAAGTGATTTTTCTTCGATTTTAGTTAAAAGCTCAAGATTGATTTTCTGGTTTTCAAAAGTGAAATTATTCAGGGACTTAAATATGCTGCAAATTCTAGCGTGTGCATACTGAACATAATAAACGGGATTTTGAGCATCTTCTTTTACTGCTAAATCAAGGTCGAAATCCATGCCGGAGTTCGCCTCTTTTGTGTTGAAAATGAATCTTGCGGCGTCCGGACTGACTTCATCCAGCAGGTCAGCCAGTTGAATAGCTTTGCCTGTACGTTTGCTCATACGGACAACCTCACCGCCACGGGTAAGTTTTACCAGCTGGACGAGTAAAATATGCAGTTTATCTTTGCCGAACCCAAGTGCCTCCATGATGTTATTTATTCTGGCGGCGTGACCATGGTGGTCTGCGCCCAGAATGTCTATGCAAATGTCAAACCCGCGCGTGACGAATTTATTATAATGATACGCAATATCCGGTGTGATGTAAGTGGGAGTGCCGTTTTGTCTGACCAAAACAATATCTTTTTCTTCTCCGGATTCAGTTAATTTGTACCATAATGCGCCGTCCTGCTCATACGTTAAGCCTGTGTTTTTGAGCATTTGCAGTGCTTTTTCAACATCGCCGCTTTCATAAAGAGTACTTTCGTGAAACCAGTTGTCAAAAAAGATTTTGTATTTTGCCATGTCGTCTTTCATTCGCTGGATATTTTTCGGCAGTGCGAAATCAACCAAAGTTTTTTGCCGCTCTGTCTCGGATTCTTCCATATATTTATCCGCATGTAAATTAAAAAATTCTTGCGCCAGATCAGTTATATCCTGCCCTTGGTAGCACTCTTCCGGAATCTGGATGTAGCCTTCGCCTTTGCATATTTGCTGGTATCTTACATCCAACGAAAGAGCGAATTTATCAATTTGATTTCCCGCATCATTAATGTAAAACTCCCTGTGAATCTGATATCCCGCAGCTTCGAGTATTGAGGACAAGCAATCTCCCAAAGCACCTAACCGCGCGTTGCCCATATGCATCGGGCCTGTCGGATTTGCGGAAACGAACTCAACCATTACTTTTTTGTTTTGCCCGAAATCGGATTTGCCATAATTTGAACCCGAAGCTTTGATTTCACTCAGCACCTCGGAGAAAAAAGTGTTACCCAGAAAGAAGTTTATAAATCCGGGGCCGGCTACTTCAATCTTATCAATCATATTAAAATCTTTTGGGAAGTTTGAAATGATAATTTCAGCGATTTTTCTTGGCGGCAGTTTAAAAGCCTTTGCGGATACCATCGCGATGTTGGCAGAAAGATCTCCGTGATTTTTGTCCGCGGGAATCTCAATATTAAATTCAGGAATGGCTTCGTTTGCAAGCAACCCGTCTGCAATAGCTTTATTTAGTGAATTTTTCAGCTGAGTTTTTATCTCATTAATTGTTTTTTGAATCATGTAAATCATTTTGTATCCTCTTTATTTTTATATTAATTTCGTTTGTGCTTACGAGGTTTGAATTTAAATCAATATAGTATTTTGTGTAAACGTTTCCGTCGTTATCGAGCAAATTGATTCTGATATCTTCAGTGAATACGCCCATCAGGATTGGCCCGAACTCAGTGCCGTACTGGCAGTGGTGACGTTTGTTTTTTTCAAGTGTAAATCTTGTTATATGTTTGCCGTATCTCAGAAGCGTGATAAGATTTTCGTTTTCAATTTTAATAACAGAAGTTGTATATTGTTTTGGACGTTTCATATCATACTCTTTGTATAGTATGTATTTTTTGTCGCCTTTTTGTATGTACGTACCAAGGGTTTCGATGTTTATTTTGTCGACCTCACCGCTGACGATTTGCTTCGATGTAATTTTAACTAAATAATCTTCTTTAATTTATCTCATTCCTTTTTAATATGCATTGATGTCTATTTTTTGCACGTTTTTGCAGATGTCATAACCCAGAAATTTTGTGGCCGAATCTGAGAAGTTTTCCGTGCTGTCACTGACGAAAAATTTAATTGTGCCGGGAGTATTTTTTGTATTTCTTAGATTTTGCTCCGTTAGTTTTTTGTAAATGAATTTTGCAGTTTCTTTTCCGGAATTAATTATTTTAATATCCGGCAAGAGGTTTGAAATTACACTTTCAATGATGGGATAGTGTGTACATCCTAAAATAAGTGTGCCCACATTAAGTTCTATAAAAGGTTCAATGTACATTTGCACAGTTTTACAAAGAATTTCATCTGACTTTGCAATAAAACCGTTTTCTATTAAGGGAACAAGCAATGGGCATGATTGCTGATGAACTATTATATTGTTGTCAATTTTGCTTAACTGATATTTATAAGCGTTGCTATTGATTGTGGCAGAAGTTCCGATAACGCCAATGATTTTGTTTTTTGTTAGATTTGCAGCAGCAATGCAGGTAGGCTCTATAACGCCAATTACATTTTCTTCGGAATTTGTTTTAATCAGTGCTGAACTGACTGTTCCGCAGGCGGCAGATATAATTTTAACATCCATGGCTTTCAAAAAAGCTATGTCCTGCCGAGCGTATTTTATTATAGTTTCATAACTTCTATTTCCGTAAGGGATGCGTCCTGTATCGCCAAAATAAATTATATCTTCAGTTGGCATTAATTTATTTATTTCTTTAACAGCAGTAAGACCACCCAGGCCAGAATCAAAAATACCGATTGGTTTGTTTTTCATTCGGCACCTCTTTTCTTTATTAAAAGAGTACAACATATATTATATATATGTTAGTTAAGTGTGATTAAAACAATATTATGTATGCTATTATAGCAAGAGAGCTTTATAAAATAAAGCGATACATGAAAAAATAAAACCCACATTGATGCTATCAATATAGATTTTATTTTAAAGTGTTAGCATTTCCTTATTTTCCCGGGCCGTTGCCAGCCAAGTATTTTTAGCACCATTGGGCTTGACTTCTGTGTTCGGGATGGGAACAGGTATACCCCCAACGTCATCAACACCAACACTATGTTTATAACTATATAACAATTTTTATAATGAGTCAAGATATTTATATATTATTTACGTTTTGCCTAAAATAACAAAGATTTTTTTGGGATGACATGTAAACATAATACAGTTTTTGCAGATAGCTTTATTTATCAAGTAAATCCCATTATAATATTTTTAGAGAGGTGAAGTGTATGGCGAAAAGCAAAGTAAGGCTTATAGTTTGTGGTGTAGAGTGTGATCTGGCTTCTGATGAAAATGAAAGTTATGTTAGGTCTATTGGCGCGGAGGTAGATGAATCTGTTCGAAAGATAACTAAAGAAACTTCAGGTTTACCAAAATCTGTGATCAACGTTTTAGCTTTAATGAATTTCTGCGATAAAGCAAGAAAAGCGAATGAGGCATTGGAAAATTTGAATATCAGAATGAAAGAGTTCTTAGGAACTGCTGCTAAATCACAAGTTGCGTGTGAAAAATTAAAGGAAGAAAACGGTCAATTAAAAAGAGAAATGGAGCGTTTGAGAAAACAAAATAGATAAATAAAAAGTTAATTATAGATTTTTAAAATTAATTAAAATTTTGTAATAAAAAGTTACAATATATTTAAAATTTAATCTTAAAATGTTGAAAGTATTGTTGAAAATATTGAAAACTTTCAAGTTCCCAACAAAAATAACTCAAAAAAATCTGCAATATTACCTTTTGCAAATAAAAAATGTGAATCAAACAATTAAATGTTGAAAAGATGGGTGAAAATGTGGAAATGGATTGTCAATCAAAAAACGTGTTAAATTTTTCTAAAATATCAGATAAAGCACGTGTTCCGAAAAAAGCAACTGAAGGTGCTGCAGGCATGGATTTATGTGCGTGCATAGATGAGGAAATCACCATAAAACCGGGGGATATAGTCAAAATCCCATGCGGAATAGCTATTAGTATTCCGAGTAAAGAATATGCTGCATTTATTTTTGCGAGAAGCGGACTTGGAGTTAAACATGGAATTACGCTTGCAAATAGTGTTGGAGTTATTGACAGTGATTACAGAGGCGAGATTATGGTTGGATTGTGTAACGTTAGTAATGAATCGTATACTGTGTCCTCAGGGGAAAGAATCGCTCAGTTAATTATAATGAAAATTGAATCTTTTCCACTGGTGGAAGTTGAAAGTTTGGACAGCACAGAAAGAGGGTCCGGTGGTTTTGGTTCAACGGGTAAATAAATCATGAAGAAATTAGCAATTGCTTTATCTGTATTTGTGCTTTTA
>CAYJIV010000007.1:0-14039 GCA_964370325.1 uncultured Eubacteriales bacterium
GTGGGTTATTTGCAACTTTTCCCCGCTTCGCCTTTATTCGGTTTTTGATGTGCTTTTTTTAATCCAAGTTCTTACACCTGGGGTTTTTATTTATATCTTAGCGAAAAACAAAAAATCACTAAACTAATTATAGTTTAGTGATTAGTTTTGGTGGGCTATACAGGATTCGAACCTGTGGTCTTGTGATTAAGAGTCACCTGCTTTACCAGATAAGCTAATAGCCCTTAATATGTTTGTTTTTTGATTTTTATACACAGTTGTGCTTGTGTATTTACAATTTTGCTGTAATGTGCGTAAAATTGTATATGTGTGCGCTGTGTTTACAATATGCGATGCTTTTCCCATAAGTTTTCTAGATTTCATTATGACATTAATTTCAAAAAATTGCAAATAATATTTGTGTTAATAAATTTATATTAATTTTTTTATTTTCTGCTCTAATACTATCTTGGTTATGGAACGATGTTTCATTAAATCTCAGGAAGCAGGATAGTTTTCAATTGAATGTTATTAATTTATATCGTATCATGTCATACTATTGTTTTGCGCCAATATGTGAAATATTGGCATTAATGGATAAACTGTCGCTAGCGCTGTCCAATAATAGGTTGATTGTCAATGACCTTAATATATTGGGGAATTTGATGATAACAGCTGGAAATTCCATTTTGATTTCTGCTGCATTGGTTGCTGATTCAAATGTAGAAAGTGAATATGCAGCTACGTAAATTGGCTGTATGAATGAAGTGGTTTTATTATTAATTGGGGAGAGATTTTTGATTTTTATTGCCGGTTTTTACAACTTATGTTACACTATTTTTTATATTAGCAAAAAGTGTTTTTGGCAAATATTTATATATTAGGAAGTGTACGATTTTGAATTTTTTGGCAATATCAAATTTGATTTGCTTAGTTATAACCGAATTAAAGAAATATTTTAACTTGAAAATACCGTTACGCTGTTTGAAGAAATCGGCTTTATTAATATTATCAATTTTAATTTTATTGAATAATTTGATTTTGGCAAATGCTTTAGATAATCCTGAAGTTGTGACCGAGGCTGTTTACACAATTTTCAGTGCATTGGATAATAATAAAGTGCTTGATATTCAAGGTGCTGCCGACCATAGAGGTGTGCCTGTTCAGATATATGAAAGCAATAAAAGCTCTGCACAAATTTTTCATGTTTTTCGTGGTGACGATGGTTTTTATCAAATCAAGGCGCTTTGCTCAGGGAAAATGCTTGATGTTCAAGGCGGCGGAAAAGAAGTCGGCACTAAAGTGCATCAATATAAAACTAATGACACGAGTTCGCAAAAATGGAGTTTTGTGCCTGCAGGTAATGGGTATTTTTATATAAAATCGAAAGTTAATGGTTTAAATTTGGACGTGCCTTATGGCAAACCTGAAGATGGAATGCAACTTTGGACATACACGCCAAACGAATCTGACGCTCAGAAATTCAAATTGCAAAAAAATTACCTTAAATTTAATGACCAAAAAATTATAAATAACAATAAACAGGATTATCAAAAACATTTAAAGTGGTTTAGAGACAACGATTTAGAACAAGAAGTTTCAATATATTTTGGTGTTGAGATTGAATTCACAGGTATAACGCGTAATGATGCGGCAGATGCGGCTGCGGAAATTTTGGGGAACAAACATTTGTTGATGTCTGACTATCGGCAGTGGCGCATAGTTTACGACCCCAGTTTTGCAACATATAAACGCGTAAACGGAGGTGTTGTATCAGCGGGTGCTGAATATAGCTGTGAGCTTGTTTCTCCAAAACTACACTATTGTGACATATATGTTTTGAATGATATCGTAAGAGCCATTGAAAAAAAAGGTCCTTTTGTTGTTAAAAATACAGCATTTCATATACATGTTGATGGAAAGGAACATACACCTGAAAGTCTGATAAATTTTTGCAATATTATTTTTGACAAACAAAATTTATTGATTGATCTGCTTGGTGTTTCAGAGTATAGGGTAAAAAGGTTTGCTAAAAAATTCACATCGAGTTTTATAAAAAAACTGAATGATTCAAAAATTTTTAAAGACATTGAAAAAGTTTGGTATGAAGGATTTGAAGATAGCTCTAAACATATAAAACTTAACAAGAGCAGGTACAGGATGTTTAATTTGCATTGTTTTTTCCACGGGAACGATTCTGTTGAGCTGCGACCTTTTAGAAGTACACTTAAAGTCAACACCATTCATAGGTATATTCTCCTCTCGTTAATCTTAAACGAAGCAGCTTTAACTGGTAACAAAAGTTTGTGCAGTACTGCGAAGCTAAAGCATATATTAACGGCAAAAACTTTGTTTAAATAATTCAGATTATCTATAAAGGGGAAATATCCAGATGTTTAAAAATTTAAGTCAAAAACTTACGGGTTTTATTTTAATATTTTTGTTAAGCCTATTTCAAAATCAATTTTTTGTCGGAGACAATGTATCTGCGAAAGACTATGATAAAATTGAAAATGGAGTGTATATTTTTGTCAGTGCACTGGATAATAATAAAGTTGTTGATATAAAAGGTTCATCGTCAGAAGATATGACAACTGTGCAGCTGTATGAAAGCAATAGAAGCTTTGCTCAGACGTTTTATGTAATCAAAAACGATGATGGTTCTTACAGAATAGAGGCTGTTTGTTCAGGAAAAGTACTAGATGTTCAATATGGGTGTAAAGAACCGGGTACAAAAGTCTGGCAATACGAAAGCAATGGTACAGATGCGCAAAAGTGGTATTTTGAATCTGCAGGCAATGGGTATTATTATGTAGTGTCAAAACTTAGTGGTCTGAATTTAGATGTGGCTTACGGAAAAGCTGAAAATGGAACACACCTTTGGACTTATACTCCAAACTTTACTGATGCACAGAAATTCAAACCTGAAAAACCTTATGTGGAAGAAGACCAGACCGATTCTCTAAAGGAAAAATGCGAAGATAAGTGCACAATTTCTGATGATAAATCACTGATGCAACCAGAAAGAATTAAAGAACTCCTTAGTTCTGAACCCACAGTTTATAGTAGGTTTGGTAAGAAAATCGAAACCCTTATTGATGAAAGTCATGTGTGCCTTGGTGCGTATGATGAAAATGGTGTGCAAATAGGTTTTATGAGAGCTGTCTTGAAATCTCCTACAGTTTGTTATGTGGGAAGCGGTATTGTAGATGAAAGTTACCGTGGTAAAGGGATCGGAACTGAATTAATGAGATGCATTTTGAAAAATCCCTTTTTGGTAGGATGTACTTTTGAGGGGACATCTTCGCCGAAGGCGAAAAATCTTTGGAAAAAGTTTGGTTTTAGAGAAATTCTTGATACCAAGAAAATAGTTAGGTTCAGAGATTTATCAAAAAATCAATTTTTTACTGTAATTCTTAAGAATAAAATGGAAGAAATCAGAAAAATTGTTGACGCCTCTTCTTGCTTTGAGAATGTGGATGGCATGGTTAGAAAATCCAGAAATGACAGAATACGAGATATAATCAGTTGGTACAAAAAATATAAGCTGGTAAACGACCGTTATAATGATTATGGCCTTGATATAAAAAATTTCAGGGATCAGGATGATTTTTTCGAAGAAAGAGAACACCTGGATGAAGTATACAAGGTTCATCACAGTAATATTAATCCGCATCAGTATACATACTACAACCATAAATTTGAGTTTTATAAAATGATGCTAAAAAATAATTTAGCAAGTAAAACGCCGAAAATCAATTATATTGTTAATAAAGGAGAAGTTATTTACCCGGAGAATAAGCAGAATATGAGTACGTCCGCAGCACTAAAATCTTTAAAAAGCGGTAAGTACATTTGCAAACCTCAATATGGTGCGCAAGGTAATGGCGTGTATCTTATTGAAAAGAAAAATGGAGATGTTTCTTTTTACAAAAAAAACTCTAAGAAAAGCACATCAGATGACTTTTATAAAAATATTCATGACAGAAACTATATGTTTCAGGATTATGTGATTCAACACAAGAAAATAAATAATATAAATCCGCACGCTTTGAACACTGTGAGGATAGTTACAACCAGATATAATAATGAACCTCAAGTTTTAGGAGCCATGTTGAGAGTTGGGGTTAATAAGTCTATCATTGACAATGTACATTCCGGAGGCACTTGCATAGGTATAAATCAAGAAAGTGGGAAATTGAAAAGATATGGTTGTTATTATTCAATATTTAATAAGAAGATTGAATTGGAACACCCTGTGTCACATGTGAAATATGACGGATATCAACTGCCTTATTGGCAGGAAGTTCTAAATTTAGTTAAAACTGCGCATAAAATATTTTATGGGTTATCCTCTATAGGTTGGGATGTGGCCATTACGGAAAATGGCCCACAGATTATAGAAATCAACTCAGGCTACGGGTTAAGAGGGTTACAAGCTGTGCATGGTGGTTTAAAAGAAAAATGGTTTAAATTAAAGAGGATATAAAAAAGAGGTAATTGTAAATATGTTTAAAAGTCCAGCTATTAGATCTGCAAGCTTTGTTTTGTTGCTTATATTAAGTTTGTTTCAAGGCCAATTTTTAGCCGAAGATTATGTGTGTGCGAAAGACTATGCTAAAATTGAAAATGGAATATATACTCTTATCAGCTCTCTGGATAATAATAAAGTTGTTGATATAAGCGGTGCATCTTCGGAGAACGGTTCCGGTGTGCAGTTATATGAAAGAAATAAAAGTCTAGCTCAGATGTTTTATATAGTAAAAAATGATGATGGCTCTTACAGAATAGAAGCTATGTGTTCAGGAAAATTGCTGGATGTTCAATATGGTGGGAAAGCGCCAGGCACAAAAGTCTGGCAATACGAAAGCAATGGTACAGATGCGCAAAATTGGTATTTTGAATCTGCAGGCAATGGGCATTATTACATAGTATCAAAACTTAGCGGCCTGAATTTAGATGTGGCTTACGGAAAAACTGAAAACGGAACACAACTTTGGACTTACACTCCAAACTTTACTGATGCACAGAAATTCAAACTTGAAAAATCCGACATAATGAAAGAAATTGAAAGAATAGCTGACGCACCTTCTTGTTTTGAAGGTGTAGATAATATGGTTAGGAAATCCAGGAAAGATAGAATAAATGATTTGATTGAATGGTACAGGAAATATAGGGTAATAAATAAGCGTTATAATGACTGGGGTTTGGATATAAAAGATTTCAGGAATCAAAATGATTTTTTGGACGCGGAAGTGCTTGCAAATGAAAGATATAACATTTATGGTAATAATATCAACCCCAGAAAATACAGTTATTATGGGGACAAATTTGAGTTTTATAAAATGATGAAAAAAGCGAAACTAGAAAATAAAACACCTAAAATTAACTATATTATTGATAAAGGGAAAACGGTTTATCCTGAAAATAATCAAAATATGAGTATGTCTGCGGCATTTAAATCTTTAAAAAATGGGAAATATATCTGCAAACCTCAGGATGGAATGATGGGCACAGGTGTGCATTTAATTGAAAAAGAAAGCGGTAAAATTTCATTTCACAGGAAAGATTTCAGCAAGATGGATTTGGACGAATTTTTAAAATCTATTCATGATGGGAGATATATAATCCAAGAGTATGTGCAGCAGAACGAAAAATTGAATGAATTGAGCCCTTATTCTTTGAATACAACAAGAATAATCACGACAAAATTTAACAATGATGTGCATGTTTTGGGAGCTTTCTTGCGAATGGGAGTTAAAAAATCAGTTGTTGATAATGTAAGCGCTGGCGGAACTTGTGTGGGTATAAATTTGAGAGAGGGGACTTTGAAAAGATACGGATGTTATTATTCAAAGTTTAATAAAAAAGCGGAATTTGAGCATCCGGTATCGCACTTGAAATACGAAGGTTATCAACTGCCGCATTGGCAAGAGCTTTTAAAATTAGTTAAAGATGCTCATAAAGTTTTTTATGGGTTGCCTACTATAGGTTGGGACGTTGCTATAACTGAAAAAGGTCCTGTTATAATAGAACTTAACGTTGAGTGGGCGTTGCCGGGATTGCAGGCTACAAACGGCGGGCTAAAAGAAAAATGGTATAAATTAAAGAAGGTGTAAAACGAGATATTATAAACATATATAACCCCGACTGATTTTTGGCCAACACATACTAATACTTGCTTGTTTTTTGAAAAAAATTATAAATTTCTCTTGACTTATTTTTGATGATAGACTATTATGCAGTAAAATGTACAAAAATAATTGAGAGAAAATTTTTATTATTATTCAAAGAAGGATGATGATACATGGCAGAAAATGAAAGTCGTTTGTTTAGAAAAAGTTCGCTCGAAAGGGTTTCCTCTCCGGAACAATTGAATGAGTATATAAAAGTTACAAATCCCAGCTTGATTGTAATTCTTATTGGAATATTTACAATTTTAGCTGCCGGAGTTATCTGGATTTTTACCAGCAATATACCAGACACTGTGGATTTAGCAGGTGTGGTTATAACTGACAGAACCGATGTTCATGGTGCGCAAAACGTGTATTGTTTTGTACCGATTGCAACCAGTAAACGTTTGACAAAAGATATGGAAGTGCAGATTTCGCCGGAATATGCGGATCGTTCGGAATATGGTTATATCAACGGCAAGATTACTTATGTTGGAACGGATATTATAACTAACGAATATTTAAGAGCAAATTTTGAAAATCCACAAATGGTTGTACCTGTTATTCAAGACGGTCAAAATTTAGTGGAGGTTGAAATGAGTATGGGCAAGTGGTCAAACGATAAAGGAGAAGGCATGGATATAACTGATGGCACAATTTGTAAAGCGTCGGCTATAGTTGGAGGGACAAAGACGCTGGATTTAGTATTTAAAATATAGGAGGTGTGCCAAAGATGGGGAGAATACCTAAAGTACCAGTTATTATGCAGCTCGAAGCACTGGAGTGCGGAGCGGCTTGCCTTTGTATGATAGCTGCATACTATAAAAAATGGATTCCGCTAACTCAGGTGCGTGCTGACTGTGGTGTTTCACGTGATGGAAGTGTTGCTAAGAATATGCTCAATGCTGGGCGTGCTTATGGGTTTACAGTAGCTGGATATAGATTAGAGCCTTCAGGGTTAAAAGACCTTACTTTACCGGCGATAATTCACTGGAATTTTAACCATTTTGTGGTTCTTTGTGGGATTGATGAAAAAAAGAAAAAAGCAATTATAAATGATCCAGGTGGCGGCAGACGCTCTATAACGATGGAAGAATTTGATCAATCATTTACTGGGATTGCTCTTTCTTTTGTACCAGGTGAAGATTTCAAACCTGAGGGTAAGCCCAAGAGTGTTATTAGTTTTGCTAAAAGATGTTTAAAAGGTGCGCTGGTGCCTTTTGTTTTAGCAACATTAATAAGTATTGCCGGGGTAATTCTTAACTTTACAAACCCATTATTCGGTAAAATTTTTATGGACAAACTCATAACAGGTAAAAGTCCGGAGTGGCTTTTCCCGTTTTTAGGTATTATGCTAGTAGTGTTGCTGGTTCAGGTGTTGATTGGAATTATAAAATCCATATATTGGCTTAAAATTGAGGGTAAGTTTTCAATAACTTCCGGTGCAGAATTTATGTGGCATGTTTTAAGGTTGCCACTTGATTTTTTTTCGCAAAGACAAATCGGCGATGTTGTTGCCAGACAGGAAACTACAGGTACTATAGCATTAACTTTGATACAAAAAATTGCGCCAATGGTAGTAAGCATAATTTCAATGTTTCTTTACCTGTTTGCGATGATAAATTACAGTTGGCAATTGACCGTGATAGGACTTGCAGCACAGGTTATAAATATGCTTGTTGTTAGGTATACTTCTCAAAAGATGCTTGACTTACAAAGAGCGTCTATTCCAACTCAAGGTAAATTAATGAGCGTAACATATTCCGGTTTTGGAATGATTGAAACGATTAAATCCACCGGTGCTGAAAGCGGATATTTTGAACGTTGGGCAGGGTATGTTACAAAACAAAATAACGCAGGTGTTGCAGTTAATAAATTTTCGCAGTTCTGGGGTGTAATACCCGGATTTATCCAGGGTCTTACGCAGACTGTTCTTATGTTATGCGGTATTTATTTGATTATAAAAGGCAACTTTACAATCGGTACACTAACTGCTTTTACCGGATATTTGACAATGTTTTTAGCGCCGGTTCAAGATATTATGAGCCTCTATCAAGATTATGTGGGTATGCGGGTTGACATGGAAAGAGTAGAAGATGTTCTTGATTACCCAACAGATATTGACTTTAAAGAAGAAGATGAAACAGACAAGAAAGATGAGACAAAATTACTCGGTACAATTGAACTTAAAAATGTAAAATTTGGATACAGCAAACTTGCAGCTCCTCTGTTGGAAGATTTAAGCCTTACAATGAAGCCAGGGCAGTGGGTGGCACTTGTTGGAGGAAGTGGAAGCGGAAAATCTACAATTGCTAAGTTGGTTATGGGCCTTTATAAGCCGTGGAATGGTGTAGTTACTTTTGATGGCAAGTTGAAAGAAGACATTGATCCTTATAAATTCCATGCTTCAGTTGCAATGGTAGACCAGGAAAAAATAATGTTTCATGATACGATTAAAAATAACATCAAAATGTGGGACAACTCAATAGAAGATTTTGCGATGATACTTGCGGCGAAAGATGCTGATATCCACGAAGCGATTGTAACGCGCCCTGACGGATACAACCATGTTTTAAAAGAAGGCGGAAAAGATTTCTCTGGTGGACAGATCCAGCGACTTGAAATCGCAAGAGCTTTGGCTCAGGAACCAACAGTGATTATTCTTGACGAAGCAACTTCTGCTCTGGATGCCAAAACAGAAGTTACCGTTATGGAAAACATACGCAAAATGGGTTGTACTTGCATTGTGGTTGCGCACAGGCTTTCAACTATACGGGATTGCGATGAAATAATAGTTCTGGATAAAGGAAAAGTTGTGGAGCGCGGAACCCACGATGAGCTTATAAAGAATGAGGGTAAATACAAAGAACTTGTTGTAACTGAATAGATGGGAGGTGACTAGAAGAATGAGTATAGATAAAGATTTTATGGAAAGCCAGATAAACCGCCGTCGCAGAAGTGACCAGGATATGTACCAGGAAGCATTTTCGGATTTGCTTTCAATTATCGGTTTAGGTGGGCAAAAAGCCATCAAAGAAACCAGGGGTGCTATTGCTGAGATTCTGAAACACCTTGGAAAAGATGTACCAGAAGTTCCCGAAACCATAACGGACATGGATGCTCAACTTGAATATATGCTTAGACCGTCTAATACAATGCGGCGTAGAGTAGAACTTCATGGGCAGTGGTGGAAGGATTCCACAGGTTGCTTACTTGCAAGTACGAAAGATGGCGATGTAATTGCGCTTTTGCCAGGGAAATGGTCTGGATATGAATACCGCAGCAAAAACGGCGAAACAATCAAAATTAATAAAAATACAGCCAAAAATATTAACGTAGATGCATTTTGTTTCTATAAAGCGTTCCCTCTCACGAAACTTAAAATCAAAGATCTCGTTATGTTTATGGTTAAAAGTATTACTGTGGTTGATTTTCTGTTTGTATTGGCGGCGTTTGCAGTTGCACAGGCGCTTGGTATGCTCATGGGGCCATACACACAGCACATCATATATGACGTTTTAATTCCTTCGGATACGGTATCATTGATTTATCCTGTGGCTACATTTTTAATAGGTATGAGTATAGGAAGTACTTTGATTGGGATTACTCAGAGTGTGATTATGAACAAGTTTCAGAGCAAGCTTACGTTATCTGTTAATAGCGCCGTAATGATAAGGTTTTTCAGTTTGCCGACGAGCTTTTTTAAAGATTATACAGCCGGTGAACTTGCAAGCCGCATGGGTTACATTGCGTCGCTTTGCCAGATGATTGCAAGTGCAGTACTTTCAACAGGCCTTACGGCAATGTTTTCGTTTGGCTATCTCTTTCAAATGTATCATTATGCTCCAACTTTGGTTATGCCTGGAATGATTATAATTTTAGTTACAATTGCATTTACAGTATTTATCACTTTCCGCCAGCAGAGTATTTACAAAAAGAAAATAAAAATCGCTCCAAAATTGCAATCGTTAGTTTATGCACTTTTTGGTGGCATACAAAAAATTAAAGTAGCTGGGGCAGAAAAAAGAGCATTTGCAAAATGGTCTGAGGCGTATTCTGAGGTTGAAAAGCTTGACTATTCGCCTCCGTTTATTTTGAAAATCCAAGGAATAATCAGCCTTATAATTCAATCTTTCGGAGTTATAGTTCTTTATTATTTTACGATTTCAACAGGTGTATCACTTACAGATTATCAGGCGTTTAATGCGGCATACGGTGCAATTGCTGGTGCAATAATGACGCTCAGCGGAACTGCACTTCAGTTTGCAAACCTTGGTCCGATATTCGAGATGATAAAACCGGTTATGGAGCAAGAACCTGAAAGTACTGCTGGAAGAAAAATCCCGACTTACCTTGCAGGTAACATTGAAGTGAACAATGTAACTTTTAAATATAGCGATGACAGTCCAATAATTCTGGATAACTTGAGCCTTAAAGTTAAAAAAGGCGAATATCTTGGTATAGTTGGTCAAACGGGATGCGGTAAATCAACTCTTATGCGGTTGCTGCTGGGGTTTGAAAAACCGAATCAAGGGGCTGTATATTATGACGGTAAAGACCTTGCAACGCTGGATTTAAGAAGTGTTCGCCAAAAAATCGGTGTTGTTATGCAAAATGGTACGCTTTTTCCGGGAGATGTGTTTTCGAATATTATCGTAACCTTGCCGTGGAAAACCATGGATGACGCATGGGATGCCGCTGAAATGGCCGGAATCAAAGATGACATCAAAGCCATGCCAATGGGTATGCATACGTTGATACAAGAAGGTGCCGGTGGATTTTCTGGTGGCCAGAAGCAAAGATTGATGATAGCAAGAGCGGTTATTGCTAAACCGCAGATACTTTTCTTCGATGAAGCAACTTCTGCACTTGATAACATTACTCAACATCACGTTGCGGAACGAATTGCGGCTCTGAACAGTACCAGAATAGTAATAGCTCACAGGCTTTCTACAATTAAACATTGCGATAGGATAATAGTTTTGGATAAAGGCAAAATTGTGGAAGAAGGTAGTTATGAAGTACTCATGAAACAAAGAGGCCGGTTCTATGATTTGGCAATTCGCCAGGTGGTTCAAATAGATCAACCTGAGACAGCGCCTGCATAAATTTATTCGTTTAAAAATAATATCGTTTCAACCTTTTTCTGTTATTGAGTGGAAGGTTGATTTTTTTACAAAAAAAACAATATTGACAATTGTTTTTACACTTAGATTGCTGTATAATTGCGGTATTGTTGCCGTTGAAGGGAATAGGTATATGAAAAAAGTTTTGGTTGGGATGAGCGGTGGGGTGGACAGCTCAGTTGCAGCAGTACTTTTGCAGGGAAGCGGATATGATGTTTCAGGAATCACACTGAATTTAGTTAATAAAGATGCAAATTTGAATCAGGATATTATAGATGCTCAAAATGTTGCACAAAAATTGGGAATTTCGCACACTGTAGAGGATTTTTCTAAAGCTTTTTCAAAGGAAGTAATTGACTATTTTGTTTCGGAGTACACTCGAGGCCGTACACCGAATCCGTGCGTGGTTTGCAATCCTAATGTTAAGTTTAAATATATGCTTGAATATGCGCTTGAACATGGTTTTGATTGCATAGCCACCGGTCACTATGCGAAAAGTGAGTATAGTGAAGAGCTAAAAAGATGGCTGCTTAAAAAGTCAAGTTCGTCAAAAGATCAAAGTTACTTTTTATATGGGTTAAGTCAACATCAGCTTTCGCGTACGATTTTTCCGTTAGGAGACCTTGAAAAAACACAAATCAGGGAAATCGCTCAAAATAATAATTTACCTGTGTCACAAAAATCCGATAGTCAAGATATTTGTTTTATAAAAGATAATAATTACATAAAATTTATTGAAAGCTATATAGGTGCTCCGATGCCATCCGGTAATTTTATAGATAAAAACAGCAATATTTTGGGCACTCATGAAGGTATTGCAAGATATACAATAGGGCAAAGGCGGCGTTTGGGTATTGCTTTAGGTAAGCAAATGTACGTTATAAAGGTTGATCCTGTTCAAAATACTGTTACGCTGGATGACACTGGCACCAAAGAAGTAGCCTCTTTAATTGCTGAGAAAGTTAATCTGATTTCAATTGATAAACTGGAAAGCGAGATCAAAGTCGAAGCAAAGATACGTTCTGCATCCCAGCCTGTTTCCTGTGTGCTGGTGCCGCTGGAAGGTTCTCGTATGAAAGTTGTTTTTGAGAAGCCTGTTAAATCGGTAACTCCCGGACAGTCTGTGGTTTTTTATGACGAAGATGTTGTGGTAGGCGGCGGGATTATATCTGGCAATGTTTGACAAAATATTTGACAATGGTCAATCAATAATTCTGAACAAATATGTACAAAAACACATATTTAACAAATCTTAGCAATACATATTGATTTTTTTCCGTCATCGGATTAAAATATATTTTAGCACTTGAACACAAAGAGTGCTAAAAGCAAACATTAAAAACTTTAAGGGGGATATTACATGGCAACAATTAAACCTATTTTAGACAAAGTTGTAGTTGAAGTCAGGAAGTCCAATGAAGTGAGCAGAGGAGGTATCGTTCTTGCGGGGAAATCTGAGGATGATACGCAGGAAGCAACCGTTTTGGCTAGAGGCCCGGGTGGTTTGATAGATGGCCGAGAAGTTAAAATGTATGTAAATGCTGGGGATGTTGTACTTATACCTAAAAATTTTGGAAATAAAGTTAAGTTGGATGGAAAAGAGTTTATAATTTTAAAGCAGGAAGATATTTTGGCTATGTTGGCTTAGTTGAGTGTGCGATTTTTAAAATATACACATTTTATTTTGGAGGGAATAGTTACTTATGGCAAAGGTGCCAGAAAAGCGCTTCTCAGTGGAATTAATCAATTAGCGGATACTGTTAAAATCACACTTGGTCCAAAGGGCCGGAATGTAGTGTTGGATAAGAAATTTGGTGCACCGCTTATTACAAATGATGGCGTAACCATCGCAAAGGAAATCGAACTTGACGACGCGTTTGAAAATATGGGAGCGCAATTAGTTAAGGAAGTTGCAACTAAAACAAATGATATTGCCGGAGATGGTACAACGACAGCTACACTTTTGGCACAGACGTTAATTCGCGAAGGCATGAAAAATGTTGCCGCCGGTGCGAACCCGATGATTCTTAAAAAAGGTATCAATACTGCGGTTGCAAAAACTGTTGAATCTATTTTGAAAAATTCAAAAGCTGTCAACGGAAATGAGGATATCAAAAGAGTAGCAACTATTTCAGCGGGTGATGAAGTGATCGGAAAACTCATTGCTGAAGCTATGGAAAAAGTCAGTTCAGATGGAGTTATCACAGTTGAAGAATCAAAAACGGCTGAAACTTATTCCGAAGTTGTTGAAGGTATGATGTTTGACCGTGGGTATATAACGCCTTACATGGTCACAGACAATGATAAAATGGAAGCTATTATCGATGATGCATATATTCTCATCACAGACAAAAAAATCATCAGTATTCAGGAAATTTTGCCGTTGCTTGAACAAGTTGTGAAATCAGGTAGAAAGTTGGTTATCATAGCTGAAGACATCGAAGGCGATGCGCTCGCAACGTTGATTGTCAATAAGCTACGTGGAACCTTCACTTGTGTTGGCGTAAAAGCACCTGGATTTGGTGACAGAAGAAAAGAAATGCTTCGCGACATAGCAATTCTTACTGGTGGGGAAGTGATTTCTGAAGAGTTGGGATTGGATCTCAAAGAAGCTACGATGGAACAACTCGGTACTGCACGTCAGGTGAAAATCGAAAAAGAACGCACAATAATTGTAGACGGTGCCGGGAAATCGGAAGATATCAAAGCAAGAATTTCGCAGCTTAAAAATCAAATTGAGGATACAACATCTGATTTTGAT
>CAYJIV010000007.1:14049-20679 GCA_964370325.1 uncultured Eubacteriales bacterium
TGAAAAACTTCAGGAACGTTTGGCAAAACTTTCAGGTGGAGTGGCCGTTATTAAAGTTGGTGCAGCTACTGAAATTGAAATGAAAGAGAAAAAACTTCGTATAGAAGATGCACTCGCAGCTACTAGGGCGGCAGTTGAGGAAGGCATTGTATCCGGAGGCGGAATCGCTTTAATCAATGCTATCTCAGATGTTGAAGGTGTAGTTGAGTCACTTGACGGAGACGAAAAAACTGGTGCGGTAATAGTTTTGAAATCTCTTGAAGAACCACTCAGGCAGATTGCAGTTAACGCAGGTTTGGAAGGTTCAGTAATAGTTCAAAATGTTAAGAGTAAAGGTGCAATTGGGTACGGATACAATGCACTTTGTAATGAGTACGGAGATATGATTTCATTCGGAATTGTTGACCCGACTAAGGTTACGCGTTCTGCGCTTGAAAATGCAGCTTCCGTAGCAAGCATGGTGTTAACAACTGAGTCGTTAGTCACAGACAAAAAAGAGCCAGCTGCAGCAGTTCCGGGAATGCCGGACGGCGGTATGGGCGGAATGTATTAATACATTTGAATAATAGAAGTAAAACATCCACTAAAAGCTAGTGGATGTTTTTATATTCACACCTCTACGATTTGCTAAATATAATATAACGTGGAAATTTTATTAAATTTCCATAGGGAGTGATAAGTATGTGCTGCTTTGGAGGACCTTGCAACCGTGAAAGTTTAGATGAAGATTTAAGAAATATACATACCAATTTATTTTTGGGCAATAGATTTGTTGGTACAGTTGAAAACGGAAGTTGCCCCTGTTATAGGCATGCTGAGTGTGGTTGTAGATGTGAATGCGGTATATCCTAAACTTAAAATTAAACGTGAGTACATAAAAAAACTATACCTGCTGTGCTTTTAGCGGGTATAGTTTTAAAATTAAAAATAAATTATCTGTTATTGAAAATAGACATTATGTCATAGAAATTTTCGTCATCATCTTTAGTTTTACCTGTACTGTTAGGGTCATCTTGTTTGTTGGGGAATTTACCAACGTTCGGGATTGGTATGTAAGACTCTCTTGTGGCAAATCCTGTAGCAATAACGGTGACCGAGATTTCATCGTCCATAGTTTCGTCAAATGCGGCCCCCCAGATGATGTTTGCATTGCCATCTGCTTGCTCTGCAATCATTGCAGATGCGGTTTCAATTTCATCGAGGCCAATATCCGGAGATGAAGTGACGTTGATTATAACACCTTTAGCACCATTTATAGCGGTTTCAAGCAGCGGACTAGAAATTGCCATGTTTGCGGCAACTTCAGCTTTGTCTTTTCCGGAAGCACGTCCAACGCCCATGTGAGCGTAACCAGCATCTTTCATAACGGCAGTAACGTCTGCAAAATCCAGGTTTACAAGACCTGGCAGAAGAATTAAATCTGAAATACTCTGAACGCCTTGTCTAAGAACGTCATCTGCAACTATAAATGCGTTTAAGAGTGTGATTCTTTGCGGGCTGGCTAACTTTAATCTTTCATTTGGGATTACAACCAAAGAGTCGACGTGTTCTCTTAATTCTGAAACGCCGCTTTCAGCTTGAGTCATTCGTTTCTGGCCTTCAAATGAAAATGGTTTTGTAACGATTCCTATTGTTAAAATGCCCATTTCTCTGGCGATCTGGGCAACAACTGGAGCTGCGCCAGTGCCGGTGCCGCCGCCCATGCCTGCGGTTATAAAAACCATATCTGCGCCTTTAATAGAGGCAATAATTTCATCTCTGCTTTCTTCAGCAGCTCTTTGTCCTATTTCAGGTTTTGAACCTGCACCCTTACCTCTGGTGATTTTTTCACCAATTTGAATTTTTTGATTGGCTTTAGAGCGAAGTAGGGCTTGTCTATCTGTGTTGATGCAGATAAATTCTACACATTTAATACCAGCGTCAACCATTCTGTTAATAGCGTTTCCGCCGCCACCGCCTACGCCTATTACTTTTATTTTTACTGCTTCTTCAGCGTCATTATCAAATTCAAATCCCATAATTGAAATTCCTCCGTTAAACTTCAAATTGAATACATTAACATAATTAATGTATAAACATTTAATTTTTTGTTAAAACCGTATAAATATGTACTAAAAAATTTCTAAATTAGTATACCATAAGGGTAGATATATTTCAATAGAATATAAAAGATTTCAAAGTTTTATTTGAAGTAAGTTTAATGTTAATATTATTTTTATATATTTATAAAATAGCGCTTTAGCCATAAGGTGTAAATTTTTTTAAAATTATGCCAGTGGGTATGTTGTGTTCGTATTTAGTTACTTTATTATTATAGCAAGTTGTCTTCTTCAAAGAATTTTTTATGTATGCTGCCCAGAGCAGTATGTATATCAGTTGAAGGCACCAAAACGGAAACCCTTGTTTCGTCGCATGCGACCATTTCAATGTTTATTCCCGCTTCAAAAAGCGTTTCAAATACCATCGAAGCAATGTTTATATTAAGACTTTCCAGGAAATTGACAACGGATATTTTTGATTTGTTTTTATCATAAAATATTTGAGAATCAGGTTCTTCGTCTGCGTATTTTTCAAGAATAGTCACAACTTCATTTAAGCGGTCTTTTGGAGCCGTGAAAGTTATGTCTTTTGCACTAGTTTGCCCTACAGAATGAAAAGCTGAGTCTAACTCTATATGCAGTGATTTTAGTTGTGAGAAAATTTCATCTGCAAATTTTATTTTGTTTTCAAGATTAGTTACTGTGATTTTTGCTATGTTATTGTCCGCAGCAATTCCGCTGATTGGCGTGCTTTTTTGCGTGTTTTTTACGATTGTCCCCGGTGAGTTTGTAATGCTTGAAAGTACTTCAACTTCAACATTTTTATTTTTTGCCATTTCAATTGATCTTTTATTAAGCACTTGCGCGCCGAGGAAAGAAAGTGTAAAAATTTCCTCATAAGATATTTCATTTAATTTTTTCGCATTCGGCACGATTCTTGGGTCTGCAGTGTAAATTCCATCGACATCTGTGTAAATTTTGCAAACATCTGCGTTCATAGCGGATGCAATTGCTACAGCACTGGTGTCAGAGCCACCGCGTCCCATGGTTGTGATGTCTTTAGTACTGTTTAACCCTTGAAACCCTGCTATTATTACGATTTTTTTTTGTTCGAGCTCGTGTTTTATTCTGTCTGTAATTATACTATCAATTTTAGCGCAGCAGTGTAAGCTGTCGGTTAAAAATCCTGCTTGCCAACCTGTGAGAGAAATTGCTGGGATCCCCAATTTTTCTATTGCCATAGCTAAAAGTGCGATTGAAATTTGTTCGCCTGTTGAGAGGAGTACATCCATTTCACGTTTGGATGCATCTGGGTTTATTGTTGATGCCATATCTATAAGTTTGTCGGTAGTGTCTCCTTGAGCAGATACCACGACAATTATATCGTTGTTTTCGGAGTATAAATCGGTAACTTTTTTTGCAACATTAAATATGTGATGGGCATCGGCTATCGAAGTCCCACCGAATTTCTGAACTATAAGACCCATGAATTCAGAGCCCTCCTTAATTAAAATCTGTGTTTATAAACAATCATTTAAATTTTTATTCTTCTATAATTCAGCATATGCGCAAACGAACTTTATTGCGATAGTATGAGATTATAATTTTTTAGCGAGAGATCCGCGGTGTGGAAATTGTTGGAGACGTAACAGCTGGAGGTGAAATTCCTGGTATTGAAGCTGTTAAGCTTTCGATTCTTTCGGGATTTGTTTCCATAGTTTCTTCACCATTGCTGCGTTCTTCAGGGGTTTCGCTTTCTTCGGAATTTTCCTCTTGAATTGCTCCGCCTGTAATTTCAGGGAAACCTCCATGAGTTGCACAATGCTTTGGAACGTTTGCATTGCTATAATAACCGGTTGCAGTGACGGGGCAATTAGTGGTTGCTAACTCACCCGTAGCTTTACAGTATTTTGCCTCAAAAACATCTTTATCATAATTGTAGTCAATATGTTTTTTGCTTTCCAAATATTTTGTCATGATGTGCCTCCAAATTCGGATAGCTGCGCCTGTTTCTTGAATTCGTTTTGGATTATCATAACCTGTCCAAATTCCAGAAACTGCGTAGGGACTCATCCCAACGAACCAACTGTCAAAATCGTCTGTGGTAGTACCTGTTTTCCCAATTATGTTCCAATTTCCGATGTTTGCAGATTTTCCGGTTCCTTCCGGGCCGATTATAACGTTGCGCAGGAGTTTATTAAGAATACTGGCGGAAGCTGAACTGATTGCTTGAGTGGGTGCTTTATCTCGATTATCCAGGATGATTTTATCATCTCTGTCTGTTACGTAAAAATAGGTATATGGTTTGTTGAATTTGCCACCATTGCCTAAAATCTGATATGCAGCTGTCATTTCTCTGACTGTTACGCCATAATGCGTACCGCCAGTGGCCAGTGCTGAGAGCGAAACAGCGTCGCTGCTGTCCAGGCTGTTAATTTCAAGTTTTTTGGTTAAAAATTCGTAGCTTTTCATGGGAGTAAGAAGTTTGATTACTTGTGCAACAGGAGCGTTTGCAGATTTTTCAATTGTCCATTGAAGAGTAACTTTACCTCTGTAACCGCCATACCAGTTGACCGGCCAATCTCTGGTTACGCCGTCTCCTCGGCTGTCGATGTGCAAGGGCTCGTCCGGTAATAAGGATGAGTAATTGTAAATGCCCAGGTCAATAGTAGGAACATACGCTGCCAGTGGTTTAATTGTTGACCCCGGCTGGCGCTTAGCAAAATTAGCCCTGTCATATAATAAGTTGCCTTTTTTCTCGTTTCTTGATCCAATCGTTGCTAAAACCCGACCGTTATAGTCCATCATCATATATCCGAGTTCAATATTCTGATCTTTTGGCATTATACTTGGTTCTTTCAGTGCTTGTTCGGCAATGTTTTGCGCTTTTGTGTCCATTGCAGCGTAAATTTTAATGCCTTGTGTGTATAAAATATCTTCCGCGGCAGATTTGCCAATGCTGTACTTTACACTAAGATCATTTACAACATCTTTGAGCATTGCTTCTACATACCAGTTTCTCACCTCGGTTGGATTAATCTTATCACTTGATTTATCATTAATTTCACTGAAGCTAAGGGTTTCAGATTCTTCTATAGCTTCATTGTATTCCTGTTGTGTGATTTTTTCCTGATCAAGCATTTCATCCAGGACGAGCTTACGTCTGGATTTGTTATTTTCAGGGTAAAAATAAGGGTTGTACGCTGTGGGGTTTTGAGTTATTGCAGCGATAGCGGCGCATTGCACAAGTGAGCAATCCTGAATATTTTTGTCAAAATAAATGTTTGCAGCAGCTTGCACTCCGCGGCTGCCTCCACCGAAGTTTACAACATTTAAATAAGATTCCAAAATTTCATCTTTTGAATATTGCTCCTCAAGCTGCATTGCCCTGAAGATTTCACGAAGTTTTCTTGTCAAACTAACTTGATTATCTTCAGTAATATTTTTGATTAACTGTTGTGTAAGCGTAGAACCGCCGTAATTCGGAGTGCCTTTCATTAAATTGAAAACTGCTCCGCTTGTACGGATCCAATCAACACCGCTGTGGTCATAAAACCGTTTGTCTTCAATTGATATGATTGCATTTTTCATGTGAATGGGGATGTCTTGAAAATCCACCCAAATTCTATTTTCTGAATTATAAATTCTTTGATATTCTTGCGGTACTCCGTTTTCATCATTAACGTAAACAAAGCTCGTCAAAGCAAGTTTTGATGCGTTTATGTTCATTCCTGTACCGTCTTCGAGCAAGGATATTCTGTAGAAATTCAAAGAAACTAAAATCAATGTGCCAGTTACGGCGCAGATTATAGCAAGGCTTACTAGGATACGCATTAAGAGTGTAAAAGTCACTTTTATTATATGCAAAATTTTATTTGAAATTTTATTTTTGGCCGGAAAATTCATAAGTAGAGGGTCGCCGTTATGACTATATTTACTTATATCTGTTTTAAGCATGTATATCTCCAATCTGGATTTTAAAAACTGATTAGAGGATAACACAAAAAACAGTATTTGGCAATAATACTGTTTTCAAAAATGAGGATACTATAAAATCTAATCTCCCTGAGCTTCCGCAATGGCTTTGGTTTTATGAACTGTGCCATGCGGATGATGCGGAGGCGCATAGATTGTGTATATTTTAATTGGTGTTTTTCCGGTATTGATGATGTTGTGCCATGTTCCTGTAGGAACGAAAACTGCAGAACCGTCACTTACGTTTTTTTGATAATTTAAATTGTCTTTATTTTTTCCCATTGTAACAAGGCCATATCCGTCTTCTATTCTTAAAAATTGGTCATTGTCGGAGTGAACCTCCAGTCCGATGTCACTGTTAGGTGGTATGCTCATTAAGGTTAGCTGTAGGTGGTTCCCTGTCCATAAAGTTGTACGGTAGTTACTGTTCAATTTGGTTGCTTTTTCAATGTTTATCACAAATGGTTCCGGGCCGTAATCTATCAGTTTCGGTGGTGATGGATTGGTGTGGCGGTAATTATTAAACATTGTTGTTCTCCCTTCAATTTGCGTTAAGCAGCAACGCTTTAAACGAATATATTTATATTTATGAAAAGATATGCTATAATATTTATGA
>CAYJIV010000008.1:0-19769 GCA_964370325.1 uncultured Eubacteriales bacterium
CTGGGGTGCATCGTTTGCCCACCACCAATAACATGCTCACAACCTAAATCTTTGAACAATGAAATCAACCCACCACCTGCGGCAACAGCTACAAAACCTACATCTTCCACAGGTTCTTGAGGTATTAAAGCATCTTCGTTTTCTTTATCTTTCCCCAATTTTGCACGATTTGCCAACCGCTTCTCTATGCTGCTCTTTGAGATTATCAACTTTGACCGTAAGAAGCTGACCAAATTTCAAGCCTTCTTCCTGAGCAATTCCCGGATTTTCGGTATGCACATGCACTTTTATAATTTCTTCATCGTCAACAACTAAAACGCAATCTCCGATTTTTTCGAGCTTTCTACGAAGTTTAACTGGTGAATTTTTAGCAGTTTTACTGCGTTTAACAATATACTCTGTGCAATATGTAAAGGTAATGTCGCCGTCAAACTCGGCTACCGCACTTTTAAAAGCATCGTCGTGATCAAGGTCCATCGGCTGAACATCAGATTCTATAATAACACCATCTTTAAACACAGAAAGCATACCGTCAAAAATCAAACACAATCCCTTACCGCCCGCATCCACAACACCTGCCTTTTTCAAAACAGGAAGTAAATCCGGCGTGGTTTTTAAAGCATCCCATGCGCCCTTGCAAACTTCAGACCACACCTCAATTGCGTCTTGCGTAGATTTTATGGCGATTTTAGCTCTTTCAAAAGCGACTCTCGCAACAGTCAGCATTGTGCCTTCCGTTGGCTTCATAACGGTACTGTAAGCCGATTCCACACCAAAATTCAGTGCAGAAACTATATCCTCTCCGCTGATTTCATCTAAATCGGAAAACATCTTGGAAAAACCTTTAAAAAGAATAGAAAGTATAACTCCGGAATTCCCTCTTGCGCCACGCAAAAGTGCCGGTATAGCGGTTTTAACAACAATTTTAACCGACTCATCATCTACACTTTTAAGCGCTTCCACAGCACTGCTTATGGTCATGGACATATTCGTTCCCGTGTCTCCATCCGGAACGGGAAAAATATTTAATTCATCCACGTGAGTTCTGTGTTTAAAAAGATTGTTTGCTCCCGAAATTATCGCATTTTTAAAACTAATACCGTTTATCAATTTTAATTTCGCCTCCCCATTTTTTCACACTAATACAAGCTTATTCTAAAATCAATTAGGTTATACGAAATCTTTCAATGGACATGGTTTTGCCACTATTTTCATTAATATCAAAAACCGCACATTCCATTTTACAAGATCCCTCTGCATTTTCAAATCTGATAGGCATTTTTTCTTTTAATTTTTTTATAACTTGCTCTGTTTTTACGCCTAAAACCGAATTTATAACACCCGTCATACCTACATCACTTATATACCCTGTACCATTCGGTAATATCTCTTCATCTGAAGTTTGAACATGCGTATGAGTCCCAAAAAGTGCAGATATTCTGCCGTCCAAATAAAAACCCAACGCACGTTTTTCGGAAGTAGCTTCCGCGTGAAAATCTATAATTTTAATCTTGCAGTCCTTCATCTGTTCTAAAACACTATCAATTGTTTCAAATGGGCACTTTAAACTTTCTATAAAAACCGTACCAAGCAGATTTATAACACCTATTTTTACTCCATTTGAAGTATATTTACAAAAACCCACACCCGGAGTGTTTTTGCTCGGATAATTCGCCGGCCTTACTATATTCTTACTCTCATTCAAAAACGGTTTGATTTCCCTACGTTTAAAAACATGATTCCCGGTTGTGATAATATCAACACCGACTCTGAAAAGTGCTTTTGCGGACACCGGAGTAAGTCCGTTACCCTCAGCTGAGTTTTCACCATTTGCAATGACTATATCTATATTTTTGTTTTTTTTAAAGTCTTTAAGATTTTTCTCTAAAAAATCTATCCCGTTTTTGCCAACAACATCTCCTATGGCAAGAATTCTCACTTTTAACACCTACTTAGCATATTCAACCGCTCTACTCTCGCGGATTAAATTAACTTTTACTTGACCGGGGTAATCCAAATCAACTTCGATTTTTTTGCAAATATTTCTGGCAAGCGGAATCATACTCTCATCATTAACAACCTCAGGTTTAATCATAACACGTACTTCCCTGCCGGCTTGAATTGCAAAACAGCTGTTAACACCTGAAAAAGATGATACTAATGTCTCTAACTTTTGCAGCCTTTTAATGTAATTTTCAAGATTTTCACGCCGTGCACCCGGCCTTGCAGCAGAAGCTGTATCTGCAGCCTGAACAAGCAATGCCGTTGCAGTTTTGGGCTCAACATCGTTGTGGTGCGCCTGAATCGCATGAACAACTAAATCATTTTCTCTGTATTTCTTAGCAACATTAACACCAATATCTACGTGAGAACCTTCAATTTCGTGGTCCAATGCCTTTCCAATATCATGAAGAAGCCCTATTCTCTTTGCCAATGCTGGATCCAAACCAAGTTCGGCTGCCATTATTCCGCATAAATGCGCCACTTCAATAGAGTGCTTCAAAACATTTTGACCATAGCTGGTTCTGTATTTAAGCCTACCTAAAAGCTTCATCAATTCAGGATGTACAGTACTGACACCTGCTTCAATTACGGCATTCTGGCCTTCTTCTTTAATTTCTTTTTCCACATCAATTTTTGCTTTTTCAACCATTTCCTCAATTTTTGCGGGATGAATCCTGCCATCCAATATTAACCTTTCAAGCGCAAGGCGCGCAACCTCTCTGCGAACAGGGTCAAATGCAGAAAGTGTTATGGTTTCAGGAGTATCATCAATTATTAAATCCACGCCAGTCAAATTTTCAATTGCCCTTATATTTCTGCCTTCGCGTCCAATAATACGACCTTTCATATCATCGTTCGGAAGGGGCACAACCGAAATCATAGCTTCCGCAGTGTGGTCTGATGCACAACGCTGTATTGCCAAAGAAAGAATATCTTTGGCCTTTTTGTCACTTTCTTCTTTGAGCTGTTGCTCAAACATGGTAATTTTAAGTGCTTTTTCGTGTGTTAATTCATTTTGTAAATTTTCAAGCAGAAAATCTTTCGCTTGTTTAACGGAAAACCCGGAAATTTTTTCAAGCATATCAAATTGATTTTTTTTGATAATTTCAACCTCAGCATGCTTTACTTCAATTTCTTTTTCTTTTTTGGCAAGTGACTCTTCTTTTGTTTCTAACCCCTCGATTTTCTTGTCAAGATTTTCCTCTTTTTGGAGCACCCTTCTCTCCTGCCGCTGAACGTCTCGCCTACGTTCAGATAACTCCCGTTCAGTTTCATTTCTAAACTTGTGAACCTCTTCTTTTCCTTCTAAAACAACTTCTTTTTTTCTTGTTTCTGCTATTTCTTTTGCACCGCTGAGTATCTTTTGAGCTTCCTGCTCTGCCGAAGATATGGCTTTTTCGGCTTTTATTTTTCTGTATGTAATTCCAAGTAAAAACGCGGCGGCCGCACAAACTGCTGAAATTATCACCGTTAAGATAATGTCCACCATTTACACCCTTCCTAAAAACAAACACATCTTTTGCTTTTAAACCCACAACTCCCAGATATCCTCACCGGATTTCAGGCGAAGAATGAATAATGTTTATTTTTAAATATTTTTAATTCGTATGGATAAGTTTCGATGAAATATAATTTAATAGTCACAAAAATAAAATTCATTGGGAACTTCGCTGAATTTAATTATATTATTTAATAATGCGGCATGTCAAGAAATAATATATCGCAAACTTAAAACCCAAAATCCCAATAACGCTTCATTAACACAAATTGACAACCTCAATAAAAACATATTAAGTCTGAAAATTTTCCGACTAACTTTTACCTAATTGTCTAAAATAAATATAATTTTCAAATTTTCTCTTGACTTATTTGTCATTTGTTTATATAATTTTAAATGTAAAAGCTTGTAATTTGTTTATTTTAAATTATTTTTAGGAGTGATTATTATGCTACATGGGAACCCAGAGCCTGCACTTGCAGCTGCTCTTACTGGTCATACATCAGCAGTCGTATACGGTTTTTTAGCTCAAAGCCGAGAGATTGAACGGTCTAACACAACTGTAATGCGAGCCGCAGGAGCTGCACGCGATGAAAAAATGACACTTGATAGAATACACAGCGAATTAACTGCACTTTCGAGAGGCTATGAGACGACTCCACAAAACATTCAAAATTACACAGTTAAAGCTCAAGAATTAGCGCAACAAGCAAAAAAAGCTCAGTGGCGCATTCAGCTTCGCGCCGTGTAGCTATGCAAGAAATACGAAAACATCTCAGCTTTATAGACAGCACAACTGCTTTCGCGCAAAGGGCACGTAACCCTCAAGCTATAAACTCTGCATTGGAAGGTGGAGATAAAGATAATTTTCAAATAGCTTTAGGCAGACTAAGAACTATAGCAACAGAAGCAGGTCACGCAGATGCAATGAGAAAATTAGAAGTGATCAATCATATATATCCATTTTAAGTAAACCCTTATATTTCATGTTAATTTAATACCACCATCTAAAAAAGTATTGAAAAATATTATTTATGGTGGTATTATTAATGTTCAAAAATTATATATGAATTAAGGAACTGAACTTTTATGAAAAAAACCAAAAAAGATGAAAATACTTTTTTTAGTTATAAAGGCAAGCCATTAGTCAGATGCAAAAACACAATATACTACGGAAACATGAATGACCCCTATGTTATTAAAATTGAATCAAAAAATTCAAAAAAAGTAGATGATTTAAATGTGTCTACTAAGTTGAATATTGAAATGATAGACACCAACGCAGACATCACAAGCGGCAAAAAAATAGTAAAGGTCAGTGAAAAAAAAGGATTATACTTAGCATTGGACATTGCAAGTGCATGGCTCGAAAGGGCTGGTAATGCATAATTTTATCTCTGTGAGGTGTAAAAATTGAGTACTTTAGAAATCATCTGTGGTATAGTTTTGATTGTATTTGCTTTAGGCGTAACTTTAGTCGTTTTATTTCAGGAAGGACATCAAAAAAACATGGGCGCCATCACCGGAGCCGGCGGAGATACATTTCTAACTAAACATAAATCTCGCTCCATTGATGCCTTCCTTGAAAGATGGACAAGGTTTATTTCGATTGGCTTTTTTGTTATCGTAATTTTAGCTAATGCTATATTTTACTTTAAGCACTTAGGAATTTAAAACTTATTTTTAAAAAATACATAAAACCGCAGACTTAATAGGTGCGCGGTTTTAATTGTTGTCGTTAGCACTACCAAACGCGTCTTCTATTCCGCAGTCGCGTAGTGATGTGTAATCACCATCCGCAACAATTATATGGTCCAAAAATGAAACATTCATACTACTGAAAACCTTGTTTAACTTTGCAGTAGATTCAATGTCATCAACTGAAGGTATAGCAAATCCGCTCGGATGATTGTGGGCCAATATCACTGAACATGCGCTGTAGTGAACGATCAACTCGATAATTCTCCTGGCGTAAATATCCACAGCATTAACAGTTCCTTTGTTAACAATTCCTTCATAAACCAGCTTGCCCTTGGCATCCAGCAGAGCTATCGCAACTGCTTCTTCCATCCGACCAATAAATTTTAAAGAAAGTTTATCACAAAAATCTTTCACGTCCATATTTTTGTTGTCGTGCATGTGCTTTTTTTCCATATATACGCGAGCAAGATTGGGTATAAGCTTAATAAAAACCGCCACGGATTCACTGACACCATTAACTTCTGTTAAAATTTTTATGGGCGCGTCAAAAACTGCAGCGATTGAACCGCAATGCTTTATTAATTTATGTGCAACTTCATTTGTGTCTTTTCTTGGAATAGCGTAAAATAAAGCCAGCTCCAAAATTTCATGGTCCTCAAAATTTTCAAGACCATTCGCAATAAATTTTTTTCTTACCCGATCTCTATGTCCCTCGTGCAAAATCTGACGTCCTCCTTCCATGTGTTTTACACAAACAATAACAAACATTTTACCATAAATGTCTTTATATTTCAACAAAATTTAACAAACAGGCAGTGATATTACTTTAATGAAAATAATTCAAATAAATGCAAATGATGAAAGCAAACGATTGGATAAATTCATTCTTAAAACAATCCCTAGACTCCCCGAAGCTCTACTCTATAAATATCTCCGCAAAAAAAGAATAAAAGTTAACGATAAAAAAAGTGATATTTCTACTAAACTCAAGCAAGGCGATATTATTACTCTATACATTAACGATGAATTTTTTGAAGAAGACCCAAACGCCGACATTTTCAAAAAAGCACCTGATAACTTGGACATCATTTATGAGGACAACAACATAATTATTGTGAATAAGAAAATCGGGTTAATTGACCATCCGGATAAAGATATTCAAATTGACTGCCTTATAAATCGAATTAAAAACTATCTGTTTAAAAAAGGTGAGTACAATCCTGAGATTGAAAACTCATTCGCGCCGGCATTAGCTAACCGTATAGACCGCAATACATCCGGATTGGTAATCGCCGCAAAAAATGCGCAATCACTTATGATTCTCAATGAAAAAATGAAAAATCGAGAAATACACAAAAGCTACTTATGCGTAGTTTGCGGGGAAGTAAAAAAGAAAGAGGAAACTCTGACCGGATTTCTCGAAAAAAATCAGGATAAAAACAAAGTATATATAAAATCCAGCCTTGGCACAGGTAACATCCGCCCGCCAGAAGTGAAAACTATTAAAACGCATTATAAGGTAATTGAAAAATCCAAAAAATTCAGTCTTTTGGAAGTTCAGCTTTTAACCGGACGCACACATCAAATACGCGCGCATCTGGCTTCAATTGGACACCCTGTTTTAGGCGACGGCAAATACGGTTTCACAAATGTAAACAGAACGCAGGGATACAAACATCAGGCTTTGTGTTCATATAAGTTAGAGTTTGATTTTAAAACAGATTCCGGCGTTTTAGATTACCTGAATGGAAAAGTTTTTGAACTGGAAAAAGAAAACATCTGGTTTATCAAAGACTTTTACACAAATCTGATTTAAAACTTAAAAAACCGTGAAAACATTGCCATAAAAGCCATATCTATCAGCGCAGCAAAAGCAAGTACAACTAAGCTGTACCCTGCTTTTTTAAGATGTATTATTAAATCATTCCACAATCTGGCATCATTGGATTTTGGCAAAACCTTACCTGCAAATTTACATGAAAATTTAACTGCATCGGCAGAAAACAAAACCATCCCGATTGAAGAAATAAAAATTCCGGGCAGCAGAATGAGTATGTAAAACGCAACACCTTTGAGGCCATACACTAAATAAAGATACCCTGCAGTGAGCCCTAAACCCAACCCTTTAAAAAAGATAATTGAAGGCACAAGCATGGCGCCCCAAAATGACAGCACCGCTATTTCAATACCCAAAATAAAAAAAGCTGACGTAGCAAGCGAAGAAACAAAAACATCTAAACTGGATTGATTTATTCTCTCGTTAAAATCACTTGAAAATAAAAAATCCAGTTTGTGCACAGTTTCTATGCTTATAGAATTTATCACCAAAGAACCGATTACCATTCCTACAAATAAAATTATCGATAAAAATATGAGCATCTTATTATTTTTACCAATATTTATAATGTCATAATCATCAAGAAATGCTTTAGACTTGCGTAGTATGCCTTTCATAGATATTCCCCGCTTTTTACTTCTTTAAGAATAATTATGAGCAACCTCTCTTAAATATGATAAAACAAAAACCTCCGGCATATACCGGAGTCAATTGTTTTTTAAATCATATATTAATAATCTATACTGTGAATTCTCAACAGATTTTTCAAACGCGAATTTTCCAATTCAAGTGATGTGTTTCTTGCCGATAATCCATAATAACTATTTCTCCAACCATTTACTTCCTGCGCCATTTCTTTTGCCGTGCTTATGGTAAACTGCGCAACCACAGTGTACAGGTTATACATATTTGCATCTCTTGTACCATCACAACATTCTTTTTTAAAGGTATTGCGGTAAAGTGTCGTCAATTGCTCTGCCAGTTTTTGAGTAATGCTGGTTCCATTGAAATAATATTCATCAGCCAATATTGTGTTGTGTGTCCATACAATATTAGCATCTTTATATTCTTCTGCAGTATACGCGTCACTACCAAGGAAAAACGCTTTAGAAACCGATATAAATGCCCAAACCAGCATTGCACTAAGAATAAAACATTTAAAAATTTTTTTCATAATTAAAACTCCTATTTCAACAATAAATTATTTTTTAATTTAAGTATCATCATAATTCAATCATATATTACAATCAATTTTAAATTATTATTACTTTTGTGCTTCCAACATTTTAGTCATGAAAGCACCTTGCTTTTTGGGTTTTTCCGGTTTAACAGTTTTTCCTTTGAATTTAGAAGCAGCATCCCATATTTTTGTCAATTCGGGAGTTATAAGTTCTTTAGCCAAATCAACACTGTGTTCACCTTCAATACCGTTTAGCACTACCATAGTAATCACGCTTCTAACGTCCATATTACCATTTTGATAAAGCTCTCCCAAAAGCTTAAACAATTTTCCAAGTTTAGACTTATCCTTGCCTTCTGCTAAAAGTTCATTTATTTTCGGCGTAATGTTCTCTCTTGTAAACTTAGCTAACCTGAACTCGCTATAGCACTCTTTTTCAATTTGAACAGCTTGCTTCAACTCAGGGAAAACATTTGCCATACGGTTTGCAAAAAACATTCCAGTCACATTACTTTCATCTTCATTGTTTTTTGCTCTGGCTTGGTGCTGCCTCACTACGTTTTTGTCTGTACCAACCATTGTTTCGATAAAATCTTTAGCTATCATCTCAGAGTCTTTTTGGCTAGAATTTTCACCGTCTAGCATCCATGTGGAAAGCATTTTGTAATCTTCACCTTCAGCTTTGCAAACACCCAGCTTTACTTGTTTTTGCACTGCGTCATATTTAATTTCATAACAAATATCTTCTGCATTCAAAACGCAAGTATTAGAATCTTGCATCTTTGAATCAAACTTTTTCATTCTTTCGCTTTCAATTATAAAATTGCAAATAACCTCAAAATAATTTTTATTCAAAAAAGTCACTCCTTCGATTTAGAACTTTATTTTAACATATTTTCTATAATTTGTCACCTCGCATAAATGTAAGTTCTTTTGTGCAATTTAATCAATTCAGCAAAAATTATTGTTATGACATTTTTATACATTTTAGGCAATATTTTTACAAATTAATACTTTATAAAACCGGCAACCCTAATTTATGAGATTATACGCAGTTAAGATTGGGGGGGCAATTTTGAATAAATTCTTTAAAATGCTATCTGCTACGATTTTAGGATTAAGTACACTGTTTTTTGCAGGATGTATATATATTTCATATAATTTTCCAGATGATTATCACATAACTGAAGGCGAAACAACGACTTTTTCATGCGGAATCTTTTCTATTAACATTAGGCAGGAAGCAATTGAATGTTTATGCACAGATTCAGATTTTCCAATATATCCAGCAAACCTTAATTTTCTTGAAATTTTTCCCATCAAACCAGTATTGATAAGCGTTATGCCGAAGCGCAAGGTTGTTCCTTGCGGTACACCATTTGGGGTAAGAATCCACACAGACGGTGTTATGATAATTAACATTGCAGACGTGAAAACAGCACAGGGAATTGCATGTCCGGGCAAAAATAGCGGGATTCAAAAAGGCGATATTATTACCAAGATTAACGAGCAGCCGGTATCTACTAATGAAGAGATCGGAACCCTTGTTGAAGAAAGTCAGGGGCAGGGGTTAAAGCTCTCTGTAATACGTGAAAATGCATCGTTCGAAACTATTTTAAACCCAGTAAAATCTATTGAAGACAACTGCTATAGAGCTGGGATCTGGGTAAGAGATAGCTCCGCCGGAATAGGAACACTAACATTTGTTGACCCGGATTCCAAATGCTTTTCCGGGCTAGGCCATGGCATTTGCGACATTGACACAGGTGATATTTTAAGACTTTCTCACGGCGACATTGTAGAAGCTGCGATTACAGATACCAAAAAAGGCTCAAAGGGCTCACCTGGCGAACTCAAAGGCTGCTTTACTGACCCGCGACCTATAGGAAAACTTCTTGCAAACACGCAAACCGGGGTTTACGGTGTATTAGAAAAAATGCCGGAAAATCAGGAATCCATACCCGTAGCAATGAAACAGCAGGTTCAGAAAGGCCCTGCCAAAATATTTACCACTATTGAAGGGAGTAAACCTGCTTATTACAACATTAATATTGACAGTATTAATTACAATGTAAATAATCCAATTAAAAATATACTGATATCCACTCAAGAACAGGATTTACTGGAAAAAACAGGAGGAATCGTGCAGGGCATGAGCGGCAGTCCAATAATTCAAAATGGCATGCTCGTTGGCGCCGTAACTCACGTATTTGTGAATAATCCCACTAAAGGATACGCTATATTTGCCGAAACAATGCTGACAAATTCCAACAATATTTTTGAGTCACGGTACAAAAAAGTTTCATAAAAATTACTATAATTTGACATATATCATGAATATCATTTTGTTTTTGGAAAACTATTGACATATTTGGTAATTTATGTCAATATCAATATAGTAACGTTATCGTATTATATATTAACAGGAGGAAATTTTATGGAAAACAGGTTAAAAGTTCTTATTTCGGAGGATTGTGCGGAGTTCGACCGCGAAGCATTAGACATGTTTAAACACTATTCAATGGATTTGTCGTTTTTGCCCAAAGATGGGTTCAAAATAATTGAAATCATTGAAAATTCTTGCCCAGACGTAGTGGTAATGGATCTATTCATGCCAAGAATTGATGCAATCGGAATCATTACAACTATAAGAAAGAATCACAGAATCGAAATGCCAACCTTTATTGTTATTTCCAATTTCGGACGCCCAACTCTCGAGCGCGAAGTTATGTCAGCAGGTGCATCCTATTTCTTAGTCAAACCGGTTAATTATTCAGATATAATTGAAAAAATTCTTAAGATTACATACATAGCAAAACCTGTAACTAACTCTATAAAACAAAATATATCTCAGGTACAGATCCAAATCAGCGGTGCTTCCGATTTAGAAATGAAAATAACTGAAGTTTTACACAGAATTGGTGTTCCGGCTCATATTAAAGGATATCATTATCTCAGAAGCTCAATTATGATGTCCGTTGAAAATCCTGATATTATCAATTCAGTAACAAAGCAGCTTTATCCATCAGTTGCAAAAAACTTTGAGACAACGCCATCAAGAGTAGAAAGAGCTATACGGCATGCTATTGAAGTCGCTTGGGACAGAGGCGACGTTGACATTTTAAATTCTTATTTCGGCTATACAATTCACAATTCGCGCGGCAAACCGACCAACTCAGAATTTATTGCAATGATAAGTGATAAATTGCGATTGCAATTAAAGTCTGCGAGCTAAAATAAAACCACCTTTTATCAGAGGTGGATTTTTAATATTCATTTATTTATTAATTTTTAAAAAACGAAACAACTGCTCTGTGAGCCATGTAAAGATCTATTTTAGAAATAACCTCAAACGGTGCATGTAACGAAAGTGCAGGTATAGCTAGGTCAATCACATCTATATTCATGTTGGCCAGATATTTAGCTACAGTACCACCACCACCAGCTCCGAGCTTACCCATTTGTCCACTTTGCCAAAGAATATTGTTGTCTTCAAGTATTTTGCGGACTTCTCCAGTAAATTCAGCTGACGCATCCGATGCACCACCTTTTCCTGCATTGCCTGTGCATTTTTCCAGTATTACTCCTCTATTAATAAAATTACTGTTGGCTAATTCAAAAAGACTTGAATAAACTGGGTCAAATGCACCGGAAGTATCAACAGATAAGCATTTGGATTTGGAAAGAACGTGTCTACCTTTCACACTCTCCTGTGCTGCCAAATCTGATATAAAATATTTCAAAAACTTGCCCTGCATACCCGTGTTTCCATCACTACCAACTTCTTCTTTATCCGTTAAAACAACAATTGCAGTTTCTTCCGGCACTTCACATTTAAATATAGCCTCCATGCAAGCATAAGAACCAGCCCTGTCATCGTGACCATATCCACCAATCATACTTCTATCAAATCCAACATCTTGAACCTTTATGTTTGGAACCAGCTGCAGATCTGCAGAGATAAAATCAGATTCAACTATTCCGTACTTTTCGTTAAGAAGATTTATAATATTGAGTTTTACAAGCTCCGATCCTTCATCACTTTTAAACGGAATGCCACCCACTAATACGTTTAAATCCTCGCCAGTAATAGCTTCCGACATTTTTTTATTTACCTGTTCACGCGACAAATGTGGAGGCAAATCCGATATATAAAAACAAGGTTCGTTTTCATTTTCACCTATGCTCACATCCACAAAACTGCCATCTTTTTTGACTATCCTTCCATGCAGCGCCAACGGTAAAGCTGTCCATTGATACCTCTTTATCCCACCGTAATAATGTGTTTTAAACATTGCAAAATCATTTTGTTCAATCAGCGGATTGGGTTTTAAATCCAGCCTTGGGGAGTCAATGTGTGCAACTGCCAGTTTGGTTCCATTTTTCACGCCATTCTTACCTATCACAGCCAAAACAAGTTCGCGCGCTCTGTTGATACTGTAAACCTTATCTCCCGCCTCATATTTCACGTCTTTGTCAAACTCGACAAAACCTAATTTTTGCGCTTCTCGCACAACATATTTTACAATTTCGCGTTCAGTTTTAGCAGTATTCAAAAACTTTTTATATCCTTCACTGAACATCTCTGACTGCTCAAACTCTTCTTTAGAAAGCAAATTACCACCATTTTCTTTTTTCAAAAACAACTTGTCTTTCAGTTCTTTAACTGTAGTTTTCTCCTTGTTTTCCATTTTTGATTCACTCCTTTTAATTAAAATATCATTATTCAAAATCAAATTTTGCCCCACACCTTTAACGAAAATCATATTGCTGGCAAATACCAGCCATGCAAACACCATTGAACCACTTCTTAAAAAAACCTGCACTGCTTTTTTATGTTTCATTTTCCCTCCTCTAATATTGCCTCAAAATTTTTAATACCATTTTTATAGCTAAAATTAATCTCCGTCAACAAACCATTATAAAAATCAGTTGCTATTTTTTTTCTTTCAATAGCTATTTTCCTTGTGTAATCCATAAAAAACGAATCATACAAATTTTTCAACTTATAGTTGTATTCATGGAAAAAAGATGGATTTTCATTATTATCGCCGTCAGTAACAATGTTCCCATCGTTACCCAGTATGTATATCGGAGCTTCAACTTGCCCACTATACATAAGCGTTCTTGCTATACCTATTGCACCACATACATCAAGTTTATCAGCATCAAATAAAATTTTCGCCTCAATACTTTGCGGCGGGTTGTCACGCCTAAATCTGTGAGTAATTATGCATTCTTTCACATGTAAAGCTTTTTTCGGATCCCATTTTTGGGAAAGTAAAAATTCATACGCCATTCCACTGCCTACCTTAGCATGGCATAATTGGGGATTAGCATATTGTTTTGCTCTTCCGATGTCATGCAAAAAGCTTGCCGCCAACAAAACATCCAGATCAACTTTTTCACCGCTATTATCCGCAATATTCAGAGCAGCATTTACAACCCTGTAAACATGATACTTGTCATGTACGCTGTCCTTCATTTGACTCAGCATATAAGCTTCAATTGCAGCGTATTCTGTTTTCGTCATTCGCCCCACTCCTTTATTTATTCAAAGTAGAGTTTCTTATAAATTTTCTTAATTTGCTTTACACGTTTAACATAATTTTGGGTTTCTTTATATGGGATTTTCCGGAGTTCTTCCCCGTCTTTGGATATTTTCTCATCTTTAAGCCACCGTTCAACGGTTCTTGGCCCTGCATTGTACGCGCTTAGAACAAGGTCATCCGAACCATATTTTTTCCGAAGCATTGAAATAAACATTGTACCATAATTAATGTTTACTTCAGGGTCATTTAAATGAATTTCGCCCATCTTTTTTTTGCTTTTGGTGTAAAGCTGCAACCACTCAAAAGTATCCGGCGTGATTTGCATCAAACCGCAGGCACCTGCTTTAGACTGAGCGTCTTCATTAAAACCACTTTCCGCTTTAATTATAGCATAAATCAGTTCTTCTTCAACACCGTGTTTCTTCGATGATTGACTCACAATTCCCTCATATTTTATAGGGTAAATCACTTCCATAAGCGTTTTATACCCCCACGCTAACAAAAGCACAGCTGAAATTATTATCACATCGTAAAATATCACTTTTTTAACTTTGAATCTATACATTTAAAATTTCAAAACCTGCCGCCCTCATTAGTCTATTATAAACCGCCATACCAACGCCGTCTTTATCCGGGCATCTGGCATAAACCACTTTAGCACTCATTTCATCCGTTTTTCTCAAAGCATCAAACAAATTTCGCGCCTGCTCATCTGCGTTGCGCATACCTCCATATGATATATATGGAATTTTAATATATGGTATGTCTTCATCAAAGCACAATGCCATCACATTTTTTTCAGAAGCAGAATTTACAAAATTTATATAATTTTCCTGATTTCCAGATACAACTATTACTTTTGCCGATGGCGCATAGTGTTTGTATTTCATTCCCGGAGAAATGGCTTTTTCTCCGGAATTTAAATCTCGATATATTGATTCGTCAACTTTAACCTCATCAATAACGTTTTGCAAATCTTCAAGAGTAATAGCTCCCGGACGCAACAACCTTGGACTGCCATCCATTAAACTTACAACCGTTGATTCCAATCCTATTGTACACGATCCACCATCAACCACAGCATCTATAAGTCCGTCCATATCAAGCAACACATGCTGTACTGTTGTTGGGCTTGTCTTCCCTGATTTATTCGCAGACGGTGCAACCAGTGGTACTCCCGCTTTAATTATAATCTCCTGCGCAGTTTCATTTGACGGAAATCTAACCGCAACTGAGTCCAGCCCTGCACTAACAATTTCTGGAATAAACCTACTTTTCGGAAGCACCATTGTCAGTGGGCCAGGCCAAAATTTCTTCGCTAAAATCGCAGCTTTTAGTGACAACCCGGCTACAACTGCATCCAAACTGTTTATATCCGCAATGTGAACAATTAATGGATTATCTGTTGGCCGACCTTTAGCTTTGTAAATTTTTTTTATCGCTTCCTCGTCAAACGCACTGGCAGCCAATCCATAAACTGTTTCCGTAGGAATGGCAACTACCCCACCGTTTTTGAGTATTTCAGCTGCTTCATTCGTTTGAGAAGCATTTAAATGTCTTGTTTCCATGTTTTCCCTCTGTTTTTAAATTGACATAAGACACCAATTAATATTGCAATAAAATTACTATAATATCAAGGAGAGATAACATTGTTAAAAAACATTTGTTCCAAAATTCTAGCAGTATTTTTATTGATGTGCTTAGTCATGCCAGCTTATTTAGCAATTGGGCCGCAGAGTGATGAAGAGGCCTTTGCAGTACTGGTAGGAAAATTACAGATGCAACCAGCAGAACTCAAAAATCACTTGACGCTCAAAGGTGGGCCCGACGAAGCAATAATAGAACTTGTACCTTTAAGAGAGTGCCCGGAACACCTAAATTTTATGAAGCGCATGCGCTTATTTACACCAGGTTCACCGGATGCAGAACATATGAAGCTTTATGCAACCGGCAAACCTACTGAAGAACAAGCGTTTATGGAAAATTACAGAGGCAGGTTAGAAAGACTTTGGGGAAGTCAATTAGCTCCTCAAGGAATGTCCTTCATAGTAAAAATAAACGGAGAAATAGCAGGGTTTTTAGGAATAGGGCCATTAAGTGCATCTCAAGCAGAAGTATGTTTATATCTCAGTCCAGAACATTTTAACAAAGGCTATACATCTTTCGCGCTTCAAAAAGGATTTTTTATAAATTTAATAAAAATCCTTGTATCAAAAGGGGTTTACAGAAGTTGCGAAAAACTATATTCAGATGCAAATCCAGCACACGAACACGCCTTGTACCTATATAGAACGCATGGATCAAAATTAGGGTTTGTAGAGCAAACAGGAAGTCTTGCGAAAAAGCACTATGGAGAAATGGTGGCTTTCGTCCTTCCACTGAAATAATAAACTTTAAAATAAAATTATACTCCGCTTTCGCCAGAAAGTTTGGCCGCTCTGTCCGCTGTGGACAGGGCGTCTATTATTTCGTCCAAATCTCCATTTAAAACAGCTTCTAATTTATATAAAGTCAGTCCGATTCTGTGGTCAGTAACGCGGCTTTGCGAATAATTGTATGTCCTGATTCTCTCGGACCTATCACCTGTGCCGACTTGTGTACGTCTCTCTTCAGCCGTTGCGGCGGCCTGTTCTTCGCGTTTGGCCTCCAAAAGTCTGGATTTTAATACTTTCATAGCTTTATCTTTGTTTTTGAACTGGCTCCGCTCATCCTGACATTCAACCACCACGCCGGTCGGAATATGCGTAATCCTTATCGCCGATTCTGTTTTATTAACATGCTGGCCACCAGCGCCTCCAGCTCTATATGTATCAATTTGCAAATCCACAGGATTTATGTCTATTTCCACGTCTTCAGCCTCAGGTAACACTGCAACTGTAACAGTTGAAGTGTGAACTCTGCCTTGCGCTTCAGTATCCGGCACTCTCTGAACACGATGTACTCCGCTCTCGTATTTGAATTTTGAATACGCACCATCACCAGATATCATAAAGCTGACTTCTTTAAATCCGCCAAGTTGCGTTTCATTGCAATTCAGCATTTCTATTTTCCAGCCTTTAACTTCGGAATACATCGTGTACATCCTATATAAAACACCTGAAAACAATGCCGCCTCTTCTCCACCGGCCCCCCCCCTGATTTCAATTATAACGTTCCTGTCATCGTCAGGGTCTTTTGGAAGCAGCAAAATTTTAAGCTCATCAGATATTCTTTCAATACCCTCTTTAGCGGTTTCCATTTCAACTTCTGCCATTTCTCGCAGTTCTTTATCCCCGCCGCTTTCGGATAAAATCTCTTTTGCTTCAGATGAATTTTTTTCGGCCTTTTTATACTCCCTGTATTTCTCCACAACGGGAGATAAATTTTTGTATTCCTTCATCAAAGATTTGTAAGTATTCTGATCCGAAATAATATTCGGATCACATAAATCTTTGTTAATTTCTTCATATCTTTTTTCTATGGCTTCTAATCTGCTAAACAATGGTTTTTCCCCTTTTATTTTAAATTTATATGTAATTATACCATGCACTGCTTAATATTTATAGTCTAAAAATCTGTGTGCATCAAACATTTGCAAATATTTTACAAAAGTATTATTATTAATTTTAAGATAAAAATAACAGGGAGGTAAAAAAATCATGAGCGAAATGAACTACGAAATTCTAATCAACAGGGAAAACAAATTGGAAGAGGATTACTATACTAATGTAATTAAGCCTTCGCTTGTAACTGTAACGCACGTTAAAAATAACGATGTTATGTTTCAGACATTCGGAGTTGCCAGCAAAAAAGTTTACTTAGAAGAAGAAACATCCGAACAATTTGAACAATTGCGTAATTTCACCAGAGAACACGGCATCTTTTTTGATATTTCCTGCGGATTTTTAACTCCCGAACAACAAGGCCGAAAATATGATAGATTCTTACAGAAATATGGCCGCGAATTCGCAGAACAAAGTGCCTGCCTGCCTTACTATTCAGAACACAACACTGGCCTAGCAGCAGACACTGACATCTACAAAGACGGCAAATGGGGGAAAATCGCTCCTGATGAAGACGGAAACATCAACGAAGAAACCACCTGGATACACACCGTCCTGCATAAATTTGGATTCATTTTGCGGTACCCAAAAGGCAAGGAAGACATCACAAAATTAAAATTTGAACCGTGGCACATAAGGTATGTAAGAAAAGAATTGGCTGAGTATATCTATGAAAATCAGCTGACACTTGAAGAATACTACGATAAGAAAAAATAAAAAATTTTATTTTCAAAATATTCCTATAAGACCACTTATAATTTACTAAGGAGTGATTAATTTGAGAAAAAAACTATTCATGGCCATACTTTTAGCCACTGCGTCATTCATTATTCTTCCAGGGTGTGCTAATACTACTAATGATGATGCAAACAGTGAAACAAAAACAACAGAATCACCAGCACCCGTTATCAGTCTTGACGATCAGTTAGGTTACAAGAGGATAATCGGTTCTTTTAAAGATCAAACAAAAATTTATGAATTCAAGGAAGACGGTTCAGGGTCAATACAAGACTTGCCATTGAATCCGGACGGGCCTTCCGCACCCATTTCATTTGCTCAAAACAAAGATGTAATATTCATATCTGCATATGCATTAGATGATGCCGAAGGTTATATTTACACATATGACGGCACCAATCTTACATTAAACAGTGCCAGCGGAGAAAAAATCGAACTGAAAAAAGTACAGTAAACAATAATGGAGGGACGTACTTGCGTATTGTTTTCATTGGCACACCGGAATTTGCAGTACCTTCACTACAAGCTTTAATTGAAAGTAAACACGAAGTTTGCCTTGTTTGCAGCAAACCTGATAAACCACAAGGGAAAAAACAGCTAATTTTACCAACTGCGGTAAAAGTTTGCGCCCAGCAACATGGTCTGGAAATTTTTCAACCTGAAAGATTAAAAACTTTCGAAGTAACGGAAAAACTAACTGCACTTGCTCCGGATGTTATAGTTGTAGTTGCGTATGGCAAAATACTTCCGAAAAGCGTATTGGATATTCCAAAACGTGGGTGCATTAACCTGCACGGATCTTTATTACCAAAATACCGAGGTGCTGCACCAATTCAATGGAGTATTATTAACGGCGACAAAACCACCGGAGTCACCACCATGTTCATGGATGAAGGCCTCGACACCGGCGATATACTTATACAAGCCAAAACTTTTATAAATGATGACGAAACCACAGAAGACCTGAAAAAACGTCTGGCAAAAGTAGGCGCAGAAATACTGCTAAAAACTATAGACAATCTAGAAACTGGAAATTTAATTCGAATAAAACAAGATGATTCAGAAGCTACATTTTCACCAATTCTTGAAAAATTAACAGGACTGATTGACTGGACTAAAACCGCTGCAGAAATACATAATTTAGTAAGAGGCACTAATCCATGGCCGATTGCCTACACCACATTGCGCGGGCAACTTTTCAAAATATTTAAATCTAAAATAAGCACCTACCGTTCGCTGTGTCCGGGGAAAGTAATCAGTACTAATCCGGTCATCGTTGGCTGCGGCAGAAATACATCGCTTGAGCTTATGGAAGTTTTAATCCAAGGTAAAAAGAAAATGTCCGCTTCAGACTTTGCAAGAGGATACCGCCTGAGTGAAAATATATTTTTAGGCTCTTAAATTGGGGGGTTATCAAAAATTTTAAAAGCAATAATATTGTCCGCGTCCACAGGTGGCGGCCACATGAGTGCCGCAAATACCATCAAGGATTATTTAAATACAAAAGGTGTATCAGCTACCATTATTGATGCGCTTGAATATATAAATCCTCTTCTGAACAAAACTATAATCGAGGGTTATGAATATCTTGCGAAGAAAACTCCTGCTGTATATAAAGTTATTTATAACTCTTCAAATAATAAGCCAATTACACGACTAATTCGTGGAATAAATAGCAAAATCAGCAAAAAATTACTTCCACTAATTGAAGAGTATA
>CAYJIV010000009.1:0-12015 GCA_964370325.1 uncultured Eubacteriales bacterium
ACGCCGTAATTATCTAATTTTTGGGGTTGTTTTCTTATGCGTTTGTCGTGATTTTTTTACTAGGACGTTTGACTTTTAGCAAATTTTGAGGTTTGATATCATCATGCACTAAACCTTGCTTGTTCAATTCTTCTAATGCTTTTAAAGCATGCTTTGATATTCTTTGAATTTTTCTCAATGCATTATTGGCGCTAAGCTGAACATCTAAAAAACGCTGATAAACATCTTTTTGGGCAAGAGGTGCTTCAAAAATTGCTACGAAAATCGGATCTTCTTTAGCTTGTTTTTGTACTGCACTTAAATTTAACGAAAACTTCATTCGTTTAGCGGCAGAAGGCATGACGACTTTGCTCTGTTGCACCGATGTTTGTGGGGCCGCAACAATTTCTGTTGCAGATGTTAACTGTTGTCTTTCTTTAAATATAGGTACGTTATTGTACTTAAACCAGTGTTTCATGTTTACTGGCAGTTTCTGATGTTCTAAAAATTCTTCTCCATGTTTTTCCCAACCTTCTGGTTTTTGCTTATCTAATTCTTTTGAAGAAGCTATTTCTCTGGATATTTCTTCTTCTGTACCTTCGGCAAGTCTTACTGCTACAGTATTCCCGGTTTTATTGTTGCATTTATAAACAATAGCCTGTCCACCTTCGCCAATAAATTCCAAATTTGTGTACCCCAAATCTTGTAACATCTTTGGCGCTTTACTTTTTAAAATTGCACTTGGCATTAGATCAGCTCCTTTAAAAAAACTATATAATTCAATTTTACGCTTGTGCAATTATAACAAAAAATAAGCAAAAATCAAATATTTTTTAAAATTTAAATTTTTAACTGTAACCAAATTTCCTTCTTAGAAATAGTATGTAAATGTAACTATATAAAAGGAGGAATTTAGATATGTTTTTCGGTGAAAATAATTCTTGTTTAATGATTATCATAGTGTTGGTTCTCATTTGCTGCTGTGGTGGCGGAATGGAAGACGGATGCGGATGCGGCGGTTGCAATGGTGGATGCTGCTAGGACTAATAAGTCTTAGTGATTTAAATGGATACCCACTGGTTTTATCAGTGGGTATTTCTTTTACCCGGAAGGTAGCTTTTTTTGAATCAAAAAACGATCAATAAAATTCACAATTATACGTTAAAATTCATATTATGCACAAAAAGAGGAGGGGGTTTTAATTATGCAAAAAGATATTTTGTCATCTCCGCGATTTTTTTTAGGTGCTAACACTCCATTAGGTTTTTTTTCAAGATTTGATCACCTTTACAGTCCTACAGAAGGCTGGTTTTGTTATATTCTTAAAGGTGGGCCGGGAACTGGAAAATCTACCTTAATGAAAAATATTGCAACCGAAGCAAAAAGAATGAAAATCAAAGTGGAAGTGATCCACTGTGCTTCCGACCCAAATTCATTGGATGCTGTGATATTTCCAAAACTAAAAAAATGTGTGGTAGACGGAACCGCACCACACGTAATTGACCCAACATACCCCGGTGTGACAGATACAATAATACATTTGGGAGAATTTTGGAACGAAAAAGGCCTACATAAATCTGACCAAAGCATTATTAATCTTACAAAAGAAAATTCGGACTATCACAAAAAAGCTCAAAGATTTCTTGCAGCATACGGAAGCATCAATAACAGTACAGATAAAATAATTTCAGAAAGTATTGACTATGAAAAATGTGATGCTTATATAAGCCGTTTTACAAAAAAATTAATTAAAAACAAATCAGCAACAGAGAAAAAACATGAAACCATAAGGTTCATCAGCTCCACTACACCTAATGGATATGTGTTTTTTGATGATACGATGGAAGAAATATCAAATCATAATTTTGTTATTGAAGATGAACACAACATAATTGGGAATCTGATACTACAAGATATTAAAAACACAGCACAGAATAAAAATTATGACGTCATTTCTTGTTTTTCGCCATTCGCGCCAAAAGACACAAACTGGAAGCTTTGTTTATTCCTGAATTGAACTTGGGCCTTTTAGTTGTTGCTACAACACAAGAGCTGAATTTGAAAAATGATTATAAAAAAATCACTGTTAAAAAATTTTTGGATAAACCCAAACTTTCCAGCAATAAATATCTTTTAGGTTTTAATAAAAAAATAAATAATAAATTTTTGGAAGAAGCTGTTTTAAATTTAAATCATGCTAAATCTATACATGATAAACTTGAAAACATATATTCTAAAAATATGGATTATAAAAAAGTAAATAAAATAACAGATAAATTAATATCTGCTATTTTTTATTAATGGCTTTTATATTTTAAGTTAAGGCACTTTAGTAAAGTCAGTCCAACCTGTTAAAAATTTTGGCGGTTTAGCTCCAAAAACACTATAAACACCACGTCCAAACGCAGACAAACATACGCCAGACAAACAAAATGCAAATCCAAGTTTAGCGCCTTCTACAATATCTTCCCAATCTATCATCATAATTGTTTTTATCCTCTCTAAATCTAAATAAAATTAATTAAAATATTTGCCGCAAAAATAAGTGATACCTTTTCTGATATCTTCAGCCCATCTTACAACACCAAATGCGCCGCCACAACACAAAAGAAGTTCCGTAAACATTAATATCCTCACCCTTTCAAATATCGTTAGAACATCGTAATTTCATTTTAACGCAAATACAGTTATTTTTCAAGTTTTATGAAATTGAATTTTTGGGATATTTTTGTTTATTTATATTTATATTTACTAAATTTTCTAATTCTTTTAAGCGAGCAGTATTTTTGCTTAAATACCAAAACCCGATTAAAGCCTCTAACCCGGTTGCTTTATAGTACAGGCCAACTGAAATTTTTTTAGGGGCTTTACCTACGTGAGCATTTCGTCCACGCTTATAAACAACCAGCTCTTTGTCTGTTAATAAAGGGGTTATTTTATCTGCCAATGAAGCCTGCGCAGTACAGCAAACATGGCTGACTTTCAAATCATGTAGTACACCTATAGGTTTATTAAACTTAGTTGAAACAATTCGACGCACCATCAAATCAAATACAGCGTCCCCAACAAAGGCCAGTTTTTGCGAACTAAATTCAGATATCAATAAACTGCTTGGTTGTTCTGCAACATATTCCTCAGACCCAGAGTTGATTTCATCTAATTTTCTAATACATTATCACTTCTTCTATATTGATGCACCGGATTAAACACAAAAACACAGCAAAACCACGGGCCTGTTTTATAATTTTCAATTTTCGACATCGGTTTTCTTAACTAATATCATAATGGAGCTGATATCGGGACTTGAACCCGAGACCTCTTCCTTACCAAGGAAGTGCTCTACCTACTGAGCTATATCAGCAAATTTACACATGAAGTTATTATATCACTATTTTTAAAAAATTCAATACCCATTAATCACATATACCAGTATTAAAATATTTTTTAAAAAATCTATAAAAATCTATTTTATTTTTTAATTTTATGTTATACTGCTTTACAAACATTTAATGCCATAGTAATATATAATGTATTCAAGCAACTAATAGAATTACTAGTATTTAAATATATTAAAATTTTAATTGAAAAATTAGTTGGTTTCATTATAATTATTTATATTATTTATAAAAATTAAAACAAGGGACGTGTTTGTATTTATGTCAGAATCAGAAACAGGTTTAATTTACGTAGTAGACGATGAGCCTAATATAAGAAAATTAGCATCATTGGCACTCAAAGAATACGGTTTTGAAACTCAGGAATTTGCAAGTGGGGAAGATTTATTAAAAGCAATTCAGCGGCGTATACCAGATGCAATTGTTTTGGATTGGGTCATGCCAGCTCCAGATGGACTTAGCATTTGTGGCAGACTAAAATTAGACAAAGATACAAAGACCATACCGATTTTACTTCTCACTGCTAGAAATGATGAAGTTGATTGCGTTTTGGGGCTTGAAATGGGTGCCGATGATTACATTACTAAACCATTTAGCTTAAAAGAATTGTGTGCACGCGTGAAAGCCGTTATTCGCAGGAAAGAATACTCAAATAATACTGGCACTCATAACGACATTGTTACCTGTGGAGAAATCACTGTAAATTTAGCAAGAAGAACCGTTATGAAAAATGATAAACTAATTAGCCTAACGATGAAGGAATTTGACCTTCTAACTTCGCTTATGCTTAGCAAAGGAAGGGTCTTAAATAGAGACCAGCTAATGGAGAAGGTCTGGGACGTGGAATTCTGCGGAGACGCTAGAACTGTTGACGTTCATATAAGGTATTTGCGCCAAAAAATTGAAGATGAATCTGAAAACCCAAAATACATACTAACTGTTCGCGGAGTTGGCTATAGATTCGCTTCTGAAGACGAAATTTAAATATAATTCAACACAAGGTGGTGAAAAGAGCTGCACAACTGTGTAGTTCTTTGATTTTGCAAGACAAATTTGAAAAAACTCAAAAAAATTCTTTACCTGAAATTATTCACGATTTAAAAACTCCTATTACTTCTATAATAGGTTTTATTGAAATGCTTAAAAGCAGCCCGAAAGATGAAAAAACAAGAAATGAATTTTATGATATAATCGAAACAGAATCTTATCGTCTTTTAGAAATGGTAAATAAAATTTCACACAATAACAAAAATGCATCTTTAAATAAGCCTGAAAATTTAAAAACAGAAAAAAACGATATAAGCATACAAATCAACCAATACGTTAGTGAGTTACGGCCACTGGCACATAAAAATAATATAAGCATAAACATAAATTCTAAACCCGATTTATTTGTTTCAATACCGAAAATCAAAATTGCTCGCATTTTTTTAAATATCATTGAAAATGCAGTTAAATATAATGTACCGAACGGGAAAATTTTTATTGATATTCAGAAAAAGGATAAGTTCATAGTAGTTAAAATTCAAGACACTGGGCTTGGAATTTCGCCGGAAGAACTTGATAAAATTTTCAATAAATATTACAGATCCGAAAATAATAAAAAACTCGATATTCCAGGTACCGGCCTTGGCTTATCTATTGCAAAAGAAATTGTGAAATCTTACGGCGGTAACATTACAGTCAACAGCGAAATAGGCAAAAAAACTGAATTTACAATATTTTTGCCAGAAACTAACATTTAAATTTTGAGGTGCACTATTATGCTAGAACAAGCTTTATTTTATAAAAATTTTTTAGACACATCTAAAACATTGGCAAGTGATTTGTTATCAAATATTCACTATCCATGGGAAGTTCTCACAAAAATCAAAGAATTTGTAATTGAAATGGGTAATCATCTTCCGAAAAATAAATATGAACAAATAAAAGAAAATGTTTGGGTTGCCAAAAGTGCCAAAATTGCTGATTTTGTTTCCATTGAAGGCCCCACAATTATTCAACCTGAAGCAGATATACGTCACTGTGCCTTTATCAGAGGCAGTGCAATCGTTGGCAAAAATGTTGTTGTAGGCAATTCCAGTGAAATCAAAAATTCTATTTTATTCGACTATGTACAAGTTCCTCATTTTAACTACGTAGGTGACTCCATTTTAGGTTACCGTGCTCATCTTGGAGCCGGAGTAATATTATCAAATTTAAAATCAGATAAATCTGAAATTAAAGTATCTTTGGAAAATAAAAAGATTCACACCGGACTCAAAAAATTCGGTGCAATTATTGGTGATTTTGTTGAGATAGGCTGTAATGCCGTACTAAATCCTGGAACAATTTTGGGGAAAAATTGTTCGGTTTACCCCACCTCAATGGTTAGAGGATTTCTGGGAGAAAATATGATATTTAAAAATTCGGGTCAAATAATTAAAAAAACATAGGCTTATTCGTTACCTGCAAACCCTGATTCAATAAGATTCACCAATTGGTTAACAGCTTCTTCTTCATCGATACCATCAGCTATTATACGAATTGTGGTTTCTCCCATTATTCCAAGTGACAATATACCCAACAGGCTTTTAGCGTTTGCTCTTTTTTCTTCTTTTTCTACCCAGATTGAAGACTCAAATTCATTAGCTTTTTGGATAAAAAAAGTTGCAGGGCGCGCATACAATCCCACTTGATTCTGAATAACTACTTCTTTAACATACATAGCTTTCTCCCTCTCATCATTTATTTAAATTTAAATAATTGTGATCAACATTATAACACGCTTCGACAATTAGTCAATAAAAAATATAAATTTTATAATAAATCACTATTTGAAATCCATTTTGTACAACTGGTTTGTATATGTCGTCAAATATATTGACAATTTTTGTTCAAATTTTATATTTATAAATTTATATTATAATAACGTCAAATTTCGTTAATAATTTATATTTTATCAATATTTTTACGATCAAGCATATCACTTCTATATTTTTCAGTTTCTAGCAAAGACTGTTTTTTTTTCCATGCTTCAATATTAGCGTGGTGCCCAGAAAGCAGCACTTCTGGCACCGTTCTCCCTCGCCATATTCCAGGTTTTGTATATTGAGGATACTCCAACACACCGCTGTAATGGCTTTCTTTTTCGAAACACTCGTTATTGGCAAGCACGTCGGGAACCATCCTGGCAACCGAATCAACCAATATCATAGCAGGAAGTTCGCCACCCGTGAGAACATAATCTCCAACCGAAATTTGTTCATCAACAAACTCATCAATAACACGCTGATCTACACCTTCATAACGTCCGCAAAGTACAGCAATATGGGAATATTTTGCCAAGTTTTTAATAATATTTTGATTTAATACTTTGCCTTTCGGTGACATGTAAATTAAATGCGGGCGTGCATGCCTGGTTTCACATATATACTCAAAGCACTGCGCAATCGGTTCAGCAAGCATAATCATGCCGTTCCCGCCGCCGCAAGGAGTATCATCCGTTCTTTTATGCTTATCATATGCAAAATCCCTGATTTGATGACATTGTATATCAATAACTTCTTTTTTTTGAGCACGTCCCACAATGCTTTGAGAAAAATAGAATTCACACATTTCAGGGAACAGTGTCATTACATCAATTTTCATCAAAAACTCCACTAATCGGATTAATAAAAATTTTGCTTTGTTCCAGATCAATTTTATCAATAGTGCCCTCAATAATTGGAACTAAATATTCTTTTCCACTTTCTGAAATCACCGAATAAACGTCATTAAAACCCGCTTTAAACACATTGTTTAAAATACCATAGTTTTGACCGGTAATAATGTCGACCACTTTAAGACCCTTTAAATCTTCAATAAAGTAGCTGTTTTCTTCAATTTGAATATCATCCCTGTCGGCATATAAAATTTTACCTTTGAGTGCATTGGCCTGCTCTTGAGTATTTATATTATCAATTTGCATTAAAACAAAAGATTTATGCGGGCGAAGCCGAGTCACATTTAATCCGGCTTTATTGATATCAAAATAAATTTTTTTGATTTTGCAAAATGCTTCTTGACTATCACACCAATGCTCTATTTTCAATTCACCACAAATCCCACGTGAATTTACAACTTTTCCGACTTCTAAATATCCTTTTTTCATATCATGCATTCGCATACTTTCTCAATATTTCAATGTTGTTTTGAACAGTTTCATGCATACCTTCGAGATTAACCACACTTAACAGCCTGTTTTCTAGTATCGTAAGAATATCTTTGGACCAAGAAATTTTTAGTTTCTCATTTGTCACCCTATCTATATATTCAGCCGCCCAAGACACTTTATCAAGCAGCCATCTATCATAATTATATCCATGCGCCTGCCAGTCATCAATTAAATGTTTCCCCCGCGCAACAACTGACCGAGCCAGCTTTTCATGACTAGTGTCGGTAAAGTTGCCAAGCGAATTTTCTCTTTGCCTATAGTAATAAAGTTTTTGAGAGAGCGGAACAATATTATTTGCTTTTGGGTATAGCATCAATATAAACAAATCATCTTCACAGTAACTGACATCTTCCCTAAAATAAATGCCATTATCCACTATAAGCGACCTTTTATAAACTTTATTCCAAATAAAGTTATTGTAATCATTGTTCGTAATTGCTGCAAAAGAATTGTTTTTATATACTTTTGTGGAAATCGCTCTGTTATTGTCACGATTCGGAAAATAAATATAATCAAATTCTAATACATCCGCACCGGTTTCACTTATTTTATTCATGCATAATTCATAAGTACTCAGGTCAACATAGTCATCCGAATCAACAAACGTTATGTAATTTCCTGTGCTAGCTCTGATACCAGCATTGCGTGCAGCAGAGGCGCCCTGGTTTTTCTGATCAATTACGACTATTCTGCCGTCTTTCTGCTGATACTCTTTTAAAATATCTAATGATTTGTCTTTAGAACCATCATTAACACAAATTATTTCTATGTTTTCATATGTTTGGTTAATTAAACTGTCCAAACACTCCGCAAGCCACGGTTCAACATTGTACACAGGTATAATTACTGAAACTTTATCATTAATAACACGGGGTTGATTCCTCATTTTATGAAAATGAAATGCGGAGGTCATAATGCCCAACACAAATAAAATCAATATGAATATCCATAAAAGCTTTTTCACATTTATTCTCCCTTACCCAATTTCAACAGCAACTCTGATATTGTTTTTAATTGCAGCAGCTCTTACGATTTGCCGTATAGATTTAGCAATGCGCCCCTGCTTACCAATCACTCTGCCCATATCGCTTTCATCCACATGTACCCTATAAACAACAAGACCGTCCGAAGCTGAGGAATCGGCTTCAATGCTCATTGCATCCGGATTTTTCACAAGTTCCTTAATAATCACTTTTAACAAATTTTCTATTAATAACTCATCCATTTTAAGGCACTCCCTGTCTTAAAATTATTTTTACTCAACCGCAGGTTCTGTTTTTACTTCTTCCTTGACTTCCGGCTCTGCTTTGGGTTCTTCCAAAACCTCCGGTGCCATTGCTTTTACTTTAGATTCTTCTTTAACAGGGACCTCTTCCTTTATTTCAGTTGTTGCCTTTGCCGCCGCCTCTTTGGCTGCTGCTTCTGCAGCTTTGACCTTTTTACTTTTCTTAACCCTTGTTTCTGTTTTTGGGTTTTCAATGTTGTTGATAAGGCTCTTAATTATCTCTGTTGGCTGTGCTCCGGTTGCAATCCATTTTTGGGCTTTTTCAAGATCAAGTTTAACTTCTGCCGGATTTACCATAGGATTGTAATACCCTAATTCTTCAATACATTTGCCATCCCTAGGTGAGCGTGAATCTGCCACCACGATTCTGTAAAAAGGTTTTTTGTGTGCTCCCATTCTGCGAAGTCTAATTTTTACTGCCATTACTTAATTTCCTCCAATAAATTTAATTTTTATTTAAGAACCTTCATGTGAAGATTTTTAACTATTTAAAAAGTTTAGGTAATCCGAATTTCGGTATTCCTCTTTTAAACTTACCACCAAACTGTTTCATCATTTTTTGCATGCTTTCAAACTGCTTTAAAAGTTTGTTGATGTCCTCAACTTTTACGCCGCTGCCGGCTGCAATACGCTTCTTCCTTGACGCATCTATGATGCTAGGTTTTTTTCTTTCTGCTTTCGTCATGGAAAGTATCGTGGAGTAAGTTCTGTCCATAATTTTATCGTCAATGTCAACATCTTTGAGCTGTTTGTCCATTTCCGGCAATTTACCAAGAATTGATTTTATTGGCCCCATTTTCCTTATTTGCATAAATTGATCTTTTAAATCATCCAAATCAAAGCTGTTTTTCTCCAGTTTCTTTGCCATTTTTTCAGCTTGATTTTTGTCAAAATTCACCGCAGCTTCTTCAATTAAAGTAAGCATATCCCCCATTCCAAGGATTCTTGAAGCCATTCTATCCGGATGAAATTCTTCAAGATTTTCAAGTTTTTCACCTGTACCAATAAATTTTATTGGCTTACCGGTTATCGATTTTACGGAAAGTGCTGCACCGCCACGTGTGTCGCCGTCTAGTTTTGTGAGAATTACACCTGTAACATCTAACAAATCATTGAAAGATTTAGCAACATTTACCGCATCCTGACCTGTCATAGCGTCAACAACAAGCAAAATTTCCTGTGGATTCAATCCCTCTTTGAGTTCCTTGAGTTCATCCATCAAAATTTCGTCAATATGAAGCCGCCCAGCAGTGTCTAATATTAGCATATCATTGCCATGATCTTTTGCATAATTTATTGCTTGTCGCGCAATTCCCAGCGGCTTATTTTGTCCCATTTCAAAAACGTGTACGCCGATGTTTTCACCCAATACCTGCAACTGGTTTATTGCTGCCGGCCTGTAAATATCTCCTGCAATCAGAAGCGGTCTGTGGCCTTTCTTTTTGAGCATCAGCGCAAGTTTACCTGCATGAGTCGTCTTACCGGAACCTTGCAATCCGCAGAGCATTATAATTGTCGGCGGTTTTGAAGCAATGTTTAACTTGTTTTGTTCCCCGCCTATTAAACCGGTGAGTTCTTCATTAACAATTTTAATCACCATCTGTGCCGGAGTCAGACTCTGCATAACCTGCTCTCCAATCGCACGATCTGTAACTTTATTAATAAAATCTTTAGCTACTTTATAGTTAACATCTGCTTCCAAAAGTGCAAGCCGAATTTCCCGCATGGACGCCTTAACGTCATCGGTTGTTAATTTACCTTTTGATTTTAATTTTTTAAATGCCACTGTGATTTTCTCAGAAAGATTGCCAAATGTCACTGTACCACCTCAGTTTTAAAGTTTGTCAGATATTTTCAAAATCTTACTTATGTATGCATCAATTTCTCCGGATATTTTTAAATTTTCGCTGCAATTTTTAATATTTTTAGCTATATCCATGATTTTATTTGCATATGCTTTGATTTCACTCAATTTTTTGGTTAATCCTAATTTGTTCTCAACGTCATATAAAATTGACTCGGCTTTTTTAATTGAACTCAGAACACCCTGACGGCTTTTACTAGTATTATCCGATATTTCTGCCAAAGATAAATCCTGATTATAATAATAATCCAGATTATCATACTGCGTTTTTGATAAAAACTTACCATAATAATCCATAAGCAACGGAATTTTATAATCTTTACCTGTCATATTTAATCACCTACGTGTAAAGCAAATCGCTTTACATCCATTTTAGCTTATAGCATTTTATATTTTTTGTCAAGAAAAATTTTCACTTTGTCCGTTTCAAGCATAACTTGTTTAATAATCAAATAAGTATTACAATGTAGAATAGGAAAACAAAGGGAGGCAAAAATTTTGGCCAAAGGAGCTACAATCAGAATGTGGCGGCGATCCCTCGTGGTACTAGGACTTCTGGTGTTTCTAAGTTTTGCCGTGTTGATATACAGACTCGTAACTCTTCAAATATTTCAAGGTGAATCACTGCTAAAAATGGCTTTTGAGCAACAGTTGGCGGACACTAAAATAAGCGCACAGCGTGGTACAATTTTTGACCGTAATATGAAACCGCTCGCACAAAGTGCAACTGTTTGGAATGTAGTATTAGAACCGTCTTACATAAAATCAGAAGAGAAAAAAGAATTGATTTGCCAAGGCCTGCATGAAATACTCGATATTGACAAAAACAAACTGATAGAACTTGCACACAAAAAGTCCTGTTATACTATCGTCAAAAAAAAAGTTGAAAGTGACGTTAAAGATAAAATAATTGAATTTAAAAACACGAACAAAATTTCAACCGGCATAAGATTAATTGAAGATTACAGAAGATATTATCCGCACGGTAATTTTTTATCTGCCGTTCTGGGTTGCGTTGGCGATGATAGCCAGGGATTAGCCGGACTTGAAGCTTACTATGGAAAAACTTTAAAAGGTGAATCCGGCAGGATTGTCACTGCAAAAAATGCTCTCGGATCTGAAATGCCTTTTAATTATGAGCAAATGATTCCAGCACAACCCGGACACAGTTTGAAGCTATGCATAGATGAAAGTATTCAGCGCTTCCTTGAAAAAAACCTGGAAGAAGGTATAAAAAACAATAAAGTCCAAAACCGAGCGGCAGCAATTGCCATGGATGTAAATACCGGCGAAATTC
>CAYJIV010000009.1:12025-12545 GCA_964370325.1 uncultured Eubacteriales bacterium
AATGAACCATTCAAATTGACCGACGAAGAAGAGCAAAAACGAATTGACGAACTTCCTGAAGAAGAAAAAATAAAAGCTAAAAGCGAAGCAATTCAAAAACAATGGCGCAACAAAGCCGTAAGTGACACGTATTATCCGGGTTCAGTATTCAAAATGATAACTGCTGCAATGGGCTTTGAACTCGGCGTATTAACAGAGCAAACGCCATTTCACTGTGGGGGAAGCATTGTCCCAGTCCCCGGCGCACAACGCATTCACTGTTGGAAAAGGATCGGCCACGGCCCTCAAACATTTCTTGAAGCATTTCTTCACTCCTGCAATCCTGCATTTATATCACTCGGAATGAAAATTGGAACAGAAAATTTCTTTAATTTATATAAATCATTTGGGTTGCACGAAAAAACAAAAATCGATTTGCCTGGCGAAGCAACAGACTTATTTTTCAGTGCAGACGGAAAAATGGACCCAATCGATTTAGCTGTTGCCTCAATGGGGCAAAACTTTAGTATTACTCCGCTTC
>CAYJIV010000009.1:12555-18659 GCA_964370325.1 uncultured Eubacteriales bacterium
AGTAAAAGAAATTCTTGACCATGAAGGTAACATTGTGAAATCAATTAATCCTGAAGCAAAAAGAATGATTATCTCGAATGAAACATCAAAAAGAGTAAGAGAATTGTTGCGTGAGAACGCACTTTCAGGTGCCGCAAGGAATGCATATGTGCCAGGTTACAGAATTGCCGGAAAAACCGGTACATCTGAAAAAATAGGTCTTAGCGCACCAGGGCAAAAAGATTACATCTCATCTTTTTGTGGATTCGCTCTGGCAGATGACCCGAAAATTGCCGTGCTCGTATTCTTTGATACTCCAAAAAGCGGTGTTTATTACGGTGCCCAAGTTGCAGCACCAGTTTTCGCAAAAGCTATGCAGGAAATTTTACCGTACCTTGGAATTGAAAGAGTTTACACTGAAGACGAAATGAAACAACTTGACTCTTCCGCACCAGCTTTGGTTGGCAAAGATGTAAAAGAAGCAAAAAGTAATGTATTAGCTGCATATTTAAACCCAATAATCATCGGAAACGGTGAAACAATTATAGCGCAGATTCCAGAACCATCCGGGCAAGTTCCAAAAGGCGGAAACGTTATTTTATACACAGACTCAAATAACACCATCGGCACAACTAAAGTGCCAAAGTTAACAGGTTTAACTATATATGAAGCCACAAAAATCGCAACATCCGCAAGGTTAAACATTAAAATCGCTCGTGCAAATTCCGCAGAATCAGAACTTTCATCCTCAATGCAAAGCATTGCTGAAGGCACAGAGGTTCCTCTTGGAACAGTTGTAACAGTCACATTTATAAATAAAACCATTACAGATTAGCCATATAATTGATAAGCAATAAAACGGAGGCGATTAAAATAATTATTTACGGTATTTGCGCCGTTTCGGCATCGTTAATATCATTTTTAATTACAATCATTCTCGGGAAAGTTATGATTCTTTTTCTTCACAAATTAAAATACGGCCAAACTATTTTAGAAATCGGGCCGTCTTGGCATAAGTCCAAACAAGGCACGCCCACAATGGGTGGAATAATGTTTGTTATTGGCATAGTAACATCCACCCTCATCGGTGTGCCACTGTATTACCATCTATCGGCATCAACGGAAACCATTCTCATGACTACCAAAATATTTACTGGACTCGGCATGGCAGTGTTTTACGGCCTTATTGGTTTTATTGATGATTACGTTAAAGTTGCAAAAAAACAAAATCAAGGATTAACTCCGCGGCAAAAATTAATTTTACAATTTGCAGCAGTAAGCATATATTTTTTCATACTGCATATGGTAAACCAATGGGTAGGTAACCCAAATACAACTATGCTTAAAATACCGTTTCTAGGGAGTATAGATTTTGGTCCATTCTGGCCGCTTTACTACATAAGCTTTGCAATAATAGTAGTTGGAATTGTGAATGCTGCAAATTTAACAGACGGCGTAGATGGATTAAGCGGATCAATTGCATTTTTCATAAGCATATTCTATATGATGATGACAACAATTCTAGGCATGTTTGGACTTGGAATTGAAAGCGCAGCTTTGGCTGGAGGATGCTTGGGCTTTCTTTACTGGAACCTTTATCCTGCTAAAGTGTTTATGGGTGATACAGGCTCTCTGTTTTTAGGTGGAATCGTTTGTGCAATTGGTCTTGGTGCAGGACTTCACATACCTCTGATAATTCTTTCACTCGTGTATATCTGCGAAATGTTTTCCGTAATCTTACAGGTAATATATTTTAAAGCAACAAAAGGCAAACGCCTGTTCAAAATGAGTCCGATTCATCATCACTTTGAAATGATTGGCTGGAGCGAAACAAAAATTTGTACTGTTTTCAGCCTGTCGACAATTTTCCTTGGATTAATATCCGTCTTGCTGTTAATATACGGTTAAGTTACTCATATTTTTAGAGAGGAGCATGCTTGTGAAAGCAAAAAGAGCACAAAAAAGAAACGAAAGAAGTACAATTAAACCAAAAGGCTATGAAATAAAAAGAAAAAAACCCAACAGGCAAGCTCCTTCACAAAAATCGTTATTATCCAAACATAAAAAAGGAAATATGATTTCAAAACTCAAAATTTTTGGTGTACACTCCGGAATGGATCTGCCATTTCTATTCCTAGTATTTGCAATACTATTGATTGGACTTATAATGCTCTTTTCCGCAAGTTATCCAAACGCATACTACTTGCATAATGGGGACAGTTTTTTCTTCATAAAAAGGCAGCTTATTTTCGCAGTTATAGGAATATTCACCATGTTTGCAGTTTCCTATTTCGACTACAATAATTTTCACAAGCATAAACTCGTATTAACTGTTTTGACGGTGTCTTTCGTATTATTGATAGCTGTTCTCTTCATGCCTGCCAGAAATGGCGTCCATAGATGGATACAAATAGGCTTTTTAGATTTCCAATCATCCGAAATAACAAAATTTGCAATTGTTCTTTCATTTGCACATTTCATAAATATCAATTTTAATAGAATGCACACATTCAAATACGGCATACTGCCCTATCTTATGATACTGGCTCCAACAGTCATACTATTAGTCCTGGAGCCGCATATTTCTTGCACAGTAATAATAGTTCTTTTAGCTGCAGGAATGTTATTCATCGGCGGAGTTAAACTCAAATGGTTTGGCGTGGTTTTAGGTGCAATTGCCTCTGCACTTTTTTATTTAGTGGTTTTTACGGATAAACTCACCTATGGCAATGACCGTATCGCCGGTTGGTTAGACCCATTCGGTACAAGTTCAGGAGTAGACACATGGCAAACCAGGCAGGGACTCTACGCAATTGGATCCGGCGGAGTATTAGGTCTTGGTCTTGGGCAATCACGCCAAAAGTATCTTTTCCTACCTGAACCGCACAATGATTTCATTTTTGCAGTCGTGTGCGAAGAATTAGGATTTGTGGGCGCGGTGATAATTCTCCTACTCTTTGCATTGTTAATATGGCGCGGAATGCTCATCTCCATGAAAGCGAAAGACAGATTTGGGCTGCTGCTTGGAGTCGGTCTCACAGCACAAGTGGGTTTACAGGTGATCCTAAACATAGCAGTTGTTACAAACACAATTCCGAACACCGGAATCGCCTTGCCATTTTTCAGCTATGGAGGTACTTCACTCCTAATGCTACTCGCGCAAATGGGGATAATTTTATCTATTTCACGAACAGCAAAACTCGAAAAAAGCTAACAATTGGAGACAATACAATGAAAATAATATTAGTCGGCGGTGGCACGGCAGGCCACATCAATCCTGCGTTAGCAGTTGGTACCTATATAAAAGAAAAAGAACCAGACACCAAAATCCTGTACGTTGGCGCAAAAGGTGGCATGGAAGAAAAACTTGTTCCTGCAACCGGATTCAATTTCAAAGCTATCAGTATCTCTGGTTTTTCACGCAAAATCAATTTGAAGTCACTAAAGCACAATATCAAAACAATAAAAAACATATTCACCTCTGCCAAAGAATCAAGAAAAATTCTAGATGACTTCAAACCAGACATCTGCTTCGGCACAGGTGGATATGTTTGCGGTCCGTTTTTAAGAGAGGCCGGCAAAAAAGATATTCCCTATCTCATACATGATTCTAACTCATTACCTGGAGTTACTACTAAACTTTTAGCTAAAAAAGCAAAGAAAATTTTACTTGTAAGTGAAACCACAAAAAAGTATTTTAATTCAGATTTAGATATGGTTGTAGTAGGAAATCCTGTTAGATGTGAAATTGCTAAACAAACTCAAACAGAAGCAAAAGCTGTCCTAAATTTTGACGAAAAACCTGTTATACTCTCCTTCGGCGGAAGTTTGGGTGCATGGGCTATAAATGAAGCTGCTGCAAAACTTATATCCCACAATATCAAAAATAATTTGTATAATCACATTCACGGATTTGGCAAAAATGGACACTGGTTCAAAGATCTACTGAAAAATCAAAACATTAACATTGAAAATAATACTAATCTTTACATTAAAGAATACATAAACAACATGCCAACCTGCATGACGGCAGCGGATTTGGTTATATGCAGAGCCGGCGCAATGAGTATAAGCGAATTGCAAAACATGGGTAAACCCGCAATTTTAATCCCCTCTCCGAATGTTGCGGAAAATCACCAATATCACAACGCCATGGCACTTGTAAATGCCAATGCCGCTAGTATTATAGAAGAAAAAAATTTAACCGGAGAGGCTTTAATAAAAGAAGTTAGTAAGCTTTTAAACAATAAAAACATTTTGGAAACCTACTCAAAAAATCTTAACAAAATGGCAATTACTAATGCCGACAAACGAATTTATGATATTATTAAAGAAATTTTGGATAAAAAAGACAGGTGAATATTTTGGAATACTCTGCAGAAATAAATCATATGTGCTGTGTAAATAAATGCTCTAACCATGGGCCGTCTCCCATTCCTGAAGAAGGCAATTGGGTCAAGCCGTATGAAATAAAAGACATTTCGGGGCTTTCCCATGGAATCGGTTGGTGTGCACCGCAGCAAGGCGCATGTAAATTAACTCTAAACGTGAAAAACGGAATAGTAGAAGAGGCACTGGTTGAAACCATTGGATGCTCCGGTATGACACATTCCGCCGCTATGGCAACAGAATTAATTCAAGGCAAAACGCTTTTGGAATGCCTTAACACAGACTTAGTCTGCGATGCAATTAACGTTGCGATGCGAGAAATATTTCTGCAATTTGTATACGGCAGAACGCAAACTGCATTTTCAAAAAACGGACTTCCAATCGGCGCAGGCCTTGAAGATTTAGGTAAGGGCATGAGTTCACAGGTTGGTACAATGTACGGAACTAAATCAAAAGGTGTACGATATATGCAAACTGCCGAAGGATACATACTTTCGCTGGCGTTAGATGAAAATAACGAAGTTATAGGATACAAGTTTTTGAAAACTGCCAAAATGATCGAAGACATTAAAAACAGCATACCCCATAAAGAAGCTTATGAAAAAAACATCCATACATATGGCAGGTTTAATGAAGCGAAAAAGTACATAGACCCACGAAAGGAATAAATCATGAACAATAAAATTACGTTTGAAGGTATAGAAAGGCGTATTGATTCAATACAAAAATGCCTTGAAAAATATAATATAGAAAACCTGGAAAATGCAAAAATCATTTGCGAAAACGCAGACATTTATCCCGAAAAAATCATAAAATCCATTCAACCAATATCCTTTGAAAATGCAGTTTGGGCTTACACTTTAGGTTCTGCTATTGCTTTAAATGAAAAAGTAGAAACTGCCTCTGAAGCTGCAAAAATGATTGGAATTGGTCTGCAAGCTTTTTGTATTCCAGGTTCTGTGGCAGAACAAAGAACGGTTGGAATCGGACACGGTAATTTAGCGGCTATACTACTGGAAGAGAAAACAAAATGTTTTGCATTTATCGCGGGGCATGAATCCTTTGCTGCAGCAGAAGGTGCAATTGGCATTGCGAAAGCTGCGGATAAAGTTCGCAAAGAGCCGCTTAAAATAATACTCAACGGTCTTGGCAAAGACGCAGCGTATATAATTTCCCGAATAAATGGTTTTACTTATGTTAAAACTGACTTTGATTTTGATAAAAACAAACTAACCATAATATCTGAAAAGCCGTTTTCAAACGGTGAAAAAGCTAAAATTAAGTGCTATGGCGCCAATGATGCATTAGAAGGATTAGAAATTTTAAAACACGAAAAAGTCGATGTCTCAATTACAGGAAATTCTACTAATCCCACAAGGTTCCAACACATAGTAGCAGGGACATATAAAAAATGGACAAGTGACAACAACTTACCGTATTTTTCCGTCGCTTCCGGCGGAGGAACAGGACGCACATTGCATCCAGACAATATTGCTGCCGGACCAGCTTCGTATGGTTTAACTGATGCCATGGGTCGCATGCATGGAGACACTCAATTTGCAGGGTCGTCATCCGTGCCTGCGCACGTAGATATGATGGGATTCATAGGAATGGGGAATAACCCGCTAATCGGTGCAACTGTGGCATGTGCAGTGGCTGTTTACAACACAAACAAAATGTCTTAAACCTTCTGCCTTTCTTGACATAATACCACAATTAGTGTATAGTTTTTGTGT
>CAYJIV010000010.1:0-10273 GCA_964370325.1 uncultured Eubacteriales bacterium
CTGAAACAGGATTAGGATATTGTGCAAATATTTGTAATTCTGAAACAGGATTAGGATATTGTGCAAATATTTGTAATTCTGAAACAGGATTAGGATATTGTGCAAATATTTGTAATTCTGAAACAGGATTAGGTTATTGTATAGATGTTTGTTCTTCTGATACGGGATTAGGATATTGTGCAAATATTTGTAATTCTGAAACAGGATTAGGTTAATTAAATTAATTTAACGCAAGCTTAATAGGTTTTAATGTTTAGACTTATCAAGCTCGCGTTTTTTATTTTATATATAAAATACAGGAAGTACATTTTATGTTATATGTTGAGTATGCTTTGAGATATGTTATGGAAGCCATTTTTTGCTATATGATATATAAAAACAAAGATGACTGCTATCAGAAATTTAATTACAGAAAGATGTTTATTTTTTGTGCCGTTTATGTAATTGCAGGCATGACGTGTAAAATTTTAACACCTGAACAAAATGTAGCCATAATTAGGCTTTTATTAGCTATTATAATATTTGCCTATTTTAGAATAGAGAACAAAAAGACAAATGCGTTAGGATATATTTTTACTTTTTCTATATTAATAAATCTTATAATAGAAAGCAGTTATATGTTTGGTTATATCTTGGTTCGTTTTGGCGCGCAATTTTTCAGCAAATCGGAACATTTGGATGTTATGATATCTGAAAATTTGATGTTATTTATGTTCATTGTTTCAATTTTTCACTCTTGTTTTATGCTGTTAATTTATAAAACTGACTTTATTAAAATAAAAACAATAAAAAATTTAGCCATGTATAGATTTATATCTATTTCTTTTGGGATATTTCTGTTAGCAATTATCTATTTAAAACACGTGAGCAAACAATTGCCTATGGAAAGCTCATTTGTTTGGGTTTTGTGTTACATGTTTTTGCTTGTTGCACCATTATTTTTAGGGTTGTACCAGCATATAAGTAAACATATTGAATTAAAAAATAGAGATAAAAACCATAATATAAATAATTTCTTTTTTCAGTGGATTTTGCATCCTCCAAGTAAAACAAAATTTATTGTCAATGCAGGCGGAGATACTCTTTCGTTTTTGGATAAATATGAGTACATAACTTCAGAATTTATAAAAAAATTAAATGCAATGGGTATTAATGGTGGGAATAGTGGATATGGCGGATTGATTTTTTGTTTGTTTATAACTAGTATGTTAAGAGGTACCAGAGACTGGTCTTTTAAAGAAGATGTGTTTGGTATGACAGAAGAATTACTTGATATGCCCGAAGGTGCGTTACGCAAAAGCATTGCAAAAATGATTAAAAATACTTGGGAATTAGAACCTTACGAAATTTTAGAGAGAGAATATTATAGTTTTTGTTATTTGAAAAATTATAATGAGAATAGTAATCCTCCCAACGCTGAAATTTTTTTGACTAATATGGCAAACAGAAGTGGCGAAATATTATCGCTAGAAGAGTTGAAATCGAATAATAATACATCTGCACCAATTGCAAGGCATGGAGGATTAGTAAGTGTTTATGGAGAAGTGGTTCTTATTACAGGTGCAAGTGGGGTATGCAAAAGCGACACCGCTTTAAAACTTGTGAAAAGAAATCATGTTTTAATTGCAGATGATATGGTTGAACTTAGGAAAATGAAGCATGGCCTTTATGGAAATGCCAGTCAAGCCTCTCAAAATTTTATGGAATCTCGTGGATTAGGCCTTGTCAATGTAAAAAGGTTGATTGGTGCAGGTGCGGTGCAAGAAGTTGGAAGAATTGATTTGGTTGTTAAGTTGATTGCATGGGAAGAAGGCAAAGAAAGCAATTGTGATCGAATAGGAGAAGTACAGCATCGTGCAGAAATTTTAGGTGTTCAGGTGCCATATGTAAATATTTTTGTTGTTCCGGGAAGAGACATGGCGGATATTATCGAGACTGCTGTACTTAATAACCGCCAAAGGTTTATGGGATTTGCCGCTCCGAGTGAATTTTTTGAGAATATTGGCATGGAAGGTAGCAAAATTGCTCCAAAAGTTATGACAGAGAAAGATATATGGGGTGTTTAATCCTAATAATCCATAGTGATTGAAAAACAAAACATAGGCTTGCTATCGATACAGATTTTAGGCAACTTTAACTCGGGGTGAGTATATCGCGAAAATCCAGTATATTTATGATATGTATTTGTTTTATTAAAATCGTTAAATCTATAAATAATCCATATCAAATTCTCCCTTAATTAAACAGTTTACAACGAACTTTATTTTGTTGTAACGAATTTTTTTAAATAAAGTCCTGTGTAAGATTGTTTGTTTTTTGAAATTTCTTCAGGCGTACCTTCAGCAATGATATAACCACCACCATCGCCGCCTTCTGGACCCAAGTCAATTATATGATCGCAAATTTTTATCATGTCTAAGTTGTGTTCAATCAATAGAACTGTGTTGCCTGAATCTACTAGTTTTTGCAAGACAGTTGTGAGTTTGTGTACATCTGAGATGTGTAGGCTCGTTGAGGGCTCGTCTAGGATATATAACGTTCTTCCGGTTGCACGCTTTGAAAGTTCTGTTGCGAGTTTAACTCTTTGCGCTTCGCCGCCTGAGAGTGTTGTTGCGGCCTGACCGAGTTTTATATATCCGAGTCCGACTTCACTTAAAGTAGCGAGTTTTCTTTTGATTTTCGGAATGTTGGAGAAGAATTCAACCGCTTCGTCCACCGTCATTTCCAAAACATTATGAATGTTTTGACCTTTATATTTAACTTCCAGTGTTTCACGGCTGTATCTCTTACCTTTACACACTTCGCACGGTACGTAAATGTCCGAAAGGAAGTGCATTTCAATTTTGATTATGCCATCGCCTTGGCAAGCTTCGCATCTGCCGCCTTTAACATTAAATGAAAATCTTCCGCTGGCGAATCCATGGGATTTGGCATCATTTGTGGAGGCAAATAACTCGCGAATATCCGTAAACACGCCTGTGTAGGTTGCAGGGTTAGAGCGCGGTGTTCTTCCGATGGGCGATTGGCTAATTTCAATCACTTTATCAAGATATTCAACGCCTGAAATAGTTTTGTGCGCTCCGAATTTGGCTTTGGAACCATTTAATAACGCAGAAAGTTTTTTATAGATAATATCATTCACAAGTGTGGATTTTCCTGAACCGGAAACGCCTGTAATGCCAGTCATTGTGCCGAGCGGAATCTTCACATTTATATTTTTCAGATTATTCGCATGTGCTTCAATGACTTCTAAAAAATTCCCGTTACCTTTTTTTCTTGTTTCCGGTATGGATATATATTTTTTACCGCTTAAATACTGTCCCGTAATTGAATTTTCGCACGCTTTTATCTCGTCTACGGTTCCCGTGCAAACAATTTCGCCGCCGTGTACGCCTGAACCGGGGCCAACATCCGCAATGTAATCCGCGGCGTACATGGTGTCTTCATCATGCTCAACAACTATAACCGTGTTGCCGATATCTCTTAAATGTTTGAGCGTTGCAAGAAGTTTGTCATTGTCGCGCTGGTGCAGCCCAATGCTGGGTTCGTCCAGAACGTACAGTACTCCGACCAAAGCGGAACCGATTTGAGTAGCAAGGCGTATTCTTTGACTTTCGCCGCCAGAAAGTGTTCCTGATGCACGGGATAAAGTCAGATATTCAAGTCCTACATTTTGCAGAAAATTTAGTCGACTTTTTATTTCCTTGAGGATTGGATATGCAATTAGTGCGTCTTTATTTTTGAGTTTTAAATTTTTGATAAATTCAATCAAATCTTTAACGGATTTATCACATATATCCGTAATATTTACTCCGCCAATGGTCACGGACAGGCTGATTTGTGAAAGTCTTTTTCCGTGACATTCATCGCAGGGCGTTTCACTCATGAAATGCTCGATTTCCTGTTTAATCCACGCGCTTTGAGTGTTATGGAATCGTCGCTCTAAGTTGTTAATAATGCCTTCAAATGTGTTTTTATAAGCATGCGTGCCGTATTCAGTGTGGCGGGTCAGGTTTAAAACCTCACCTTTTGTGCCATATAAAATAATATCTATAATTTTGTCAGAGAGGTTTTCAAGTGGTTCATCCAGCGAAAATTTATATTTTTTTGCAAGCGCATCGAAGTACATATTTGCAATGGTGTTTCCTTCCATGGACCATCCGCTGGCCTTGACTCCGCCTTGATTTATGGACTTGGTTTTATCCGGAATAATCATTTCAGGGTCGATTTTCATGAAAATTCCGAGTCCGGTACATTTTTTGCAGGCACCGAAAGGACTATTAAACGAAAACATTCGGGGGGTTAGTTCATCCATGCCTATATTATGTTCAGGGCAGGAAAAATTTTTGGAAAACATTATATCTTCTTTGTTATTTACATTCACCAAGATTATTCCATCGGCTAAATTTGCAGCGGTTTCAATGGAATCCGCTAATCTGGATCGGATTTCATTATTGATTATCAACCTGTCAATCACAATTTCAATGTTGTGTTTTTTATTTTTTTCAAGCTTGATTTTTTCAGATAAATCATGTGTTTCGCCGTTGATTCTGACACGCACAAAACCGCTTTGTTTTGCAGATTCCAGTTCTTTTACGTGTTCTCCCTTTTTGCCTCTTGCGATTGGGGCCAGAATCTGTATTTTTGTACTTTCGCCGAATTCCATTATTTTATCTGTAATTTGGTCAATAGTCTGATGTGAGATTTCCTTGCCGCAAATCGGGCAGTGGGGAACACCGATTCTTGCATATAACAGGCGCATGTAATCGTAGATTTCTGTGGCAGTTCCAACAGTTGACCGTGGATTTTTAGAAGTGATTTTCTGATCTATGGATATTGCAGGAGATAGGCCTTCAATGCTCTCAACGTTTGGCTTGTCCATCTGGCCTAGGAATTGACGGGCATAAGTTGAAAGTGATTCGACATATCGGCGTTGGCCTTCGGTGTAAATAGTGTCAAATGCCAAAGACGATTTACCCGAACCTGAAACACCCGTAAAAACTACGAGCTTATCCCGCGGCACAGTTAAATTCACATTTTTCAAATTATGTTCTTTTGCACCTTTGATGATTATATCTTTTGCCATGATTATCTCCTTATTTTATGTGTTTTTAATTTTCGCAATCTCGTCACGTAAAAAAGCTGCGTGCTCAAATTCAAGCATTTTTGCGGCGAGTTTCATTTCTTTCTCCATTTGCGCTATGAGCTTATCTTTCTCTTTTTTAACCAGTTTATTGTAAATATTTTAATCTTTTACGCTTTCTTTGCTTGAAATTTCCATAATATCAGAATCTTTTTTGATTATTGTTTTCGGAGTAATACCGTGTTTTTTGTTATATTCCATTTGAAGTTCACGACGGCGATATGTTTCGGAAATTGCTATTTCCATGGATTTCGTAACTTGGTCAGCGTACATTATAACTTGTCCGCCGGCGTTACGTGCGGCTCGTCCAATTGTCTGGATAAGTGACCTTTCTGAACGTAAAAACCCTTCTTTATCGGCGTCAAGAATGGCTACTAGTGATACTTCAGGTATGTCCAGTCCTTCTCTGAGAAGGTTGATTCCAACTAGGACATCAAATGTGCCGAGGCGCAAATCTTTGATTATTTCCATTCGCTCGATGGTATCAATGTCGCTGTGCATGTAGTTTACTTTTATGTCCACTTGTTTCAGATAATCTGTTAAGTCTTCCGCCATTTTTTTGGTTAGAGTGGTAACCAACACTCGTTCACCAATTTTTGTCCGTTTGTTAATTTCTCCGATTAAGTCATCAATTTGACCTGTAACCGGTTTGACAATTATTTCCGGATCGATGAGTCCTGTTGGGCGGACGATTTGTTCTGCAATATTTTGACTTTGCTGAAGTTCGAAATCTCCCGGAGTGGCACTGACGAAAACCACTTGATTTATTTTTGAATAAAATTCTTCATACGTCATCGGGCGGTTGTCGTATGACGATGGCAAGCGAAAACCGTAGTCTATTAAGTTGTCTTTTCTGGCTCTGTCTCCGGCGTACATCGCCCGTACCTGCGGTAGTGTGACGTGTGATTCATCTATGAATAACAAGAAATCTTCGGGGAAATAGTCGAACAGAGTAAACGGCATACTGCCGGGTTCTCGTCCTGAAATTACCCTTGAGTAGTTTTCAATTCCTTTGCAAAATCCTATTTCCGTCAACATTTCCATGTCATATTTTATCCGTTGTTCGAGCCGCTGCGCCTCGACTAACTTGTTATTATCGCGGAAAAATTTCACGCGCCGAATCATTTCTTCTTCAATTTCCTGAATGGCTATTTTTAGTTTTTCCGGCGGGACGATGTAATGTGAAGCGGGATATATGGCAATATGTTTAAGTATGGCTTCAATTTCGCCTGTGACGGAATTTACTTCGCAAATGCGTTCAATTTTATCGCCGAAAAATTCCACGCGAATCACTTTATTAAATGATGAAACGGGGAAAATTTCTACGACATCCCCGCGGACCCTGAATTTATTTCGGATTAAATTCATATCATTTCTTTCATATTGAAGTTCTACGAGCTTGGAAATCAATTCATCTCTGCTTTTTTGAGTATTTGGGCGCAGGGAAATCACCATTGTGCGGTAATCTATCGGGTTTCCTAAACTGTAAATGCACGATACGCTGGAAACAATAATTACATCATTGCGTTCAGAAAGCGACGATGTGGCGGAGTGCCGAAGTTTGTCTATTTCATCATTGATTGAGGAATCTTTTTCGATGTAAGTGTCAGTATGCGCAATGTAAGCCTCGGGTTGGTAATAATCGTAGTAGGAGACGAAATATTCAACCGCATTGTTGGGGAAGAAAGATTTAAATTCACTGCAAAGCTGCGCGGCAAGCGTTTTGTTATGCGCAAGTACAAGGGTTGGCTTTTGCACTTGTTCAATTATATTCGCCATAGTGAATGTTTTCCCGGAGCCGGTTACGCCCAGGATGGTTTGTTCTTTATAGTTGTTTTTTATTCCGCCGACAAGCGATTCCACAGCTTTTGGTTGGTCACCCGTTGGCTTGTAAGCTGATTTTATTTTGAAGTTCATAGTGTGAGTCCTTTAATTAATGTATAATTTTGTAATATTTTATTATAACATATTTTCTATAATGTTGACAATAGTATACAAGTATGGTAGGATTCTTACAAAATAAGATTTTGCAAAAAGCCTGAAAAAAACGGAGAAATACATATGATACAAATTTTAAATATTTCCAAAACATTTAAGACTACACAAGCGTTGAAAAATGTGAGTTTCGAAGTGCATGACGGCGAAATTGTGGGACTTTTGGGTGAAAATGGTGCTGGGAAATCTACACTTCTTCGGATTTTAAGTACTATGTTAACTCCAACCGAAGGTACTGCAATCATCAATAGTTATGACTTGTTGGTAGATCCTAAGCAAGTTAGAAAAAATATTGGTATACTATTTGGTAGTGAAGCCGGCCTTTATGATAGATTGACCGCTAGGGAAAATTTGGCCTATTTTGCGCAGCTTAATGGTATAGATAAAAAAAAGGCGAACGATAGGATTAATAGTTTAATTGAAGAATTTTCTTTTCATGATTACATAGATAAACAAGCAAGCACATTTTCAAAAGGTATGAAGCAAAAAACCGCAATTGCGAGATCTATTGTGCATGATCCTTCTGTTATGCTTTTTGATGAACCGGATTCTGGTCTTGATTTCAAAGCAGCGAGAACAATTTTTAATTTTATGGAACATTGCAAAGTACAAAACAAGTGCATAATTTTTTCAAGCCACTCAATGGAAAATATAAAGAACTATTCCGACCGAATTGTTGTGCTACATAAAGGTGAGATAATCAAGACTTTCAATGTGCATGAATACCGCGAAAAGTATACGGACAAAGAAATAAATGAAATTTTATTTAATTTGGTTTGTGATGGTGATGAAAATGTTTAAGCAGGTGTGGATAGTATTTTTCAAAGAATTGAAATGTATTATAAGAGATAGAAAAACATTTATAGTTAGTCTTTTACTACCGCTTATGCTGGTGCCTACAATGCTTACAATAATAGATTTTTCCATGAAAAACATGATGCAAAATCAGATTTCAGGTAGCATAAACATTGGAATCAATAATAAAGAGAATTCTTTTCATGATTTTTTAGTTGTGCAGGGTAATGTAAATATTGTAGATGCTCCAAATCCCAGACAGGATTTGAATTCTGAAAAAATAGCTGCATATATTACTGTTAGTGATGACATAGATCAGCAAGTTTTGCAAAATGAACCGTTTCAGATTGATGTTCAGTATAGTGAGTCATCTTCATTAAGTTCTACAATGTCAAAAGCTTTGGTGGAAAACTATAAAGATGCTTACCAATATTATGCATCTTATGTTGAAAACGAAGAAGATTTTGATACTCTTAAAGCACTAAAATTACAATCTGAGGTGGAGCCCAGTGCAGGACAGTTTGATATGGGTTCACTTCTATTCAATATGTTAGTTCCTATGATGCTAATACTTTATTGTTTCTTTGGGTCTGTGGGTACTGCTACCGAGCTAAGTGCCGGTGAGAAAGAAAAGGGTACGCTGGAGCCGTTGCTTTCAACTGGGGCAAACAGAACTTCAATAATAATTGGAAAGCTGCTAGCCACTACTGCGATGGGTGTTGTAAGTGGAGTTTGTACAGTTCTAGGGCTGTGGGGTTATTTAATGGTTTCATCCAGTTCTAATACTGTGCATTTATCGAGCTTTGAAATGGTAGCTTTACTTATAGTAACATTTTTTGTGGCGATGTTTTTTGCATCAATTAACCTTACAATTGGAGTTTACGCAAAATCATACAAAGAAGCCCAGACGTACACAATGCCGGTTTCCTTGCTTTGTTTAATCCCAACGTCATTTACTTATACTTTGGATTTAAGCAGTATAGGGCTCACGCATCTTTGCGTGCCGGTTTTGAATATTGTTTGCATAATTAAAGAAATATTTGCAAGAGCTTTGGATTTTGGGCATTTGGCAATTGTTTTGAGTTGGCTTATCGTTTACGTTGCTGTTGCATTTTTTGTAACATCCAGGCTTTTCAAAAAAGAGAGCATAGTTTTTCGAGTTTAAATAATTTGTTCAAATTCAATAAAAATCGAACTGTTAAATTTCGAAAATAAAGTTAAAAATCCAGTTGTTTTTTTTTAGGTTTTTAAAATAATATTATTGTATATCGTAATGATGCCTTATATTTTTCGTTTATGTTAAATATATAAGGCTGATTTTTGAATTTTAAAGAGGTGTGGTGTTATATGGGGGAGCAAGAAAGCAAGGTTGAATTATATGACTACAAAAAGGGTGTGAAAGATGGCATTCCCATTGCGTTGGGATATTTGCCGTTGGCAGTTGCGTTTGGCATATTCGCTACTAAATCCGGGTTTGGTTTTTGGATCGTGCAAGTGATGAACGCGCTTATTTATTCAACTACAGGACAATTCGCGGCACTAAATACGATTCAGGTCGGGCAGGAAATTGCTATTTTTACTTGTGCATTGATGTTGTTTGTGGCTCAGTTTAGATATGTATTGCTTTCAATATCTATGGCGCAAAGGCTGGGGTCCAGTATGGGTACGTTCAAACGATTTTTATTTGGCATATTGAATACAGATGAAATATACATATTGGCAATGCGTAAAAAAGGCACACTCGAGGCCCCGTATTTGTTTGGTATCGCTACAGCACCATATTCAGTGTGGCTTGTAGGTTGTGTGGTTGGTTTTTTCTGTACAAATATACTTCCGGTAAGTATTGCTTCCGCGCTTGGGATTATTATATATGGTATGCTGATTGCGATGATTGTCCCGTCAGTGAAAAAATCAAGACCAATGTTGTTTGCAGCATTAATTGCGGTTGTAATAAGCGTTGCTATAGAAAACACTCCGGTTAAGAGTGCTCTCCACCTCACAAATGGTTGGGTTATTATTATTTGTACGGTTGTAACTGCTTTGATTTGTGCATTGCTTTTCCCTGTTAAAGACGAATCAGAAGTTAAGGAGGGCGCTGAATAATGGATAAAATGTGGATACTCATTTTAGTTTTGGGTGCGGTTGCAATTGGAATAAAATCCATTCCGCTTATGTTTTTCAAAAAGAAAATACAAAATAAATTTTTGCAGTCATTTTTGGCGTACGTCCCAATTGCGGTTATGACTTCTTTGGTTATTCCTGAAGTTTTCAAATCTACTTCAAGCGTGCTTTCTGCAACCATCGGTTTTGTTATTGCGATAGTTGTGGCTTGCTTCGGGC
>CAYJIV010000010.1:10304-10849 GCA_964370325.1 uncultured Eubacteriales bacterium
TAGTGGTTATGCTTTCTTCCGCGGTAACGGTTTTTATAGTTGAGCAAATCATGCACTACATGGGCCAACTTTAATATTAAAATAATACTGGAGCCTTGTTTTATGACAGGCTCTTATTTTTATTTGCAAATAATATGATTTTTATTTACTATAAATAGTACACTTATTTTTTTATAATTAAGCGGAGGGATTGTTTTACAAAAACTTGTGGAAAATTTTATTAATAAATATAGTTTGAAAATTAGCGAAAAAACAAGATATATCGACTTGGTTTCTGAAATAGGTGAATTGGGGAAAGAAATAATAAAAAGCACTGATTACGGAAATAAAGATTTTGAAAAGACACCTGAACAAGTCCTAGAAGTTGGAGATTGCATTTTTTCGCTTTTGGCTCTTTGCTATGAGATGGATATAGATGCGCAAAATGCTTTGCAAAAAGTTATAGCTAAATATGAGTCGCGCTTTACGCAAAAAAACAACATTGGTTCGGGTAAATAATTCATAATTGATTATATATGACAATTTTATAAAAAGTATAAGATAAG
>CAYJIV010000010.1:10859-14428 GCA_964370325.1 uncultured Eubacteriales bacterium
ATTTTGAAACTTTACTTTTATTACGGCGTTATGGGTTCAAGCAAGACGGCAAATGCTTTGATGAAGAAATTCAATTTTGAAGAGCGCGGACGGAAAGTTGCACTTGTAAAGCCCAGTTTGGATACGCGAAACGGTAAAACACAGATAAAATCCAGAATTGGGCTCTCAAGTGAAGCATTTTATCTGGACAGGGAATCCGGTGTTGCTGATGCTATTGGTGGTTGCGATGTATTTGATATAATAATTATTGATGAAGCTCAGTTTTTGACTGCAAAGCAGGTGGATGAACTTAGAAGCCTTGCCAACGACGGTGTGATGGTTATGTGTTATGGCCTTAAAACCGATTATACAGGTCACCTTTTTGAGGGTAGCCGGAGAATTATTGAAGTTTGTGATACAATAAGGGAAATTCAGTCAATGTGCAGCAGGTGCGGCACGAAAGCCATAATAAATGGTAAATATGTTGGAGATAAGATTATTTATGAAGGCGAAATTATAGATATTGGCGGCGAGGAAAAATATATAATTTTGTGCCATAAATGCTGGAACAAGGGAATAATTTAAGGTGTGAAGTGGTTTTGAACGTAACAAATAAAACTAATTATGATGGATTCAAAATGCCGTACAGCTTGGATGCAGAGCAGTCTGTTCTTGGAGCTGTGCTTATAGATTCGAGCTGTATTAATAGGGTCGTTGAAATTTTACCGCATTCTGAGGCATTTCATCTTTCGAATCATAAAACTATATATTCAACCATGCTAGAGATGTTTACGCTTGGCTTGCCAATTGATTACATAACGGTTTTAGACAAACTCAAAACAGACGCAGATTTAGATGAAACGCACTATAAGACATATTTGTTGCAATTGGCTCAAATTGTACCTTCTATTTCTAATGTGGAATCTTATGCCCAAATTGTACGCGATAAATATAATGTGCGGACTTTAATCATAGCTGCGCGGGATATCATCGGTGACGCTTCAGATAGTGATTTAAGCGCAGATGATGTTTTGAATTCCGCGGAGCAACGTATTTTTGATATACGGCGTGGCAAGAATACGCAGGGATTGCAGAGAATCAATGAAATTATAGTTCAGACATTTGACAGACTGGACATGCTCAATTCCCAAACGGAGGACGAATTTAACGGCATCCCGACAGGTATTAAGGAATTGGATAAGGTAATAATGGGTCTGAATAAGTCCGATTTGATTCTACTTGCATCCAGACCGGGTATGGGTAAAACCAGTTTTTCGCTTAATATTGCTGAACATGCGGCTATGGTTAAAAATAAAAAGATTGCATTTTTTTCGCTTGAAATGTCTAAAGAACAGTTGGTTTCAAGAATGCTTTCAACTGAGGGTAAGCTTTCAGGACAAAATTTACGATTGGGTAAACTCAGTGAAAGTGAGTGGGTTAGGTTAATTGAGGCGGGAGATAGGCTTTCAAAATCGCAAATTTACATTGACGACACACCTGCGATTACAATACCTGAAATGAAGGCAAAATTACGGCGTTTAAAAGACGTGAATTTAGTGATAGTGGACTATTTACAGTTATTGATGAGTGCACGTAGGGTTGATAATCGTGTGCAGGAAATTTCAGAAATTACACGTAATCTAAAAATTATGGCGAAAGAGCTGGATGTACCGGTATTAACGCTTTCACAGCTGTCAAGAGCAAGCGAACAACGGTCTGATCACAGGCCAGTGCTTTCTGATTTGAGGGACTCTGGTTCAATCGAGCAAGATGCAGATATTGTATTGTTTTTATACAGAGAAGGGTATTATTCTAGTGCGGAAATTTCTGAAACTCAGGACAAAAACAGCGGTGAGTGCATTGTTGCCAAAAATAGGCATGGAGAAACACGTTCGGTGCCATTGCATTGGCAAGGAGAATATATGCGGTTTACAGCACAGGAGGTACATCGGAGTGATTTTTAAGGCGCACGCGGCGATTGAAAAATATAATATGCTTAAAGATACTGTTTCGATTGTGGTTGGTGTTTCAGGAGGTGCGGATTCAATTTCGCTTCTCCATTTTTTGTATTCTTTAAGTGCTGAAAAAAACATTAAAATTATTGCTGCGCATGTGAATCATGCTTTACGCGGTGATGAATCCGATAAAGATGAGGATTTCGTTAAAAAAATTTGTGAAAATTTAAATATAGAATTATTTGTTAAAAAAGTCGATGTAAAAGGTTTATCTAAAAAATTGAAAATTAGTTTAGAAGAAGCAGGGCGCAAGGTTAGATACGATTTTTTTGTAAAGTTAGCGGAAAAATTCGATGCTAAAATTGCGACTGCACATACGCTTTCAGACAGCGTTGAAACAGTCATTTTAAATTTAACTCGTGGAACTGGTTTGAAGGGGTTTTGCGGTATTCCTCCTGTGAGAGGAAATATTATTCGTCCACTGATTTATGCTACGCGCGAGGAAATTGAAATTTATTGTAAAAAAAACAATTTAAAATATATAACAGATATTTCAAATTTTAGCCGGAATTACACACGTAATAAAATTAGATTGGATGTGATTCCAGAGCTTAAAAGCATAAATTCGAGTTTTGAGTCCAACGTACACAAGGCGGTGCTTAATTTTTGTGAGGATGAGAAATTTTTGGACGATGAAGCTGAAAGAGTGTTCGTTGAGTCTGCAAATGTAGAAGGGTACTGTATTGAGTGTTTTAAAAATCTTTCTGAATCTATTAAAAATCGGGTTATTATGAAGATTATTAAGAAGTTTTCTGGTGCAACTGCTGAGTTCAGGCATGTTGAATTGGTTTTAAGATTAATTGATGGTGCAGAAACTGCTGTGGCGCTTAAAAAAAACGTAAATATTATATCTAAAAATGGAATGTTAACTTTGCAAAAACACAAAGAAAAAGATAAAATCAACTGGGAATACGAAATTAAACGCGTAAATCACTTGACAGAAATAGCTAAAAAGCTCATAATTAAAGAAATATCTATTTTTGAATACAATAAAATGAAGTCCGATAATAGCGATATTGCTATGTGGGCTTTTGACTTTAAGCGAATGCCAAAGCACAGTGTTATTCGAAGCCGCAGAGCTGGGGACATTTTTACTATCCCAAAAAGAAACGTTACCAAAACTTTGAAAAAATTGTTTAATGAGCTGAAAATTGCAGAGTCAAAACGAGACAGTATTCCAATAATTGCAAACGGAAATGAGGTAATATGGATCAGTGGTCTAGGAGCGTCAAAAAAATATCAACCAGATAATAATACGGAAACAATAGCTATAATATGTGAGGAGTTAGTTTAAAAGATGTTGGAATGTAAACATGAAGATTACATTGATGAGGTTTTATTGAGTAAAGATGATATTGAAAAGATAGTTGCTGACCTTGGTGTGCAGATAAGTAATGATTATAAAGATAAGAACCTTTTGCTAGTATGCATATTGAAGGGTTCTGTTGTTTTTACTGTGGATTTAATGCGTGCGTTGAGTGTTCCTTGTGCACTTGATTTTATGATGGCTTCGAGATATCATGGAACAAGCAATGACGGTTGTGGTACTGTGAAAATTTTAAAAGATTTGAGCAT
>CAYJIV010000010.1:14438-15157 GCA_964370325.1 uncultured Eubacteriales bacterium
CAAGAAATCCAAAAAGCATAAAAATATGCACCATGCTTGATAAACCGCAAAAGCATCAGATAGATATAAAAGCTGATTATGTAGGTTGTGAAATCCCGAGTAAATTTGTAATAGGATACGGACTTGACTATAATGAAAAATACAGGGAACTTCCTTTTGTTGGAGTATTAAAATCCTGTATGTATGAATGAAAAAGAGCATTTTTGGAGGCAAAATAAATGAATAAAGTTAATGGTGGAAATAATAAAAAGCCAATTAAAAGTATAGCTGCATTTTTGGGTTTGGCAGCTCTTATATTATTGATTTTTGCACTTATGAGCGGGATTCCACAAGGCAAAGATTATAAATATTCAGAAATTGTAAATCACTTTAAGAACCATGAAGTAACTGAGTATGATATGAACCTTGGTTCTGGCAAGATGACTATAACACTTAAAGACGGCACTAAAGTTGATTACAATGCTCCGAATGTACAGTTGATGTATCTGGACATTAAAGACCATGTGAATAAATATAACGAAGCGAATCCGGATACTCCAATGGTTTATAATTTAATAAAACCTATAGAAACGTCATGGGTTATGAATTTAATCACTTTTATTCTTCCTATTCTTTTGATGCTCGGGTTGTTTGCCTGGATGTTTATGAGAAGGGTTTCAATGATGGGTGGCGAAATGGGACGTCACATGGGTTTTGGTAAAGCCAAGACTAAGAATATA
>CAYJIV010000010.1:15171-15560 GCA_964370325.1 uncultured Eubacteriales bacterium
TCACTTTTGCAGATGTTGCCGGTGTGGATGAAGAAAAAGAAGAGCTTGCTGAAATTGTGGATTTTTTGAGAAATCCGAAAAAATATAATGAATTAGGTGCAAGAATTCCCAAAGGTGTGTTACTTGTGGGCCCTCCGGGAAATGGTAAAACATTGCTTGCTAGAGCTGTGGCAGGCGAAGCCGGCGTATTATTTTTTTCGATGTCAGGTTCGGATTTTGTTGAGATGTATGTAGGTGTGGGTGCTTCGAGAGTCAGAGATTTATTTGAGCAAGCTAAAAAGAATGTGCCTTGCATAATTTTTATTGACGAAATTGATGCGGTGGGACGCCAAAGAGGTGCAGGTCTTGGTGGGGGACACGATGAAAGAGAGCAGACACTAAACCAATTG
>CAYJIV010000011.1:0-6037 GCA_964370325.1 uncultured Eubacteriales bacterium
AACATGCTAAAGAATAGACATAACAGCAGTTATACATTGTTTTTGGATGATTGGAATACACTTGTAAAACCAATGGGTTCAGGTAAGCAGACTTTTTTGCCCAGTTTAGGAAAATATGATACATTAGAAGAAACAGTTTCAACTGATATAATCAATTCCACAGAAGGAATGAAAATTTGGCGATATTTAAAAAAGAATACTGAAACAACTGCAGTTGAGAGTAATATTGCTATAATAAAGGACATAGTAAGCAAAGGGCAATTAACTGAAAAGGCCCTTTTAAAAGATTTGCAGACTGCTGTAAATGAAAGTCACAAGATATATAAAGAAAATCAAGAAAAATTTGAAAGTGTAAAAAATCATGTGAAAATAATAATAGGTATATTGCCAAAGTCATTTGAAATTAGTATTTAAAAATTAACGCTTTAATTAATAAACACATCAACATTAATAGTGTTGATGTGTTATAATAATACGGATAATATTCAAAAAATCAAATAAGGTGGCGTACCGCGTTGGCATATAAGGACGAATTTATTAATATATACTGTGAAAATATAAAAAGAGATGGGTCGCAAGAGCTTTTAAAATGGTTGGAAAGCACGGATTTTTTCACAGCTCCAGCAAGTACAAAATTTCACTGTGCTTGCAAGGAAGGGTTAATCCGGCATAGTCTTAGTGTTTACAAGGTTTTAATGGAAAAACATTATAATCCGGAAACAGACAACAAAGAAAGTGTGGCAATTTGCGCATTGTTACACGACCTTTGCAAAGCGCAGTTTTATAAGCTCTCAATGCGGAATGTCAAAAACGAAAAAACTGGGGTATGGGAGCAAGTTCCATATTATTTTGTGGAAGACACTTTTCCATATGGCCATGGAGAAAAATCCGTATTTTTAATAGAGCGGTTCATGCGCCTTAAGACCAGTGAAGCCATGGCAATACGATGGCACATGGGTGGTTTTGACGATACTGCAAAATCCGGCGGATTTTCAATGAGTTTGGCGTTTGACAAATTCCCACTTGCAGTCCAGTTACATATGGCAGATCTGGAATCCACTTACCTGCATGAAAAAGGAACATCAGTAATGAGATAAAATACAGAAAGCGAGCATTATAAGCATGAAAATACTTGTTATAAACTCCGGGAGTTCATCCCTTAAATATCAGCTTATAGATATGCAAAACGAAAAAGTACTGGCAAGAGGCATTTGCGAAAAAATTGGTTCTGATGAAAGCATCGTAAGACAATCTAATTATGAAAACAAGAAAATACATAACATCATGAACAACATTCAAACGTACGATGATGCGTTTGAGCAAGTTATAAAGATGCTTCTTGACAATTCAGCTGGGGCAATAAAAGATTTAACTGAAATTACATCTGTGGGGCACAGAGTAGTGCATGGGGGAGAAGTCTTTAAAAAATCTGTTATACTTGATGATGATGCTATTAAAGAAATTGAAAACTTGATTCCGTTAGCGCCGCTGCACAATCCTGCAAACTTATCAGGAATACTTGCATGTAAAAAAATATTTGGAAATAACGTTCCGCAAATTGCGGTTTTTGATACAGCATTTTACTCAACACTACCTCCAGAAGCATACATGTTTGCAATTCCATATGAATATTATGAAAAACATGGTATCAGAAAATATGGATTTCATGGGACATCGCATAAATTTGTAAGCACCAGATGTGCGGAAATTATGGGCAAGGATATATCTAAATTAAAAATAATAACGTGCCATTTGGGAAATGGTGCATCAATTGCTGCAATAAATGGCGGAAAAGCTGTTGATACAACCATGGGATTGACGCCTTTAGGTGGATTTATGATGGGGACGCGTTCAGGTTCGCTTGACCCGTCTATAGTCACTCACGTAGCTCAAAAAGAAAGTTTATCTCTTTCAGAAGTCGAAAAAATTCTTAATAAAAAATCCGGGTTGCTTGGTATATCAGGTGTCTCAAACGACGCTAGGGAAATTACTGAAGCTGCAAATTCCGGAAACGAGCGCGCAATTTTAGCACAGCAAATGTTTGCATATCAAATTGCAAAATATATTGGTGGTTATATGTTTGTTCTAGGCGGTTGTGATGCGTTAGTGTTTACAGGTGGAATAGGGGAAAACCATTACATACACAGAAAAAACATATGCAACAATTTAACATTCGCAAATATAGAGATTGATGAAACTTTGAATAACAATAGCAAAGAAGGATTAGAGAAAAAAATTTCAAGCAATCGTTCTAAACTTGATATTTATGTTATACCAACTAATGAAGAACTGGCAATAGCAAAGGATACCTTGCAATTACTTAGATAGATTCCAATTTAAAGGGGATTTTACTTTGAGTATAAAAAGTTTAGCAATACTTACAAGCGGGGGAGATGCCCCAGGAATGAATGCGGCGGTGCGCGCGATTACGAGAGCTGCAATTGCAAAGCAGATTAAAGTATTTGGCATTAAAAGAGGTTTTAGTGGTCTGAGAAACGACGATATGTTCGAAATGAACCTCAGAACAGTTTCTGACATAATTCACAGGGGAGGAACGATTCTTTACAGTTGTAGGGATCCTAAATTTGAAACTTCGGAAGGTTTTCAAAGAGCTGTAGATAATTTTAAAAAAACCAAAATTGATTGCCTTGTAGTTATTGGAGGCAACGGTTCCTTAAATGGAGTCTGTGGCCTTGTAAATGCAGGTATTAACTGTATGTTCATACCCGGTACGATTGATAATGACGTAACCTGCAGTGACTATTCTATAGGATTTGATACGGCGATAAACACAGCCATGGAAATGGTGGATAAAATAAGGGATACCGCACAGTCACATGAAAAATGTAACGTAGTTGAAGTAATGGGCCGAAAATGTGGCGACATAGCAGTCCATACAGGTTTATCAGTTGGTGCAACTGCAATATTAGTACCGGAAGTGAAATATAATTTTAAGTATGATGTAATAGAGCGGATAAAATTTACACAAGGCATTGGGAAAAAGCATTTTATAGTTATAGTTGCTGAAGGTGCAGGAAAAACAGTTGAAATCGCAAAGCAAATAGAAAAAGAAACCGGCATTTCAGCACGTTCAACCATACTTAGTTATGTACAGCGTGGTGGATCGCCAACGGTACAGGACAGAGTTGTAGCCAGTCAAATGGGGTGTCAAGCTGTTGATTTATTATCCAGTGGAGCAAAAAATAAAGCAATCACAATGCAAAATAATAAAATCACGAATTTTGATATAAAAAGAGATACATCAAAAATTAAAAAAGAGTTTGATTTTGATCTATATAACAAAGCACTGGAAATTTCAATTTAAAATCTGTATCAACAAGAAGAACGGTCCACCTATACAAAATGAATATTTTGTATAGGTGGAGGTAGGTTGAAATATAAATTAAAAATTCTAATGTTTATATGTCGTTATCGAGAGGAATAATACAAAAATGAATAATACAAATTTACCAGCAAAACGAAACAGAATATTTATGCTTGTTCATAATGCTTTATTTATTGTTGTTTCTATAATCCTTGGTTTTTTAGGTAGACATATATCTATCTTTCCAGTACTTCCTTTCCTTAAAGTAGATTTATCTGATATACCTGTGTTTGTATCAACTTTAATTTTTGGAACCGGCTCCGGATTAACAGTTTTATTCATTGTAAACTTACTGCGAACACTATTTTTCAGTAACATTGGATTGGTTGGTTTTACGCTTAGAGTTACCTCAGCAATTATGGTGATTTCCTTAGGTTGTTTCTGCAAAGAAAATGCGAAACCTTCCCGGAAAATTTTGGGCTTATTCCTGGGAGTAATTATGTACACAATTATCATAACACCTTTAAATTGTTTCTTTTATCTTAATTTTCTTGGTTGCTCGCGAGAAATGATAACTCGCGTTCTTTTGCCAGCAGCAATTCCATTTAATATTATAAAAATGCTTGTAACCACTTTGATTGCAATGGCATTAGTAAAGCCTATCCAAAAATTGTGGCATAGAAATATCACTTTTTCTTAGCAAATTAGATTGGAGATGAAAATTATAATTAATGAATAATACAAATTTACCAGCAAAACGAAACAGAATATTTATGCTTGTTCATAATGCTTTATTTATTGTTGTTTCTATAATCCTTGGTTTTTTAGGTAGACATATATCTATCTTTCCAGTACTTCCTTTCCTTAAAGTAGATTTATCTGATATACCTGTGTTTGTATCAACTTTAATTTTTGGAACCGGCTCCGGATTAACAGTTTTATTCATTGTAAACTTACTGCGAACACTATTTTTCAGTAACATTGGATTGGTTGGTTTTACGCTTAGAGTTACCTCAGCAATTATGGTGATTTCCTTAGGTTGTTTCTGCAAAGAAAATGCGAAACCTTCCCGGAAAATTTTGGGCTTATTCCTGGGAGTAATTATGTACACAATTATCATAACACCTTTAAATTGTTTCTTTTATCTTAATTTTCTTGGTTGCTCGCGAGAAATGATAACTCGCGTTCTTTTGCCAGCAGCAATTCCATTTAATATTATAAAAATGCTTGTAACCACTTTGGTTGCAATGGCATTAGTAAAGCCTATCCAAAAATTGTGGCATAGAAATATCACTTGATGAATTTTTGAATTTTTATTATAATTTCAATGGAGTTTCAAAAAGCTGAAGCCACCCGTGTGCCTTCGTAGTTAAATGGATATAACGGGGTCCTCCTAAGACTCAATTATAGGTTCGATTCCTATCGAGGGTGCCAACAAACAACTGAGCAAATTTGCTCAGTTTTTGAAATGTTTTTTCAAACTACTCACAATTTCTTCAGTATGCATTCCCCTGGAACCCTTAATCAAAACTTTATCATTTTTGGAAAGCACTGAAAACAATTTTTCGGAAGCTTCCTGATTGGAATTATAATGAAAAATTTCTATGGATTGATTTGCAATTTTCGCACCATCGGATAAAAATTTTGCCTTCTCCCCTATTGTTATCAGTACATCGATTCCTTCAATTGCAATATATCTTCCTGTTTCAAAGTGTATATCTTCAGAAACGCTGCCCAGTTCGAGCATATCTGCCATTACGACGACGTTTTTGCCTACTACTTTCATGTTTCGAAGCACACTAACAGCACTTTTTACGGAATCCGGGCTTGCATTGTAGGAATCATCTATTAATGTGATCCCATTTATATTTGAAATTTGCTGGCGCATCCCGGGGCCTTTAAATTTTTTTAAGCCTTTTTTGATGTCGTCCATATGTATGCCCATGTCTTTCGCAATGGCAATTGCGACAAGTGAATTATAAACATTGTGTATGCCAAGGCATGGAATTGTAATGTTTTCTTTAAATTCATCGGTAACTAAAACAAAATTAGTTGAAGCTTCATTTGAATAAACATCTTCACATTTATAAGGATAAGACCCGTTGATACCAAAATAAACGATTTTTTGCGAAACATTATCCTGAAGATTTGCAAGCAAGGGTGAATCGCCATTAAGATAAAATATTCCTTTATCTTTTTTGATTATTTTTATTTTTTCATCGCGTATTGTTTCGATTTTTTTGAAATTTTCAATGTGAGAAACACCAATGTTTGTAATCACACCAATATCTACATCTGCAATGTCGGCAAGCTTTTCCATTTCTCCAACTTTACTCACACCCATTTCCAAAATAGCAACATCATAGCTTGCGTCCAAATTTAAAATTGTAAGAGGCAATCCAATCTGACTGTTAAAATTCCCCGGATTTTTAAATACTTTAAATGTTTCGTCCAGTACCGCAGCAATCATTTCTCTAGTTGTGGTTTTTCCAACGCTTCCCGTAATACCGATCATTGGTATTTTGAATTTTTTTCTGTAATATTTCGCAATATCCTGAAGTGCTGTTTTTGTGCATTTGACTTCAATTATTGTGCCAATTAAGTTGTCTTTTTTATGTCCTTCCTGAATAAGCGAAGCCGATGCACCGAGCTCAAATGCATCATTAATAAAATTGTGGGCGTCTACTGTCTCACCTATTAATGGTACAAACA
>CAYJIV010000011.1:6047-7773 GCA_964370325.1 uncultured Eubacteriales bacterium
TTCTGCTATCAATGCATACTGAAGCTACAATACTGTCTGTATTTCCTGAAATCAGTTTCCCTTGAGTTGCCTCGATTATTTCTGATATTTTAATGATTTCCATGCTTACCTCACTTGACTGCCTTTAATTTTACTTACAATTTAACTTAATGAACAGAAAATTTTGCTAAAACACTTTGTATCACTTCTCTCTCGTCAAGATGATACTTTATACCTTTGATTTCTTGGTAATCTTCATGACCTTTACCTGCTAAAACTATAATATCATTCGGCTGTGCATTTTCTATGCAAAATCTAATGGCTTCTTTTCTGTCCGGTATTATAGTATATTTACCGTTTGTCCGTTTTAGTCCTGTTATTATGTCTTCAATTATTTCCATGGGTTCTTCAAACCGCGGATTATCAGTGGTTACAACGGACAAATCAGATAATTTTCCGGACACCTCACCCATTTCATATCTTCTGGCTTTTGGTCTATTCCCGCCTGCTCCGAAAAGAGTTATAAGTCGATTCGGCTCATATTCTCTTAGAGTAATTAAAATGTTTTCCATGCTAAATGAGTTGTGTGCATAGTCTATAAATAAGGAAAATTCATTTGAAACATGAACAGGTTCGACTCTACCTTTGACCTTAGCCTTTGCAAGACCTTGTTTTATGTAGTGAGAATCAATTCCAATATGATTACAAACTGAAATTGCAGCTAATGCGTTATAAATATTGAATTTTCCGGGAATAGAAACGTGTATATCTAAATCGATTTCTCCGCTTACTTTAAAATCAACACCAATGCAGCCAGGGTTTGAAACAAGCTTTGCATCACTAGCGGTATAGTTTGCAAATTTATCAAATCCAAAGGTTTTGATTTTACAAGTGTGATTTTTTATAATATCTGAAAATTTTTCATCATCTTTGTTCAAAAAACCAACATCGCATTTTTTAAATAACAGGCTTTTGCAATTTAAATATTCATCCAGATCCTTGTGTTCATTTCCTCCAATATGATCAGATGAAAAATTTGAAAAAACACCATAATTAAAATTAAATCCATCAACTCTGTTCATTTCAAGTCCGCGAGATGAAGTCTCCATAATAGCATAATTGCAACCATTTTCAACCATGTGTCTTAAATATTTCTGAACTTCATATGATTCAGGCGTAGTATTATCAAGTTTGATAGTTTCATCTCCAGCTATTACACCTAGAGTACCTATTAACCCGACTTTATTTTTCGCTGCTTCTAACACGGATTTTATCATAAATGAAGTGGTTGTTTTGCCTTTTGTTCCGGTGATTCCAATCGTTGTAATTTCATCCGCAGGATGTTTGAAAAAATTTACGGACATTTCCGCCAAAGCTTTTCTTGTGTTTTTAACTAAAATAACTGTTATTCCAGCAATGTTTGTTTCTTTTTGAACCACAATGGCTTTAGCGCCTCTATTAACAGCATCGTTTATAAATTTATGTCCATCAGATTCAAATCCTTCCAGACAGGCAAAAATACAGCCGGGTATAGTTTTACGAGAATCATAAATTATATCTGAAATTTCAATGTCCGTTGGGCCTGTGATCTTACTAATTTGCAAATTTTTAATAATTTCATTAAGATTCATATCAAAAAGCTACGCCTTTCAAAAGCATTTTATTAATATATATGTTTATCGTAATTATAGCATACTTAAAAGGGCATCTACCGTACATTTCGGTAAATTTTATTTTGCAATACAAA
>CAYJIV010000011.1:7785-15124 GCA_964370325.1 uncultured Eubacteriales bacterium
CATTGCAGCATTATTACCGCGCTTGCCATTTGTGAATCTGTGCGAAAATAAAAGGCCATGATTACACATAGTGCATATGTCTGAAATATGTATGTTTTCAGGAGAAATTTCACTTTTAATCAATGACTGCCTGTTAATTTCCATCAAGTCTATATTGACTTTATCAGCGCATTTGCTGCTAGGTTCATAAATATAGTTTCCAGTTAGATTTAATTTTTCAAATTCGGGCAGTATAGTTTTTGAAGTTTCAAAACAGCATTTGGATATCCCCGGACCAACGGCGCAAATTAAATCTTTCGCTGAAGAATTATAATTTTGAACAAATGCCCTGACAAGTTCAGGGCCTATTTTTTTCACCGTACTTCTCCAGCCGGCGTGCGCCAGACCAACAGCTTTTTTAACCGGATCAAACATAAATATGGACGGACAATCTGCATGCATTGTTACTAAAGTTATGCCGGGAACATTCGTAACCAATCCATCTATACCTTTAACATCTTGCGGTCTGGTAAGTCCTGCTCCCATATCTTTAAATGTTACTACTCTAATTTTATTTTCGTGTACTTGAGATGACAATACTAAAGACTCATAATCAAACTCAACTGCATCACACATAATTTTATAATTTTCAATTGTTTCTTGGGGACTTTCAGTTTTTAAAAAACTCAAATTCAAAGATTTATATTCGTTTTTGCTCACTCCACCTAATCTAGTAGAAAAGGCATGCTTAATAAACGAGTATCTTTCAAGTTCTTTGAAAGTTAAATATCCCACAGCGTCTTTAAAGTTCAGGTTCATAGTTTTACTTGAAAATTTCATAAATATACCAACTTTTTAAGCTTGATTTGACAGCCTTACACCCTTGCATACCGAATAATGATTTATCTTGATTTAATTAGCTTCAAAATTATTATAAAATCATATCAGGGTTCATATCAACAAAGATTTTTATATTTTGAAGTTTTGAATTCAAGCCATATTCTATCAAAAACTTATGCAGCATTTCTCTGAATTTTTTATTGTTTTTAAATTTTATAATGATTTTATATCTGTATTTTCCGCAGACTTTTTTCACTCCCATAGCAGTTGGGGTAAAAACCCTAAGTGGTAGATCACTGTGGTTTTCAGCCACATACTGTTTAAATTTTTCAAAAAAATTCGTGCATGCATTGTAGGTTTTTAAATCATTTATCCCAACGAAACCGATAATACACAAATCCACGAAAGGTGGATAAAGCATGGTTTGCCTTATTTTTATCTCACTGTCAAAAAACGCCTCATAGTCTTGCGCTGCAGCCATATTAATTATTTGATTTTCCGGCGTAAATGTTTGAATAATTGCCTGGCCAGGTAAATTCCCGCGGCCTGACCTGCCAATCACCTGCGTCATAAGCGAAAAAGCTCTTTCATAACTTCTGAAATCGTCGCTATAAAGAATCTGATCAGCAGATAAAATCCCCACCAGCGTTACATTCGGAAAATTTAGTCCTTTGGAAACCATCTGAGTACCGAGCAAGACATTATATTCTCCGTCAGCAAATTTTTTAAACATTTCATCAAATGATTTTTTTGAAACTGTGCTATCCGCGTCCATTCGTAAAATTTTTATACCTGGAATAGCCTCAGCAAGTAAAATTTCCGCTTTTTGAGTCCCTGTTCCGCTATATTGAAGCCGCTTATCACCGCACACTGGGCATTTTGACAAAAAATCACATGAATAACCACAATAGTGGCACATAAGCCTGTTATTGGCAGAGTGAAAATTTAGTGAAATATTGCAGTTTGGGCACATAGCAATTTCTCTACACATACCGCACTTAACAAATGTGTGATAACCCCTTCTGTTTAACAATAAAACTGATTGTTGCCCATATTTTATATTATCTTTAATTCCATCTAATAGCTCAGGACTAAATTGGCTGCTTACATTTCCCGGCAAACCAGAATTCATATCAATAACTTTAACTTCCGGTAACTGCACATTAGCATATCGTTTTTTCAACGTGTATAGTTTATATTTCCCTGTTTTAGCCATTTGATAACTTTCCAATGATGGCGTTGCTGAGGATAAAATAAGTGCACAATTGTTAATCTGGCATCTGTGTTTCGCAACATCTCTTGCGTGAAATCTTGGCGCCGCATCAGATTTATATGTATATTCTTGCTCTTCATCCATAATTACAAGTCCTAGGTTTTCAAACGGAGCAAACACTGCACTGCGCGTACCAATAGCAATTTTTGCCTCACCATTTTTAACGCGTTTCCACTCGTCAAGCCGCTTCCAGCTAGAAAGTCCACTATGAAACACCGCAACTTTGTTACCATATCTGCCTTTAAAAAGCGCAATAAACTGACTGGTCAAAGCAATTTCAGGGACCATAAAAATCACATCTTTGCCAATTGAAATTATGTAATCTATGAGCTTTAAAAGGACCATTGTTTTTCCGCTTCCAGTAACACCGTGAATAAGAGAAATTTGATGTTTTAGTTCTTTGCAATCATTAAGCATTCTTTCAAAAACTTGTGTTTGTTCTTGATTCAAATTAATTTTATCTGCATGTTTTAAACCATCACAATTTTCATCTTTCGGACTTTGATATTCACAAATTTGTTCACATTTAAGAATGCCTTTTTTTATCATAGAATTAACTAATGCGGAACTAACACCTGTGAAATAACAAATTTCCTTTACAGCCGCACCTTTTAAATTGGCAAGGTAGTCAAAAATCAATTTTTGTTTTGTTGTTAATTTAATGTTTTGCATCTCAGGGATGATACTCACAGTTTTGACGAGTCTATCCCCTATTGTTTTAGAATTTTCCGAGTTAATTCCAGGTGGAAGCACAGGCTTGGCCGCTTCAAAATATGTACAAAAAAATTGATTTTTCATCCATTTAATAAGCTCAAGCATTTCAACACTAACAAGCGGTTCTGGATCCAGAACCGCACAAATATTTTTTAATTTATTAAAATCAACTTGTTCGTCAGATATTTCAAACACCAGTCCCTGCCTACAATTGTCACCTTTACCAAACGGAACTGACACTCTGCTACCAATTTCTATATTTTTCTGAATATTTTCCGGTATAAGATAACTATAAAGGCTGTCGAAATATAGTTGAACTTTGTCCACAGCAATTTTTGCGATTAAAATTTTAATAGGTAAAAATTCATTTAGTTTTTTTACATTGTTGTTGGATTTTTCTACTGCCGATTTTATGTTACTGATTGCCATATTAATTGTTTTTTCGTAATTAAGAATTTCTTGCATAAATTTTTTGAAATTATATTTTTTACTTGTAAGATCTTTGTATATAGCATCTACATTTTCTTGAGTTAGTGCAGGCTTGTCAAATTTTGATGCAGTATTCAATCCGGAAGATTCTCCTAAAGATTGTATCGCAAATTGCACGTTGTTGTATTTTGTAATGTTTATATACGAAAAAAATCTACCAGAACTGCTTTCAGGTTTATATTTCCCATTTTTATAAAATTCATCCAATTTATTTTTAATGAAAAAATATTGCTTTGAAATCACGCTGAAAGAATCGACTGCATCTTTCCATTGGTCTAACACTCCAACATTATCATTTATTTTTTTTAAGAGCGCATTAGCTTTTTCAACCATTTGTTTGGCATCTTTTTCAGACATAAATGCGGTTTTTACATCCTTTACAATGATGGTGGGTAATTTTAACGCCATATAAAAACAACTCCTTTAATATAATGATTATATTATTATATTAAAGCAAAACAATATTGTCAAGTATTTATATAATTTTTTGTTTAAATTGCATTTTTTTAATCAGGTTGAATAATTGCATATTTCCCGTTTTCAATATCCTTAATTGCCAAATTAACAGCTTTTTCTTCCATTACTTCGCCATTTAAAATACTTTTCTCTGTAATTTCTCTTGCCCTTTTAGCAACCGCAATTGCCAGTGCATAGCGGCTAGATCTTCCACTTAACATGTCATCAACAGATAACTTACTCATTTTTCCAACACCTCGTTAATAATATTTTTCATTCTGAAAGATTTCATATGTTCCACTTCCAAAATTTTTAAGATATTTTCTGCGCATTTATCAATTACATCATTAACTATAATATATTCATACTTTTTAGCCATATTAATTTCTCTTTTGGCTTCAAAAATTCTGTTTTCAATTTCTTCTGGTGCATCTGTCCCTCTATTTTTAATACGTTTACGCAAATCACTTAAAGTGGGCGGTACAACAAATATACTCACAGCATCAGGAAATTTTTGCATAACTTGCATTGCGCCTTTAACTTCAACCTCTAAAATCACATTGTTGCCTCTAGATAATTCTTCTTTGACTTTTGATAGTGGAGTGCCATAATAATTTTTACAGTAACAAGCATACTCAAGCATTTCCCCTTTCGCGGCCATACCCATGAATTCTTTTTTTGTTATAAAATAATAGTCTTTACCGTCAATTTCCCCATCTCTTGGAACACGTGTTGTACAGGATATTGATAATTTTAAATTTCCTTTACTTGTTATAACTTTTTTTAATATGGAGTCTTTTCCCACACCTGATGGACCAGAAAATACTATTAATAATCCCCTTTTTTGATTCAAAATATTTTAAACATCTCCCTGTTTTTTCAAAGTTTAATTTTAAGACACAGCGTTTTTTTCGGTACGCCCTGAAATTGCGTCTGGAGAAAAAGCGGAAAGTATAATATGACCACTATCCATCAAAATCACTGCTTGTGTTTTTCTGCCACATGTTGCATCGATTAAATTATCATTCTTTTTAGCGGATTGTATAAGACGTTTAATCGGTGCAGAATCAGGATTTATAACTGATATTATTCTTTGCTGTGATATCATACTACCAAAGCCAATGCTGAGTAATTTCAAAAATGCAAATCTCCTTTTATAACTAAAATAATAATAAAAACGGAAGCGATTATACACTTCCTGTTTCAATGCACAATACCTCGTGAATTTATTATATTAACTTTTTCAAAGAATTGCAAATTTATAATTATGAAGTTTGGTTAAATATTAGGTAACAAATTAGATCAAGTAATCATTATTTGGGACCCGTTCAGTTGCTCTAACGGACTTTGTATAGTCGACTTAGTCATTTAAGCTCAGCTATTTTAGTAACAGCCACATAAATATTAGATATTTTATACCAAGTTGCCGGCCCGACTATTCCGTCAACCGAAAGGTGAAATATACGCTGAAAAGTTTCAACTGCTTTTCTTGTGCTTTCTCCAAAAATGCCATCTGCAGGAACTTTATTAATTGCCGGATAATGGTTGGAGATGGTATTAAGCTGCTCTTGTATAACACGAACATTTGAACTGTTTGAACCCATTTGCAAAGTAGTTCCCGGATAAGACGAAGGCACTCCAGCCACTTTAGTTGCCTGCATCATATAAATATCATAGCCATAGTAACGCTTAAGAATATCAATAGCTGAATAACCTTGGTCACCCAATGTTTTAGACCCCCATTGGGTCATCCAATTGGGGCAAGTAACATTTTTCCCATCACAATATTGCGTTAAAAGTGGCTGGCGAATATCTGGTTTTGTGATATACATTGTGAATATATCGTCTACAATTCTCGATATTTCTTCAAAAATATTTCGATTATAAGTAAAGGCATGATCATAAGCAGTAGAATTCGTAATTGTAAAATTGTAGCCTTTGCCTCCGGTACCACTCTGTGTAGACTCTGTTTAATGTAAAAGAAATAATAGCAAAAACATTAGCTTTGATTGTTTCTTCTGGCCACGTTGCATAGATTTCACAGCTAGCAACATTTTTGATGTATTCTTTAAAAGGAACCCAATAATTATTTCCGGAAGCATTTGTTGGTGCACCCGCATGGACAATTATGAATTCGGGAATAACTGGTTCAGGAAGCACTACAAAACCGGTTGATTCATGAAGTGGTTTCGTATCCTCTTCTGGGATTTTTGGCGGAAAAGTTTCCCAAAGAGTATGCTCCACTATATTTGTATTTCGAGTTTCATTGACATTGTTTAGTGGCAGTGGATTCAAATTCACATATTGATAAGAAGCAGTGTCTGCCAAAATTTGAATACCGGAAACATATGCCGTTTCATGGCTTTCCATAGTAACATTAATGTCATACTCACTGTACGGTTTTTGCCCTGAAGGATCCATAGAAAAATCCACAGGTGGGGCAGGTAAATCCAAGGTAGGCGTTTGCCCAGAAGAGTCTGAGATAAGTTCTTCAATTACGTTATCTTTGTCACCTTTTGGCATTATTTGAATTTTAGCACCTTCTGCAGGTGTTCCTATACTACTGGCAAGTGCATCAATTTGCAAGCGACCCCTTCCTGTAAATGTAGGATTCACACCTTGATAATTTGGCATACAAATCTTCCTCTCATTTATGCTGTTTTTTTTACTCTATTTTATGCACAGTTTAATTTTAATTATTACGAAAAATAGATACTGCTTTCAACGATTCATAATTATGTAATATATACAAATAAAAAGTGTAACATATGCAATACATTTAAGAAACAATATTTATTGGGATATTAGTTAGAAGTCAATTCTTAAGACTTGATTCCAAAAAAATGTAAAAATTAATATTGACACATAAAAATTATTATGATAAAATTGCGTTTGTTGTTAGTGAACAACAAACCTAAAATATTAAAGCATTGTGCAGAAAAGTCAGAGCAAAAGGGATCGGTATACGCGGATGTAGTGCAATGGTAGAACTTCAGCCTTCCAAGCTGATAGCGTGGGTTCGATTCCCATCATCCGCTCCAACTGTGTAATTTATATCACATAAACATAGTATGACCACTTGCGCTGGTAGCTCAGCAGGATAGAGCAACTGCCTTCTAAGCAGTAGGTCAGGGGTTCGAATCCCTTCCAGCGTGCCATAACATGGTGGATATAGCTCAGTTGGTTAGAGCGCCAGATTGTGGCTCTGGAGGCCGTCGGTTCGAATCCGATTATCCACCCCACTATAATTATCACTTACCTTGGGGTGTCGCCAAGTGGTAAGGCAACGGACTTTGACTCCGTCATTCGTTGGTTCGAATCCAGCCACCCCAGCCATTTTATTTTTTGAGGGCCATTAGCTCAGTTGGTAGAGCACCTGACTTTTAATCCGGTTGTCCGGGGTTCGAGTCCCCGATGGCTCACCAGTTTAAATCCGATTACACCGCCATTTAGGCGGTTTTTGATTTTTAAAACAGTTTGTAAATTTTTATCTTTGCCACCAAAAAACCACCAAATACATTTTGCTAACAGATTTATCCTGATACCAATAGCCCTTTCAAATTTCGTGCTAACTGTTTTGTTTTCGTG
>CAYJIV010000012.1:0-12477 GCA_964370325.1 uncultured Eubacteriales bacterium
CTTCCGCATCATTTATGGTTATGCCAAACATTTGCGCGGCTGCCATGGTATGATGCCCGCCTCCGCCTAAAGCTTCCATAACAACTTGCACGTTGATTTCTCCGGCGGACCTTGCGGAAATGTTAACCGCATTTTCATCTTGAAATATAACAAATGATGGTTTGACTCCCTTTATATCCAGAAGTTCATCGGCCGCCTGCGCACAAGGGACTTTCAAATTACTCGTAACACCTTCTGCTTTAGCTATAGCACAACTTTCGATAATTTTAGCGTTTTCGACTATCTTACATTTTGTTTTGTACGCATCCATGGAATTCGCGAACATTTTTTTGACTTCAGTGCTGTCCGCACCCTTTTTCTTAAGGTATGCAGCAGCTTCAAATGTGCGTATTCCGGATTTCAAAAAGAAATTTTTAGTATCTAGCATAATGCCTGAAAGCAGACATTCCGCTTCAGCTTTTTTCAGCGACTTATCACCCATGTACTGCAACAATTCTGTTACCATTTCGCAAGCCGAGGACGCAAACGGCTCGTGGAAAAATATAACCGAATTTGAAATTTTATCTACTGTCATGCGATGATGGTCAATCACAGCGACGTTTTCGCACAATTTATATAACTCTTCGCTTTCCAAAAAGCTTGGCGAGTGTATATCCACGATTATAAGAAAGGATTTTTCCGTTGCAAGAGATTTCGCCTTTTCAGGAGTGATAAACACTTCTGCAGAAACGGATTTTTTTAAATGATTAATCGCAGACTTAGCTAAAGATTGCTCCTTGTTTACAACTATATAAACCGGTTTCTTTACTGTCTTTGTGCAAACGCTCCAAAGTCCTGCCGCAGCACCTATGCTGTCAAAATCCGAAAAGCGATGCCCCATAATAAACACTCTGTCACACAGCCTGATTTGCTCTAAAAGTGCCATGGCGACAATTCTTGTTCGCACTTTACTGCGCTTTTCCAGCCCCTGAGACGTTCCGCCGAAAAACTCATACGAGTTGTTGTTTTTGATTGTAACTTGATCTCCACCACGTCCCAAAGACATATCAAGCGCATTTTTTGCCCACTGCGCAGACTCCAAAAGTGTTTTTGCACCGCGGCTTATGCCCATTGAAATAGTTGCGTATCTGAGCTCATCAATTTTAGCAGTATGTATTTTATCCAAAATTTTAAATTTTTCCTGAATAAAATTTTTTAAATGTCTGCTCTCAAAAATCACCATAAACTTGCCATCTCTAAGCTTTTTTATAACTCCGCCTACATTTTTAATCCACTCACCCAGCAAATCCTCGACAGTGATCGCAATATGCAGGCTTTGCTCATCCGTGGCGTTTTGTTTGAGTTCGTCCTGGTTATCAAATAAAACAAACCCTACGCACGGACGACTATCAACATATTCCTGCCGCATATTTTTATATTTAGTGGTGTCAACAAAATAAAAAATTGTAAAATTTTCAATATTTTCCGCAAAAACGTTATACTTACGATTGCTGTAAGTTACTTCCGTTCCGTTTTTCGAAGATAAAATACTCTCAACAGTTGCTCTGGGAAGAAATTCATTTATGCTCAATTCCAAAAACTCTTTATCGGAAAGTAGTTTCGTTTTAAAAACCGAATTGTAAAACAAAATTTTATTTGCTTTATCCGCAATTACTACGGGAATTGGTATACTCTCCAAAATGTCGGATGCGTTGCCTTTGATAAGATTTTGAACGCTTTGAGAAATACTCACAACATATTTTTTATAATTTTTGATAACAACAAAAATCAGTGCAAAAAGCACAGCCACAATACCCATGTTTATAAAAAACAACGGCACACTAAGAGGCAAAATTGCAAGATTCATCAAAGTCATGACGCTCATCATGACAAGTAAAATCGGATATATCGAAATGGCTTTTTTACTCAAAGGAAATCACCACCCGAAAATATTATACTTTTATATTCAAATTTTTGCTAGCACAAAAAACTATTTTATTAACTAAATCTAAACTTCCATAATTATTGGGAGAATCACAGGGTTCCTTCTTGTGCGGTTATGGAAAAGCCTGTAAAGTTCATCACGGACTTTAGTTTTCATTAAGGCCCAGTCGCGCGTTTTGCTGTCTGCACAGCTTTCAAGTACTTTCAACGTTAACTTTCTGGCCTCTTCTATAAGATGCTCGGATTCACGCACATATACGAATCCCCTTGAAACTATATCCGGCCCCGCAATAACGTGCCTATCGGACGAATCCAAAGTTGCAACAACAACTATCAAACCATCCTGACCAAGATGTTTACGGTCACGCAGGACTATGCTTCCAACATCGCCGACTCCTATTCCATCTACAAGAATGAGTTCAAGTGGCACAGTACCGGTCTTTTTCATGTGATTTTGGTTTATCTCTAACACGTCTCCGGTGTCGCCAACAAACACATTTTTATCAGGCATTCCCATCATTTTCGCAAGCCCCGCATGCTTTGCCAAATGCTTGCGCTCACCGTGAACCGGGATAAAATACTTCGGTTTAATAATTCCCTGCATTAATTTGAGTTCTTCCTGACACGCATGACCGGAAACGTGAGTTTCGTAAATGGATTCATAAATAACTTCGCAACCGAGTTTCATCAGCTCATTTACAACCGCACCAACAGTTTTCTCATTACCGGGAATCGGGGTTGCAGACATTATTATGAAATCTTCCGGACCAACATCTACTTTTTTATGCTCGGAAAAAGCCATTCTATGCAGTGCAGACATAGGCTCTCCCTGACTTCCCGTTGTAACGAGCACCACTTCATTTTTTTCATATTTCGTGATTAAATCTATATCTATAATTATACCGTCAGGCGCGTCAAGATACTTCATCTGGTGCGCAATGGTAACATAATTTATCATACTGCGTCCGGAAAACGCCACTTTTTTGCCGTATTTCACCGCACAATTAATAACCTGCTGAATCCTGCCAAGATTTGACGCAAACGTTGCGATAATAATTCTCTTATTCTTCGCTTTCTGAAACAGCATTCCAAAAGATTCGTCAATTTTACTCTCAGTTGGAGTATATCCCGGCCTGTCGGCGTTTGTGGAGTCTGCCATAAGCGCAAGAACGCCCTCGCGCCCAAGTTCCGCAAATCTTGACAAATCAATCATTTCACCTCTGGACGGCGTACAGTCGATTTTAAAGTCACCCGTGTGAACAATCGTGCCAGCCGGAGATTTAATCGCCAATGCCGCGGCATCGGGAATAGAGTGATTGACATGTATGAATTCAACCTCCATACAACCGAGTTTGATTTTCTGTCCAAATGCACAGGTTGTCAGTTTTGCACCATTCAATAAGCGGTTTTCTTTGAGTTTACCGCTTACAAGGCCAATCGTCAGTGGTGTACCGTAAATCGGAACATTTATCTTACTCAAAAGATACGGAATCGCACCAATATGGTCTTCGTGACCGTGAGTTACAACTAAACCCCTGATTCTTTCTTTATTGCTTTCAAGATATGAAAAATCCGGTATAACCAAGTCAATACCAAGCATTTCGCCATCAGGAAAGGACATCCCGCAGTCAACTATGATAATATCATTTCCACATTCAAATGCTGTAATGTTTTTACCGATTTGATTCAGTCCGCCTAAAAACACAACCTTCATTGCGGGTGCTTTTACCGCTTTGTTGTGTCTGCTATCAGGTGTCCTATGCACCGATGGATTGTTTCTGTTGTGTGCCGCCGTTAAAGCGGTTCTTGGGGCTTGGTTTTCAGTTTTTATTTTGGCTCCTGTATTCGGTTTTTTAATTTGTCCCTTTTGTGTTTTGAAATTACCTGTTTCCTTTATTTTTGAATTAGTATTATAATTTTTAATGTTAGACACTTTTGATTTAGTGTTATCAATTATTTTTTTGATAGGTTTTTTTACCTCCAAGTCATTGTTTTCTTGTTTGAAATTATCCGTCACAAAATTACCTCCTAAATTTTTTTGATTAAATTAAAACAGCAAACGAGTTCAGTTAACCTGAACTAATCAGTCGCTGAAAATGTATTAAATTAATCCGAATACAAAAGTTAAAACTAAACCCCGTACAACAAAGTTACTTTAATTATATATCTTATTAATAAATATGTCAACACTTTCCAGAAAAAATATCTTGACTTTTATTATTACCAATATTTTCACCTAAACTTACACATATTATTTTGGAGGCAAAATTTTGAAAAACATAGAAATATATACCGACGGCGCATGCCACGGGAATCCCGGACCCGGCGGATGGGGAGCAATACTCAGACATGGAGTTTATGAAAAGAAAATTTCAGGTACCGAAGAACATACCACAAATAATCGCATGGAAATTACGGCTTTAATAAAGGCACTGAAATTAGTAAAGCAGCCTTGCAAAATCACTATTTACAGCGATTCACAATACGTTTGTAATGCAATCAAAAATGGCTGGGCAACAAAATGGCAGCAAAACGGTTGGATTAAAAACAAAAAACAACCGGCAAAAAATTCGGATTTATGGGAACAACTTTTAAAATTACTTGAAATCCACGAAGTGAAAATGGAATGGATAAAAGGTCATGCAGGCCATCCGGAAAATGAGCGATGTGACGAACTTGCAAATCTTGCAATTAAGAAAAAACATTTAAATTAGGTTTTATTTTCGGCTAAACGTTGGGACGATTTTCAAAAGTGCCTCTTCAGCTTCAGAATCGCTGCCATTAGTACAAATTTTTTCCAATAAATCAAGATTCTTTTCAAATATTTCTTCGTCTACTTTAATCGGCCGGCCGATGTATATTTTTTTATTTTCAGTCTTTTGAATACCTTCTTCGTCCATAAGCAGCTCTTCATAAAGCTTTTCACCCGGTCTCAAACCGGTATATTCAATTTTAATATCTTCATGCGGAATAAACCCTGAAAGTCTTATCAGATTTTCTGCCAAGTCTTTTATTTTTATTGGGTCCCCCATATCGAGGACAAAAATTTCTCCGCCCCAAGCCAATCCGCCTGCCGTTAAAACAAGTGAAACTGCTTCGGGTATTGTCATGAAATATCTTATTATTTCAGCGTGAGTCACGGTTATCGGACCCATTTTTTTGATTTGCTCCTCAAAAAGAGGGATCACTGAACCGTTAGAACCAAGCACATTGCCAAATCTGACAGCCACAAATTCCGTTTTACTTGTTTCGTCCATAGTCTGCACAAGCATTTCGCACATGCGCTTCGTGGCGCCCATAACGCTAGTCGGATTCACAGCTTTATCAGTGGAAATCATAACAAATTTTTTGACGTTATATTTATCCGCACACTTAGCGGCGTTAAGAGTCCCGAAAACGTTATTTTTCACAGCTTCAATCACATTCTTTTCCATTAGCGGAACGTGTTTATGCGCTGCAGCGTGGAAAACCACATCAATATTTTCGGCCTGAAAAATCGCTTCGAGCTCTCCAATATCGCAAACTGTTGCGATTTCAACAGACAAATCAAGTTTGTCGCCATACCGCATTTTCAGCTCCTGCTGAATATCATAAGCGTTATTTTCATAAACATCTAAAACTATAAGCTTTTTTGGGCCTGTTTTAGCAATCTGACGGCACAACTCTGCGCCAATGGAACCCCCACCGCCTGTTACTAAAACTGTCTTGCCTATTAAATAATCTCCATAAAGCTGCTTGTTAAATATGATCGATTCACGGCCGAGCAAATCCTCAACTTTAACACGCCGAATCGCAGATGTAATGGACATTCCTGTGGTAGCAACTTCATATAAACTTGGAATTATTCGTACTTCAAGATTTGTTTTTGCACAGATGTCCAATATGCGGCGTCTTTCCAGAGTAGTAATGTGTGATATCGAAAAAAGCACAACTTCAATATTCATTTTCTCGCATAGTTCAGGAATTTCATACGTTGAGCCTTCAACTTTAATGCCTGAAATCCTACGACCAATTTTACTTCTGTCATCGTCCACAACGCATATAGGAAGATATTCATTTGCAGAATGTTTTGCAATTTCACGAAGTACAGAAGCAGTTAATTCTCCCGCGCCAACTATTAACAGACGTTTTTTATTTTGAGTATCTTCTAATGAAACGTTATCAAGAAGCCTGTTGACTCTATACAAAATTCTAAACATAAATATAGCCACAGTGGACGTTAACAAAAACAGGATATACATTCGCATACCCATATTCATGTTGGAAAGTATCGTTATTGCAAAAAACGCAAAATTTGCGCAAAATGTTGCTATTCCGGCATAAAAGAAATCTTCAATATCAGCGTAGCGCCAGATTTTATCATAAAGTTTGAAAATTATAAAAATTATCGAAAAACAAACATTTACTATTACAAGATATTTCGCAAACGTTTCTTCCAGTCCGGAAATAGCAAAATTGTTCCTGTTAATAACAAACGAAATATAAAAGGATATATTCCACAGCAAAAAATCACAAAAAAACAATGCATATTTTCTGTATCTTTTGATAAACCCCCAGATAACATCTTTTATATTTTTCATGATTTTCTCCTTGCACTAATTAACTAGATTCAAAATTTAAAATTCTGCTTTAATATTATATAAATTTTTAAAAATTTTCTTTCTTAATTTAATTGAACTCATAACTTCTTTCCATGCATCAGCATTACCCGTCCATTTTGCGTCGGATTCCAAAAAAACAAACTCCAGAATTTTTAAATTTTTATTCTTGCTTTCAAACAAAACATTTTGGACCATACCCTCAACATCATCACTCCTTATATTAATTAGGGTGATCTTTTTCTTTGGATAAACTTTGCTGAATTTTCTTATAAATCTTTTGAATTCTTTTAAAGTGGTTTTTTGCCTATTACATATTAATCCGATAGAATCTGATTTTTTAAAAATTTCGTCAACTTTGTTTGCTCTGCCCAACATCATTTCTCTGAATTTCTTATGCTCTTCTTCTAAACAATTGTCTTTTTTAAAATGATGTACGGACGTTATTTCATTTTTAGTATCTTTAACAGCTATATGATTACCACAAATTTCATTAGGAATTTTTTCTATTTTTTCAAAAAAAGCTGTAAATTTTGTTTCAATTAAATGACTCACTGTTTCAAGTGAATATTTCATCATCCAGTCAAGCGGAGCAGCTTGAAAACGAAATCCATGTTCTCTAAGATATTGAGCTGGCCTACACGCACTGCCAACAGAAAAAATACAGTCAACTTCAGTTTGAACGAATTCTTGCTTATCTTCCTCTTTTGCAAATACTGACATATTTTGGATAAAACCAAAGCACACAAAAAATAAAAATAATAAAATACGCTTTTTTGATTTAAAAATCGTAAACATTATAATAAAAGGCCTCACTTTGTACCGAAAATTCTATCTCCCGCATCTCCAAGGCCCGGTACTATATAACCATGGTCATTAAGGCTTTCATCTTTAGCCGCACAATAAATCGGAACATCCGGATGCGCCGTATGCAAGGCTTCAATGCCATAATCAGCCGCCATGATGCACATAAATTTAATGCTTTTCGGGTTCGTTTTTTTCACCATGGTAATAGCGTCAATGGCCGAGCCACCTGTCGCCAGCATTGGGTCAAGAACTATAACATGGCGTTCATTCATTTCACTCGGCAATTTGCTGTAATATTCAACCGGCTTCAAAGTTTCAGGGTCACGATAAAGTCCGATATGCCCCACCTTTGCAATAGGCATTAATTTCAGCGCACCATCTACCATACCTATGCCGGCCCGCAGGACAGGAACAAATGCCATATCTTTTTCATCAAGCACTCTTGCTTTTGCGGTCGCTATAGGAGTTTCGACTTCTATTTCATTTAAAGGCAAATCTCTGAGGGCTTCATAACACATTAGCATTGTAATTTCACTGATAAATTCGCGAAATTCTTTAGGACCTGTATTTTTATCCCTTAAAAATGCTATTTTGTGCTGTATTAAAGGATGGTTCATTATTAAAATGTTTTTGTTCGGTTCCATAAATTTTCTCCTTAATTTTTATTTTCAATTTCTGTTATTTGATTGACTCTTTTGGCGTGTCTGCCGCCTTCAAAATTTGTGTTTAAAAATATATTTACCATTTTTTTTGCTTCATCGATGCTCACAAACTTACTTCCCATACAAATTACGTTGGCATCGTTGTGACTTCTTGCTCTTTCGGCAGACAGCTCGTTCACACAAAGTGCTGCCCTTATATTTTTTATCTTGTTAGCGGCAATACATATGCCAATTCCCGTACCACAAATCAAAATTCCTTTTGAACTTTTTCCGGTAATAATCGACTTACACACGGCTTCTGCAATCAACGGGTAATCACAAGAATCTGTATTAAAAGTACCGAAATCCTTATATTCAATGTTGTTTTCTTCTAAATATTTTACTATCTCTTCTTTAAGTTCAAGTCCGGCATGGTCAGCACCGATAGCTATCATGTTGGTTCTCCTTTTGTGACTTTGTTATTGAACCACTGCACGGCCCATCCTGCAAATAACCCTATTATACCATAAATGAAAATTATTAAAAGCAGCTTCCAGTCAGTAAGAATTAAACCCTTGCCTGCGCCGGAAAACGCCATCGCAATCGAAGTAAACACTGACGGCACATTACCAAGTTTGAATTTATTATCCCCGCAAACAAGCATAACCAGAACATTGACTAAAAATACTCCAAGAACTACTCCCAGAACAATTATAATATTCCCAAATTCCAATTCCCCGCCAACTGCTCCTCCTATAAAACTCATCAGGAGGGCACAAAAAAATCCAGTTATTAATCCTGGAATGGCTTCTAATCTATCCTTTAATGTTGATTGAGAAAAAACTCCCCAATACACAAATGCTATCCATAAAAAACTGGCCCCTGAAATTAAAAACGGTGCAATGCAGCTATCCAAAAGATAGAGTAATACAGCCACCAAGCCAACTCCCACAGCTTTTAAAAACTTTTGCATTATACTTTCCTTTCATATACAGGCGTTAACTCTTCCGCGCTGACAATATTCCCTTTTTGATATTCATCCAAGGCCGCCAGACCCAACCCGGACGCCTTTATGTAACGACTCCTTTCTGGCACAACGCTTACATTTTCATAATCAGCACTGTCCAAAAAGTTATTATAGCACAAAACCGCTCTATCACCAACTAATTTTATTTCATCTTTGCAATTTTTCAGTTCCTCTACCAGTTCCGAAGCGGCAATGGTTCTATCCTCAGTTAACCTAATGACTTTATTATCGTTAATTTCAAAAATAGCATTATAAAGCTGTTCACGCCTTGCATCCATGCACGCACAGACTATACACGATTCCCCTAGAAAATTATAAGCCATTGCACGAAGTGACGAAACCGGAACACACGGCTTATCCAATACAAGCGCCATGCCTTTAACTGTAGACATTCCGATTCTAAGCCCTGTAAATGAACCCGGGCCGCAAGTCACGGCAAAAATATCTATCTCTTTCAGGCTTATTTTGCTGTTTTTAAGTGCAGAATCAATCATCGGCGCTAACGTTTGACTGTGAGTCAAACCGGCGTTCATGAAAAATTCTGTTATTATATTATTGTCTTCTAAAACAGCTGCTGATGCCGTTTTAGAAGCTGAATCAACAGCTAGAATCCTCAAGTAACTCTATCCCCTCAATTTCAATTTTGCGTCTGTTTTCATCACTTTCTTTTTGAATCGTCACTTTAATAATATCTTTCGGCAAAGCATTTTCAATATTTTCGCTCCACTCAATTATCATAACTCCGGTATCCAAGTAGTCAAAAAAGCCCGTGGATTCAAGGCTATCCCAGTTTGTAACTCGGTACATATCAAAATGATAAACCTTAAATTTTGCACAATCATATTCGTTAATAATCGAAAACGTTGGACTGGAAACTGAATCTTTTATACCTAATTGCTCTGCCATTCCGCGCACAAACGTCGTTTTGCCTGCACCCATCTCACCATAAAGGGCTATAACTTCATTCCCCTTTAAATTTTGCGCAAGCAAACTGCCGATTTTTTCAGTTTCTTCTGCCGAACTACTTAAAAATATCATTATATGTCCTCAAATGATTTTTGAAATAAATTGATTTACCCTGCTGTTTTCATGGCCTTGAAATAAATTTTCAGGACTATCATCAGCGATAATTTTACCGTCATCCATAAACAACATCCGCGTGGCTGTTTCACGCACAAATCGCATTTCATGCGTAACCACTACCATCGTCATGCCCTGCTCCGCCAGCATTTGCATAACGTTTACAACTTCTTTAACGGTTTCCGGATCCAGTGCAGATGTGGGTTCATCAAAAAGCATAACTTTAGGATTCATAATTAACGCTCGCGCAATTGCCACGCGCTGCTTTTGCCCGCCCGAAAGATTCACAGGATAAACATTCGATTTGTCCGTTAATCCGACTTTCGCAAGCAACTCTTTGGCGTGCTCTTCCGCTTCAATTTTTGTATAAATCTTCAAAGAAACTGGTGCAAGGGTGATATTTTGCAGTATCGTTAAATGCGAAAACAAATTGAACTGCTGAAACACCATTCCGATCTTCTGCCGCACTAAGTCAAGATTGCATTTAGGATTTGTGATATCAATTCCCTCAAATATTATTTCTCCGCTTGTAGGTTTTTCAAGACCATTTAAGCACCGCAAAAACGTACTTTTCCCGGAACCCGAAGGCCCAACCACAGCCACTTTTTCGCCTTTATTAATTTTCGTGTTTATTTCATTTAACACTTTTAATGTGGAATCCGCGTTCCTGAATTCTTTGCAAAGCTCTTTAACGACTATCACTTCTGCGCAGCCTCCTTTCAACGGTTGTCATGAATGCCGTCAGCACCATGATTACCACCAGATAAATCAGTGCCACTGTAAGTAGCGGAACCATAGGCTCAAACGTCTGGCTTCGGATGATATTCCCCGAACGGGATAAATCCACAACTCCAATGAACCCCGCAACGGATGTTTCCTTAATAAGGTTTATAAATTCAGTTACAAGCGTTGGGAACACGTTTTTTACAGCCTGAGGTAAAATGATTTTCCTCATCGTAAGTGAACTGCTCAGCCCTAAAGACCGACCGGCCTCATACTGCCCATGCTCAACTGATAAAATACCGGATTTGATATGTTCGGCAACGTATGCGCCGGAGTTTATTCCAAAAGCAATCATTGCCACTACTATTTTATCGAATCCACTCGCATCCAGAATAAAATAGTACATCACAAAAAGCTGCACAACCAAGGGTGTACCGCGAATTATAGTCGAATAAAAATTCGCAAGATTTCTCAAAATTTTGAAGATAAGTTTATCGCTTTTACTTATCTTGGCCAGAGCAACAAAAATTCCAATTATAAAACCAATTGCAAGTGCCGCCAGCGTAATCTCAAAAGTTGTCAACAATCCACTTAATATTAGCATATACCGGTCTTTATAAATTAAATTATTGTAAATTTGACCAAGAAGCCCTGATTTACGGTTGGGTTGTACTGATGTGTATTTTTCAATTATTGCGTCCAGCTCACCGCTACTTTTGATTTCCTTCAAAACGGAGTTTATAAACCCAAGCAGTTCGCTGTCACCTTTCGGAACTGCAATTTTATAATCCTCTTCAAATAAATATGTATCCGGTATTTTTAGTGCATCATTAAATAAATTAACTGATTTCCTCGCTTGCAGCTCATCTATAACCACCGCATCTATATTGCCCGCGGCTAATTGCATTCCGGGTTCAGATCCGGTATCATATCTGCAGATCTCAGAATCAGGAAAATATTTCGTGCAGTGTATATCCCCCGTAGTACCGAGTTGCACACCGATTTTTTTGCCGTGTAAATCCTCTTTTGTATGTATAAAGCTTCCGATAGGTATAATAATAACTTGCTTGGACTTATAATAAGAATCCGAAAAATCAATAACTTTTTCTTTTTCTTCACTCGAACTCCAACCTGCAATTACGAAGTCACATTTTCTTTTGCTAAGTTCTAATGTTAAGGCATCATAGGAAACGTCTTCATTTTTTAACTGAACTCCTAGTTTATCCGCAATTTTCTGTGCAATTTCAATATCAATCCCCACAATATCGTCACCGTCTTTATATTCAAACGGCTCCCATTCAGCATTTGTGGAAACTTTCACATAACCTCTGTTTTTAATTTCACGCACACTACTTGCATTCGCAGTTCTACAAAACGGAACCACAAAACCAAAAATAATTAAAAAACAAACAAGCAGCTTCTTCATTTTATTCACAAAATTCACACCTTTTGGGCTCATTATAACCCTTTTCATCAATATTCTCAAGTAACTTATAACACTAATGCTGTTCAATCCAGAATTTGGTACAAGAGACATAAGTCACAACTCAAACTTACACCTATCAAAATCAATATAAAATCTATGAATCAACGACCACTTAAGTTAAATTGAATTTGGGACGCGCTTGTTGTACATCAATTGCTAAAATCCCACCAAATGAGTTCCCCGAATTACTTT
>CAYJIV010000012.1:12487-13956 GCA_964370325.1 uncultured Eubacteriales bacterium
TATAGTTGCTCCAGCAGGGTCCCTATTATTGCAATACATATATAATAATCCCATAGTTACCTCAAACATAACATTAAAAAAAACCATCCCAAAAACATAACCAGGGACAGTTTTTAAATATTTTAATAAACTTTTACATTACAGCGAAATTATTTGCTTTTTCATCATATTCCAAATTAATATTTAGAAGCGTACTTGGTTTTGACGATTCCGTTATATCATTATCGCGCCTGAATTGTGCCAATTTTGCATAAATTTTATTCAGATATGGCTTAATGTTTCTTACTCCACCAGTTTTTTTATCTTTCAATTCTAACGCAATTTTATTTATTGTTTCATCTGAAATATTTATCTCAAGACCAAATTTTTCTTCGTAATATTTAACCACTGGCTCCAGCTTCTGATTAGTAATTTTAGTATACTCTTCAAGTGTAAAATCCCCAAAATATATGGTGGGTATTCTATTCAAGAACGTTTGTTGGAAATTGATTTTTGAAAGAGATTTTGTTGAATCTTCACAATCATCACCTAATCCCACACTCTCTTGAGAAGAATTTGATGTAATCAAAACTATTGTATCTTTGCAATTGACAGGTTTACCGTTGATATAAGTTGTTCCCTCATCAGCCATATCCCAGAGCCATGCTTGCATTGAATCGTCTTTTTGCATAAGCTTGTCAAGCTCATGGATCTCAATAACTGTTTTTGGGTTATGTATAAGCTGCGCGGCAAGTGGTGTGTTTTTTTCCACCTGGATTTGCCCGTAATTTTCCTTGGTTTGTCCAAGCAACTGCTCAACTACAGTTCTTGAATTCTTTATACTTGAATCAATAGAAGAATATGAAATTTTAATAGATTTTGCACTTTCTCCAAGCAACACTCTTTTAATTACATCTACTGCCACAGATTTCCCTGATCCAGAAATTCCTGCCAAATGAAGCACGAGCGAACCGGATTTAGCATAGGGATTTTCTTTCGCTTCAAGATAACCAGCTACTGCACTCAAAATTTGCATTTTAGGATAATCTTGCCCTATAAGTACCTCGTCCAAAGCTCTTGCCAATTCTTGGAGTATATTTTCCGTATTAATTGAGGATGATGACACTGATCGCCATTCTTGAAATGCAACCCACCATTTTGGCCCCATGTTCATAAGAACCGGCATAGCTGCAAAAAGTGCTATCATAAACGCCCCATATGTGACCAAAAATCCTGTTGTGCCTAACATAATTATATCTCCTTTATTTTTGATTATTTCATTTCAAATTATATCAGAAATTTAACTTGATTTCATTCGGCTTTTACGTTTTCGTTACATTAAATATATTTTTCGATAATTCCAATATGTTTTCAATGGTTTTTTGGGACCTCACATGGGTTGACTTAATTCGAAACTAATAATATAATAGAACGAATAGGGGTATAGCTCAGTTGGTAGAGCAGCGGTCTCCAAAACCGCGTGTCGAGGG
>CAYJIV010000013.1:0-13404 GCA_964370325.1 uncultured Eubacteriales bacterium
CAAAGGCGTGCATTCATATGCATCTCTTGCATTTACATTTGCACCAGCTTCAACTAATCTTTTTACTTCGTCTACATTTCTACCCCCAACACTTTCAAACAATTGCCTATTAAGGCGAGATTGTTCCGCAACAGACAGCTCTGGGGCTTCTACAGCCTTTACTGCAAAATCTGTAAAAACCGATACCATTAAGCTTATGGCCAGAATACTTGCAAAATACATTTTGATTTTTTTAAAATTCATAAATTCTAAACTCCCTTCAGTTTTAATGTTATCATAACATAAATCCAGTTAAATGTCAATACATAGATATTTACCAGCTCTAGTTTAAACCCTCAAATTTAATAATTCGGTGCTTTTTTAGTAATTTGAATATCGTGCGGATGGCTCTCCTTTAAGCTTGCATTTGTAATTCTGATAAACCGCGCTTTTTCATGAAGCTCTTGTATGTTTTTACACCCAGTATAACCCATACCAGACCTTAATCCGCCCAAAAGCTGAAATATTGTATCTGCAACTAAACCCTTATACACAACGCGTCCTTCAATGCCTTCTGGTACCAGCTTTTGATTTTTCGTTTGAAAGTATCTGTCTGTGCTACCCTGCCCCATCGCGGCTAAACTACCCATGCCTCTGTAAGTTTTAAATTTACCTCCCTCATATATTTCTAATTCACCCGGAGATTCCTTGCACCCGGCTACCAAAGAGCCTATCATCACAGCATTTGCGCCTGCAGCAAGCGCTTTTGTAATATCTCCAGAATATTTTATTCCGCCATCTGCAATAACGGGAATATTATATTTTTTCGCAATTTGAGCAACATCATAAATAGCTGTGAGCTGTGGCACCCCAATGCCTGCAATTATGCGAGTAGTGCAAATTGATCCTGGTCCAATACCAACCTTTATACAGTCCGCACCGGCTTGTATCAACACTTCCGCGGCTTCCGCTGTGGCAATGTTACCAGCCACCAACTGTGTATTCGGAAATGTAGCTTTAACTTTCCGGACACTTTCTATAATATTGACATGATGCCCATGCGCAGAATCTAGCACTAAAACATCCACACCAGCATCCATAAGCAACTGCACGCGATCAAGAACATCTTTTGTGGCTCCGATTGCCGCGCCACAAATCAATTTTTCTTGTTTTACCTTTTTAACATGCTCCATTTGCATTTCAATAGGCATGTTTTTATGTATAACCCCTATTCCGCCCTCTTTTGCGATTGCAATCGCCATTGGCGCTTCGGTAACAGTATCCATTGCTGCAGTCATAATTGGTATATCCAATTTAATTTTTTTAGTTAAGTTAGTTGAAATATCTACCTCATTCGGAAGAATATGAGACTCACCCGGTATTAATAAAACATCATCAAATGTAAGCCCTTCCCGAACAAATTTATCATTTATATTCATATTTAAAAATCCTCTCGTTTGTTTTAGATCAAAGATAAAAAAATAAATGCTGCGGTTTTGCAGCACTGTCATTTACTTATTTTATAACATCAATACCCACGTACTTTTGCAGCGCCTTCGGGACATTAATTGAGCCATCCGCGTTTTGAAAGTTTTCAAGTATGGCCGCAAAAGTTCTGTCAATCGCCAAACCAGAACCGTTGAGTGTATGCACCAAAGCTGCCTTGTCTTTAACGTTATCTTTGTATCTGATAGCAGCTCTGCGTGCCTGAAAATCTTCAAAATTAGAACAGGATGAAATCTCAACATACCTATTATAAGATGGCATCCAGACCTCAATGTCATAAGTTTTAGCTGAACAAAACCCCATATCTCCTGTACATAAACTAATAACACGATGCGGCAATTCAAGTAGCTGCAGTAATTTTTCGGCGTCTTTAGTCAAATCCTCTAATTCTTTATAAGACTCTTCGGGCCGGCTAAATTTAACCAATTCAACTTTGTTGAACTGATGTTGCCTGATAACTCCTCTAGTATCGCGTCCTGCGGAACCCGCTTCAGCTCTAAAACACGGAGAATAAGCGCAATATTTAATTGGCAGATTTTTTCCGTCTAAAATTTCATCTCTGTAGATGTTTGTAACTGGCACTTCCGCAGTCGGTATCAAATAATAATCAAGGCCATCTAATTTAAACATGTTATCTTTATCAAACTTCGGTAGCTGTCCTGTTCCATATACTGAATCTTTATTTACAATAAATGGCGGCAACAATTCTTCATAACCGTTTCCCGTATGTATATCCAAAAAAAAGTTTTTTATAGCTCTGATTAATTTCGCGCCTGAATTTTTGTAAAAATTAAACCTCGCACCTGCAACTTTCACACCTCTTTCGATATCAAGAATATCTAAGTTTTTACCAATATCCCAGTGTGCTTTGGGTTCAAAATCAAATTTTCTTGGTTCGCCCCAACGTCTTACTTCCGGATTATCTTTCTCGTCTTTTCCAACAGGCACGCTTTCATGCGGAATATTTGGAATTTCATAAAGCAAATCTGTTTGTTCTTTTTGCAAACTTGCAATTTTTTTATTATACTCAGAAATTTTGTCCGAAATCTCTTTCATTTCAAGCATTACTTTTGAGGTGTCTTCTCCGCCTTTTTTCATTTGCGGAATTCGTTTACTCACAGCATTTTGCCCACTCTTAAGAGATTCAGCTTCACTTACGTATTTTCTTAACGAATCATTGATTTGAACAAGCTTGTCTATCTTTGTGTCTAGATTCATCTGTCGGTTACGCATAGACTGCTTAACTTTCTCCGTTTCGCTTCTGATCATTTTAATATCTAACATAAGCTAATACCTCCCATTATATTTAGATGACCTGTATTTGCGAACAGTGGGCCCCCCCGAAAACGTTATTTTACTGAAAACAAAGCAAAACCCAATCCCTATGCAAAACCCAAGAAAAGAAATAATAATCTCATCAATTCCGGCACTCGTTTTCTGAACTGTTTTGAAATAAACCTCTAAAACTGCAGTAAATAATCCAGAAAAAAGCAGAACTGCAACATTCTTAGCTATATTTTTCACATACAATTTTAACATCATCATCAATGTTATACCAAAAACCAGATATTCTGTAAAACGGATAGTTGATGCAACATCACGGGCAACAAGCATATAACTCAAATTCATAGATGCAAATAATCCATTTATATTGGACACTAGCACAGGCTTTTCTTTGACAATATGTGCGGAATCCGTAAACTTATTCGTAAATATCCACAAAAAAACAACTAAATTTAGAATAATCAAAATTAACCGGGACAAGTTTTTTTCATAAAAGTTTTTCTCCAATCTCCACAAGATTTATTTCTTTTTAATACTAATTAATTGCTTATAAATTTTGGAGAGATCTTCTTCTCCGAAAAACTCGATTTGAATTGTTCCTTTTTTATTTCTTCCGGAAATTATCTTGATATTTCGTGATAGAGCTTTTTCCAGATCTGTTTCTATTTTGTTAAAAAAAACATCTTTTTTAAGAACTTTTAAAGATTTTGTTTCCTCAATTTCTTTAAAATTTATTTTTTTAACCAATTGTTCCAACTGGCGAACATTCAAACCTTGTTTTGTTGTGGTTTCCAACGCTCTTTTGATGTCGTCCAAACTTGAAAGAGAAAGCAAAGTTCGCGCATGCCCGGCTGTAATTTCATCGTTGTTGAGTTTGTCCAAAACCGCATCAGGAAGAGTCAATAACCTCAGTGAGTTCGCAACATATGGTCTAGATTTCCCCACGGATTTTGCAACTTCATCTTGTGTGAAATTGTAAGCTTCCATCAAAACTTTATAACCCTTTGCCTCTTCAATTGCGGATAAATCCTCTCGCTGAAGGTTCTCAACAAGCGCAATTTCCATAATCTTCGCATCGTCAATATCCTTTATAATAACCGGAACTTCCAACAACCCTGCCATTTTACTTGCCCTAAACCTGCGCTCCCCGGCAATTATTGTGTAAATCCCACTAACAGTAGGTTTAACAATCAACGGCTGAATTATCCCATGTTTGGCAATGGATTCTGCCAATTCCTTTAAAGATTCATCGTCAAAATTAATACGCGGTTGACTTTCATTCGGTTTGACTTCTGAAATTTTCAAAGTTACAGGCACGTTTTCGTTTTCAATGCTGTTTTCCGTAAAAATCGCACTTAAGCCCTTGCCCAAACCACTTTGTTTAGAGCTCACCTACAAATCAACTCCTTTGCTTTTTTTAAGAATTTCCTTAGCCAAATTCATATACGCCAAAGACCCCTTGTTAAATTTATCAAAAAAAACAACTGGTTTGCCAAAACTTGTTGCTTCCGAAATTCGAACAGTACGTGGTATAACAGTTTCAAAAACTTTATTCGGAAAATTTTTCTTGACTTCTTCCATAACCTGCTTTGTCAAATTTAACCTAGAATCAAACATCGTCATAAGAATACCTTCAATATCCAATTCTGCGTTGTGATGCCTTTTCATGAGTTTTATAGTATTCATAAGCTGAGAAAGACCTTCTAACGCATAATATTCGCCCTGAATAGGCACCAATACAGAATTACTAGCACAAAGCGCATTTATTGTTATAATTCCCAAAGAGGGAGGACAATCTATAAAAATATAATCATAGTTATTTTTGAAATTTGAAATTTTATTTTTCAGCCTTGCTTCTTTCCCTGAAAATAAATTAATCCCTGCGTCCAACCCTGCTAAATTTATATTTGATGGCATAAGACTTAAATTATCGAACTCTGTTTTTTGGGTAATTTCTTCAGGCTCAGTGTCTCCATCTAAAACATCATATGTAGACCGTTTTATGTTCCTTTTGTCAAACCCCAGTCCGCTGATGGTATTTCCCTGTGGATCTAGGTCAATTATTAAAGTCTTTTTGCCAAGTAACCCCATAGCTGCCGCAACGTTCACCGCTGTTGTAGTTTTTCCAACGCCACCTTTTTGATTTGATAATGATATTATTTTCGCCATAAATCCTCCTTTTCCGCTAATTTGGAATCATAACTATCATATCATATAGTCAAATGAAAACAAGCTGTTTTTTTCAATTGTTTCACGTGAAACAATTACAGCGGTATTTTCGATATTTTTGAATTGCATCTTGGATATGTATTTGGTGTGTTTTTGATCTTTTGAATTATAATTAAACTTCTTGTGCCGTTGTTTTGAGGCAGAGCAAAAGTCTCAATTTTTGACACTTCGCCACCTAAAAGACTAATCGCCTTTTCAGAACCTAACATTTCCTTTTGAACATTTGGTCCTTTTAACGCCACGAAAAAACCTCCCGTTTTTACAAACGGCAAACAATATTCCGCTAAAATATTGAGAGAAGCAACCGCTCTAGAAACTGCAAAATCAAATTTTTCTCTATAATTTTTTTGCACCCCTAGCTCTTCTGCACGTACATGAAAAATCTCGGTTTCAATATTAAGCTTTTCAATAAGATTTTTCAAAAAAGCAACTTTTTTATTCGAGCTATCCATTAAAGTTAACTGTATATTTTCAAAAGCAATCTTTATTGGAACCCCTGGAAATCCGGCGCCCGTACCAACATCTATGATCTTATCATTCGGTTTTATCTCTAAAAATTTTGTTATAATTAAACTGTCAAAAAAATGTTTGATTAATATTTGATCTGGTTGAGTTATCGCGGTCAAATTTGTATGCGAATTATATTCTATTAAATAGTCCTTATAGGTTTTAAATTGTGCCACTTCTCGTTCTTCAACGTGTATTCCGGCTTTTTCTAATTCCTTTTTTAATATATCCATCATGTTTATTCCTTTTAGATTGTCTTTTTTTGAGAAGCAAGCCAAATAAGTAATACCGAAATATCCGCAGGACTAACTCCTGATATGCGTGAAACTTGTCCTATGTTTTCCGGTTTTATTTTATTTAATTTTTCTACCGCTTCTAATCTGAGCCCTTTGATTTTTGAATAATCCAAATTACCTGGTAATGTTTTTTTTTCAAATTTTCGCATTTCTTGAATTTGCCTGTTTTGTTTTTGAATGTACCCTTCGTATTTAAGTTCTATTTGCACTTGCTCTAATATCGCTCCGTCAATTTTAGGTCTAGTTTTGTCAAAAGGCGACAAGCATTCATATGTTACTTGCGGTCGTTTTAATAACTCACTCAATTTTGCACCTGTTTTTATAGCAGATGTTTCACGTGAAACAAGTACCCGATTTAGCCCTTCACTTGGCGGAATTACTGTGCTTTTAACTCTTTTCAATTCTTGTTTCTTTAGTTCCTGTTTTTGCACAAACTTTTTCCATCTTGCGTTTGTAACAAGGCCTACTTTCCACCCAATCGGGGTCAAACGTTCATCTGCATTGTCTTGTCGCAAAACCAGCCTGTACTCAGAGCGCGACGTCATCATTCTATACGGATCATTCACACCTTTTGTTACCATGTCATCAATCAGAGTTCCTATATACGACGAACCTCTGTCTAAAATTAACGGGGTTTCCTTTTTTACTTTTAGCGCTGCATTTATACCTGCTATCAACCCTTGCGCGGCAGCTTCTTCATAACCCGAACTACCGTTAAACTGACCCGCACCATACAGCCCCTCAAAATCTTTAAATTCAAGCGTACTATGCAACTGTGTGGGGTCCACAACATCATACTCAATCGCATAAGCGGGGCGCATTATTTTTACGTTTTCTAATCCCGAAATCGTGCGATACATTTTTATTTGAACATCTTCAGGAAGTGAGGTTGATACACCCTGTAAATACATTTCTTCCGTATTAAGGCCACAAGGTTCTATAAAAATTTGATGCCTTTCTTTGTCTGAAAATCTTACAATTTTATCTTCAATACTTGGACAATACCTCGGCCCAATGCTTTCAATCCTACCACTATAAATAGGGGAGCGATGCAGATTTTTAAGGATAACTTCCTTGGTTTTTTCGTTAGTCCAAGTAATATAACACGCAATCTGATTACTTCCCGATGTTGCAGTATCATAAGAAAATGATACGATCTTTTCATCTCCAAGCTGCTGCTCAAGAGTTGAAAAGTCTATACTAGATTTGAGCACACGTGCAGGAGTTCCGGTTTTAAATCTTTTCAAATTTATACCCATATTTTCGAAAATTTTACTCAAAAAAGATGATGGAAACACTCCATCCGGACCGCTCTCATATGAGCATTCTCCAATATGAACCATACTTGACAGAAATGTTCCGGTGGCGATAATTACAGTTTTCGCTGTATATTTTGTATTAGTTCGAGTCACGACGCACCAAAGGTCATTCTCTTTTGAAATATCAATTATTTCGGCTTGCTTTAAATCCAGGTTCTTTTGTTTCTCAAGTTTGTGTTTCATTATTCCTTTATATTTGTTTTTATCAATTTGAACACGCAAAGAATGTACCGCCGGACCTTTTCCTAAATTCAACATCCGGCTTTGCAAAAAACTTTCGTCTGCAGTTTTTCCCATTTCTCCGCCAAGTGCATCAATTTCACGAACCAGGTGGCTTTTAGCCGTACCGCCAATAGATGGGTTACAGGGACAATTTCCAACAGAATCCAAATTTATAGCAAATACAGCAGTTTTACACCCCATACGAGCAGCTGCCAGTCCCGCCTCGATTCCTGCGTGACCAGCACCAATTATTAAAACATCATAATCTGCTTTTTTTCGAATCAAAAGGTTCCACCCCTGCTCAGTACTTTGTCAAGACAACGCCTTATAAGTTGCTTTCCCTGCTATTGTTCCACCCACCGCTACCCCAGTTATTGTTGCAAGTACTCCGTACACAAAAATAGGGGTTAGTGCGTCGAAAGTTTCAGCCCGCCCCCAAAGCAAAACACCACAAATTTTATTCAAAACTTTTTCCGACGTACTGCCACTAGAAAATAATCCAAGTTTACACCCAAGCTCGTAAAACCCTACAACAACACCATATATTAGACTCACGCCAGCTACTGCACCCACAGCGGCACCACCAGCCGCTGCGCTAGTAGTCAGCACACCTCTTCCAATCGACGTAAGTACATCCCCTGTGCTTGCATCAGACGGCGGAAGACAACTTACCATTAAGCATAAACTTGCTAATACAATGGATAAATATTTTTTGAACATTTTCACGCAACTCCTTTTAACGTTGATACAGCTTTATCATAACACAATTGTGGCAAGCACAGCAACGTGGCACAAAAGTTTTATTTTCCCACACAGAATTTCGAAAACACCCTATCAATTACAGCTTCACTGGCTCTTTCGCCTGTAAATTCAAGAAAAAATTGTATAGCTTCCTGCAACAACACAGTTAAAGCATCTAAAGTTATTCCTGCCTGTAATTCTTTTTTTGCTTGTTTTATCAGATCTAATGCCTTTTTTAGCACATCCAGTTGCCTTTCATTTGAAGCCATTTCGGCAGAAGGGTCCAGCTTGCTTAATCCTATTATATCATACATTTTTTCTTGCAATTTTTCGATTCCTGTGCCGTTCACAGCAGACAGCTCAACGATGTGACTTGTAACCGCTGAAAGTTCTTTTATCGTTACTTTCATACCTAAATCCACTTTATTAATTATAACAATAGTTTTATTTTTTGGTACCAACTGCAAAAGTTTTGTGTTCTGAGCTGAAAGTGGGGTAGATGCATCCATTATTAAAAGCACAATGTCTGAATCGTTAATGCTGTTTTTCGCCTTGTCAACGCCGATTTTCTCAATTATGTCCCTTGTTTCCCGGATTCCGGCAGTATCCATAAGCAGTAACGGAACATCACCAAGCATAACGGTTTCTTCAATTATGTCCCTGGTTGTACCAGGAATATTAGTTACAATTGATTTCTGCTGACCGGAAAGCAAATTCATAAGTGTAGATTTCCCAACATTGGGTTCGCCGACAATTACCGTCTTTACACCTTCTTTTATAGCTTTGCAAGCACCGTAATTTTCTATCATTTTGAAAAGTTTAGATTCTGCTTCTTCCAAACTTGTTTTCAACGTTTCTTCGTTAATTTGTGGAATATCTTCCTCGGGATAATCCGCCCACACACTCAATTGCGCAACGATGTCTATAAGCTCGGTTTTGATTTCGTCCGTTTTTTGGCTAATTCGGCCCTCTTTTACCGAAAAAGCTATTTGGTTAGCTTGTTGACTTTTCGCGGAAATCAAGTCCATTACAGCTTCGGCTTGGGACAGATTCATCTTGCCATTTAAAAACGCTCTTTTTGTAAATTCGCCTGGTTCCGCAAGAACAGCACCCGCAGCTAACACCGCCCTTAAAAGCCGACGGATAAGGTATAATCCGCCATGGCACGAAAGCTCAACAACATCTTCCCCTGTATAACTATGCGGCGCACGAAAAACCAGCGCAACAGCTTCATCAATAATTTCTTCACCATCACTAACTGTGCCGTACTTCGCAGTATAGCCTTTCAAGCTTTCAAGCTTTGTCCTACCAATAAATGGCATAAAAATTTTATCTGCTATTTCAATAGAATCCGGCCCAGAAATTCGAACAACACCTATTCCTCCAACGCCCTGTGCTGTTGATATTGCAGCTATTGTACTCATTTTTCCTCCTTTGCTCTGCTTAATTAAAAGATTGCCCTCGTTCACAGAGGGCAATTCGATTTAGTGATATTTCTAAATTAAGCCTTCTATTCAAGATTATTAAACCAAACACAAACGCTAGCACCACTGGCAACTAAAGCCGCAGACGGAAGTATCAAGGCGGCACTTACTAATCCAACAGGAACACTTGCAAGTGTTGCTAACTTTGTGCTACCTGTTGCTTTCTCCACATTGGCATAAGTAATTGCAGAAGCAGCTAACGGAACCAGCATGGCTTGTATAGCGCGAAGCTGTACTGTTTCGCTTGTCGTCATTGCCTGACTGCTGTTCGTCGTATCTCCACCAGAAATACTTATTAAATCGGCTTCGCTCATTTCATGCAAATCTTTACCCTTCTGTAAATCTTCTTTTTGAAGACTTACAAGTGCTTTAATTGCCTCAGCGAGCAAATTGATATCTTCGTTATTCACATCAACGTCTTCTGATTCAAAAAGCTTTTTTACTTCCGCTTTATCTTCCAAAGAAAGTAGCTTTTTGCAAAAAGCGACACTTTGCAATTTCTCCAAAATTTCATTTTTCAATACCGCTTCGTTCATTTAATAATCACGTCCTTCTTGCTAAAATACAAAAACAGTTAAATAACATAATCTTTTTCGGTAAATTCATCGTCCGCGTTTTGCGCTTCCGGCGCAGCAACAATATGTCTGTTTGCCCCTTCTCCCTCGGACCATGAACGCACACCAAAAATTTCACTAATAGTTGAATGTATAATTTTCCGTTCATACGACCGCATTGGTTCTAGTTCCACTTTTTTGTTTGATTTTATTGCTTTTGAAGCAACACTTCTAGCTAGCGCTTCCAAAACTTTTTTTCTGTTTTCCCTGTAATTTCCAGCTTCTAATCTCACTCTACAAAAAGGGCCATCTGAATTCTTATTGTTTGCAACCAGCCCAGAAATATACTGCAAAGCGTCCAATGTTTCGCCGTGCCTGCCAACTATATATTTGACATCGTCCCCTGTTATTTTAAGATCACAAACCTCTGCGCTTTCAGTTTCCACAGTTACATTCAAAGACTGCATACCCATATAATAAAACATTTCTTTTAAATAATCTTTTGCTCTTCGCGCCGGTGTTTGCTTTAAAAAAGCGCGAACCTGCGCCATTTTTCCGCCAAACATTCCTAGTACTTTCTTTGCAGGATTTTGTATAACTTCAAACCCTACATTTCCTTCTTCCGCGCCCAACATTTCGCAGGCTTTTTTCTTGGCTAACGCAATCGTTTCTTCAGATGCAAAAACTTCATTTATCATTAAACCCAACACCCCTGCAAATAAATCTTTATAAAATTAATCCTCTATATTTTTATATTGCTCTGGACTCCAAGCCGGAGAACAAGAAATCACCATTTTACCATTGCCTTCCCAGAAAAAAGCATCTCCTTTACTTATAAACACACAGTCACCGATATTAAGTGGCTTCGCGGCATCGTCTTTTTTTGTTATATTTATGTTTCCTTCAAATATGTAAGCCACTTCGTCGCATTGCTCATTTACACAGAAGCCGGTTGCCGGATATCTACCGCTAATTTTAGCAACAGCCACGTCTACCGTGTTTTTCTCAAACGGATATGCTGTTATGGTACACGCCGGGCGGCTTTCTTTGCTTACTTCCGCGGATTTTATAATTTGCATAAAAACGTCTCCTTTTCTTTGTTTAATAGTAAAACAAAAAACCATATTTGTCCATTATTTCTTGCTTTTTTTGCCTGCCTTCTTTTCTGGAGCAACAGAAACTGCGTCTATTTCCTTAATTTGTACAACATCCGTCTCTTGAATATCTAAAAGCGCCGTTCTTGCGGCTTCGCTTTGCGCATTTACAGCATATACATTATACAATTTGTTAAAAATCAAACTCTGAATTACGCCAATTGTCGCACTTATGAGCGAATAAAGACTAATTGCACCAGGCAAACTGTAAACAAAAATCGGGATAATAAGTGTAATAACATATGGAAAAAACCGCATACACCCTTGCATGTCTGCTTGTGAATTAACCATGGTTTTTTGATTTATATACGCACCTAAAAGCGAAATCACAAACAACGCCACCGGGATTATCCAAAGCATCTCCGAAAACGGCGATGTATTTGGCCTATTAAGAAGATTTACCCCTAAGAAGTTAAATCCGGAGCTAAACTCCTGAATATCCGCCAGCTCTTTCTCGTTGAACATCGTGAGGTGGTGTTTTATGGAATCAAAATATTTAACAATTTGTAGTTGTTCATACCCCTTAACATAGTTCTGGCTAATCTCCGGGTACGTTGGTAAGGCAACGACTGCCTGAGAAACTTTTTCTGCTGGTATGTGAAGCGTGTTCTGAAGCGGCTGGTTTATAGCGCCAATTACACCCATCAACAAAATGAAAGGTAAGATCATCGTAAGACAACCACTCATTGGGTTGTGCCCTTCGCGTTCATAAAGTTTTGCTTGTTCTTCCTGCAGTTTTTTGGGATCTTTTGCGTGTTTCTTTTTAAGCGCTTGTAGTTTCGTGTTCATTCTTGCCTGTGCCGCCATTCCTTTTCTTTGTTTGGCCATTAAAGGGAACAAGGCCAGGTTTATAACCACCGTGAAAAGTGTGACTGCAAAACCATAGTTACTAACTGCATCAAAGAAAAACCAAAGTATGTATCCAAAAATTCCACCCAGAAAATCAAATATAAAACCCAAAATAAAAAACTCCTTTTTTTCATTGCCTTTTGAACATAATATAGTTTACCATAAAACCCCCCAAAGTTAAAGGCCCTTAAAAAAACACAAAAAGCGCCTAAAAACGACGCTTACATTACCTATTATAATTTGTTTATAATCTATAATCATTTTTTCACAGAATTCCTTAACAACAAACGGCTACAGTTCTTTGGCTGACGGCACGGGGTCATTCCCCCCTTTAAAAAAAGGGTTACACCTGAGAATTCTACCCAACGCCATTAACCCCCCTTTTAAAAAGCCAAACCGTTCCACGGCTGTTATGGCATAATCAGAACAAACGGGATAGAATCTACAGCAAGGTTTTTTGAGCGGAGATATGTTTTTCTGGTAAAACCGAATTGCGGAAATTAATAGGTTTTTCATTTCCATACACCTAGTTTTTTTAAGTGGCATGTCATGTCTTTTAAAATTCTGTCTGTTTTTACAAACGGCGTCTGCGCGCGTGCTACAAAAACAAAATCATTTCCTGCTTTTAAATTATCAAAAAGTTGCCGGTATGCTTCCTTTATTATTCTTCTGGCTCTATTTCTTTTTATCGCATTCCCTGTTTTTTTGCTTGCCGTAATGCCTAAACGATTGGTTTTTTCTCTGTTTCTCTGAACGTATGTAATCAAAACAGGAGAAGCAATTGATTTCCCCTTAAAGTACGCGCGCCTAAATTCTTTGTTTTTCTTTAAAGTTATAAGTTTTACCATAGCAACATCCTCGTCCGCGCTACGGAACAGTATTCTTTCTTTCAAACTGTTTTTGCGGAGCCTTCGCTTTCAACAAACCAAAAAACAAAGACCCTTTTCAGGGTTCTCTCGCTAAAAACTTTTTCTGTAAAGAGTCTATCAAGCTTAATACGTCAATCTTTTTCTGCCTTTTGCTCTTCTTCGGGCAAGTAATTTTATCCCGCTGCGAGTAGACATCCTTTTTCTAAATCCATGTTCTTTTTTTCTGTGAAGTTTCTTTGGCTGATATGTTCTAAACACAAAGCTTTCCTCCCGATATGCTTTTCTTTGGTGAAAATCTTATCCGCGAATAATTATATAGCAACAAAACGCCGCTGTCAAGACATTTGATGCTTTCGGCACGACAAACGCATAAGAAAACAACCCCAAAAATTAGATAATTACGGCGTTTTG
>CAYJIV010000014.1:0-12879 GCA_964370325.1 uncultured Eubacteriales bacterium
TTTGGATTTTAATAATTATAGATTTTTAAACAATCTTATTGAAATTTTCGTCTGCTACTAAAAGGTTTTCAAAAATAGAATCTATGATTTTATTATCATCACATAGAAAGACGATGTCTTGATTTGTTAAATCTTTCATAGACCATTCAACATAAGCTTCCGGGCCTTGCATCATTGCTTCTGCCATTTCTTTGTAATACTGTTCGTTTTGTTTTAAACTTTCAATTACTTCTGGGGTAAAAAGGTGTTCATTATTATTTTTTATGTATGCCTCTCTTGCGGCTTCCACAACTCCTTTTTCTAGCGTTTTTTGCATTATTTGTGAAATTTCTTCGTATTCCTTTTGTTCATCTAATTTTATTTCTAAAATTTCGTCAACTTTTATTTTTTCTTTTACTTCTGTAAGGAGTTTCTGTACTTTCTCAAATGCTGCATTACCTGCAATTTTAAATTTTAAAAATTCTTTTGTCGTTTTTTTTGATTTACGATTTCATATTTTCCTTCTACACGTGCTAGTAACTCATCAATAGTAACATGTTGTTCTTCCGTGATTTCAGTTTTAGAGTTGTTGAGATTTTCCTGCGGCAAAGCTTTGACAGGGGGAAATGCAAAAATTGCTAAAGCAGTTGCAGCATATACCAAAAATTTCTTTTTCATAAAAACATCTCCTAAAATTATTACAATGGTGTTATATATTTATTATAAATCAGAAAACAAAAAAATGCAAGCTGGGAATAAAATTTTATGTTTTGGAATATAATTGTTGAAAGAATTAAATAAGGAATGAGTGTTTAATGAGGTCTGGGGTTATGAAATCGGGTAATAAAATGATCAAGGCACTTTTTGCAGGAACGCTTTCAGGTGTAATTTTATGTGCTATACTATTGGCGCTTTCTGCGTTTTTATTTACAAAAAGCGGTAGTGTGCCACACACAGTAGTTGAGCCGCTAGTTTTAATTTTGGCAGGGATAGGTGCCTTTGTTGGCGGTTATGTTTCCGGTCGGATTTCAAGTGAAAGCGGTGTGCTGTATGGTCTGGTATGCGGATTTTTAATATTTATAGTGTTTTTTGTTTGTGGGCTTATTGCTGTACGTGAATCGGTAACTATGGTTACATTAATTAGGTGTTTGCTTATGTTGCTGGCGGGATCTATCGGTGGCATTATTGGCGTTAATAAAAAATAGATAAATTTTAATATACAAACAATCCCCGATATAAAAATATCGGGGATTGTTCATTTCTTATCAATAAACCGAGACAAAAAGTTTTGTGTGCGTTCGTTTTTAGGGTTAACTAATATTTCTTCCGGTGGGCCTTCTTCATGAATTATGCCGTCAGCCATGAAAATTATATTGTCTGAAACATCTTTTGCAAACTCCATTTCGTGAGTAACTATTAATAACGTCATGTGTGCATATGCAATTTGATGTATTACTTTTAAAACCTCGCCCACTGTTTCGGGGTCAAGGGCTGATGTTGGTTCGTCAAATAGCATTATTTCCGGGTCCATAGAAAGTGCTCTAGCGATGGCTACGCGCTGTTTTTGGCCGCCGGAAAGCTGGCTTGGTTTGGCTTCCGCGTATTTCTCCATTTGAACTTTTTCTAAAAATTGCATAGCATTTTCTTTAGCGTATGAATGCTTTCTTTTAAGCACGTGCATTTGCCCGACAGTACAGTTTTCAAGCACATTTAAATTATTAAATAAGTTGAATTGTTGAAAAACCATGCCAATTTTTGCACGATACTTTGCAACATTGTATTTATGGTTTAAAACATTTTGTCCTTTGTATATTATCTCGCCACTAGTTGGGAAATCCAACAAATTAACACAACGCAGTAATGTAGATTTACCAGAACCGGATGGTCCGATAATACATGTAGTTTGGCCTTTTTTTACAGTGTAATTTATTCCGTTTAAAATAATATTTTCGCCGAACTCCTGACGTAAATTTTTTATTTCAAGAATTGTTTCCATTATTTACACCTCTTTTGGTTTTTGAAAATGTTGATCGTAGCGGTGGAAGAAGTGTTTAAAGTGAAATATTTATTACCCTCCACACGTTTTTCTACGATTTTTAGTATTCTGGTAACAATTAAAGTCAGGATAAAGTAGATGACTGCTGAAATTATAAAAGTTTCGTATGTACGGTAAATGGCACCTTTTATGGAATTTGTAACAAAAAACAATTCTGTGACGGAAATCACGTTCAAAACAGATGTATCCTTAATGTTGATTATAAATTCGTTTCCAATTGCGGGCAAAATGTTGCGTACGGCTTGCGGTAAAACGACGTATAACATAATTTGAAATTGTGTCATACCAATAGCCTTGGCCGCTTCGGCTTGTCCGGGGTCTACACTTTGAATACCGCCCCTGACGACTTCAATCATATATGCCCCGGTGTTTACTGATACGATAATTATTCCCGCCATAATTGGGCTAAAGCTGACGCCCATTAATTCCTGCATTCCGAAATAAATGACTATGGATTGTACCATCATAGGTGTGCCACGAAAGATTTCAACGTAGCATGTTATGAGGCAATTTACTATGGTCATGAAAAATTTTTTAATTTTATTTTTTTGTACAGGAAGAGTTTTTATTGCACCAAGTATAAGTCCAATAAAAAATCCCACAAAAGTACTCACGAATGAAATTAAAAGCGTTACTCCTGTGCCTTTTAAAAACCACATTCCATAGCGGTCGAGTATGAGTATTACCAATTCAAAAAAAGTTTTTTCCATTGTAATTGTCCCTCCTATGCCAAGCCTGCTGAAGGTTGGTGTTCTACGGCTTCATTTATAAGTCTAGTTCTTGTTTCTTCGCTGATAGTCGCGAGTATTTCATTAATTTGATTTTTAAGTTCAGTACTACCTTTTTTCACACCTATAGCGATTGCGACTTCATCTTGCGTAAAATTGAAGCCGCTGCCTTCTTCGAATTCTATATATTTAAGTTTGGAATTTGTTGCTACGGCGGACATCGCGCCAGGACGTTCGCTTATATATCCGTCGATTTTCCCGGAACCGATAGCGACTACCATGGAGGCAAAGTCTTTCATTGGGGGCTGCTTTTTTACGCCGTTAATCTGGTCGATAAACTTATCGTAATGAAGTGTGCCTAGCTGCCCTGTAATTCTAGCACCGGTTAAATCTTCCAGGCTTTTTGCAGATGAATAAGGTCCATCTTTTTTCACAACTACGACAATATTGGATTTGTAATAATTATCTGTGAAGTCAATTGCCTCTTTTCTTGCCGGTGTAGCGGACATGCCGCCGATGATCGCGTCAATTTTGCCGGAAGTTAGTGCAGGGAGCAATCCGTCCCAATCTATATGTACGATTACAAGTTTGCGTTCCATCGCGGTAGCGATTATTTTTGCGATTTCAACATCATAACCGCACGCATACCAACCTCCCGAAATTTTGACGGCTCCATGGTGGTTATCGGGTTGAACCCAGTTAAATGGAGAATAAGCGCATTCCATTCCGACTCTAAATTCATTATTAGAATCAGAATTTTTTGAGCAACTTGTGAGCAAAAATAGACTTGCGAATGAGCAAAATAAGATTGTAATTGCTCTTAATTTTACCTTCACGTTAGATTTCCTTTCTGAGCCTTTCAGACCCTCCAGGGTTTACAAACTATTTGCGCAACTTATTTACTAGTTGCGCAAATAGTATAACATATAAAACAATAATAAATATTAACAATTCTAAAAATATTTTTTGTTTATTTTGCTGAATTAATTTAGTCGCAACAGTCACAATCGTGATCGGATTCACAGTTTGTTTCATGGTCACACTCACAAGTACAGTTGCAAGAATCTGCCAAATCTTCAAGATCAAATTCGAGTAATTCACCACAATTTGGGCAATCCATTTTCTCGTCGAGAAGTGTATCTTCAGCTAAGCAAATTTGTTCTTTGCAAGAAGGGCAAATCACTTCATAAAAAACATCGTCATCTTCACCACAGTTGTAGCCGCATTCACAATCATCGCCGCAGCAGCAATCGTCATTACAACAACAATCACATTCATTTTCAAAAATTTCGTTTTCTACTTCTGCAAGATCTTCATCTATGATTTCGAGTTGATCGCAAACATCATCCATGTCATTTTCAAGGTCGTCAATGCATAATGAAGTGTCTTCCAGTAAATCAATGATTGCCGAAAATAATTTTGTTTCTTTTTTGTCTTTATCTAAATCTAATCCTTTGAGCAATCCTTTTAAATAAGCTGTTTTTTCTTTAATGTTCATTTTTTGTCCTCCTGAATTTTTTTGAATTTTGATTTATGCGCGCTCTATATATTCACCTGTTCTGGTATCAATGCGTATAATTTCGCCTTCTTCTATAAATAATGGGACCTTAATTATTGCACCAGTTTCTAACGTTGCTGGTTTTGAGGCATTTGTAGCAGTATCGCCTTTAAAGCCTGCATCTGTTTCGGTGATGAGTAAGTTCACAAATAATGGTGGTTCTACGCCAAAAACATTGGATTTATATGAAAGAACCTTACACACTATATTTTCTTTCACAAATTTGAAATTATCCCCTAAAACTTTGGAACTAATTGGAATTTGTTCATATGTTTCGTTATCCATGAAGTGGTATAAATCGCCGTCGTTGTAGAGGTACTGCATTTCCTTACGTTCAATGAAAGCTTCCTGATATTTGTCATTGGGGTTAAACGTACGTTCTGTTGTGGCACCTGTCATAACATTTTTGAGTTTTGCTCGTACAAATGCTGCCCCTTTGCCAGGCTTGACGTGTTGAAATTCTACTACAGATACAACATTGCCATCTAGCTCAAAAGTTGCGCCGTTTCTGAAATCTCCTGCAGCTAACATAGTTTCCCTCCCAAATGCAACTAAAGCGTACTCAATTTTGTTTTATGATTCAGCACGCTTTAAAGTATATATTAAAGATGAAATGTTTGCAAGCACATAGTTTAAAATGTTGTGGACGTTATGTTTTTTTGGTTATTTTGTTTTTTAAATTATTTTTAATTTTTGATGCCATTGACGCCATAGTAGATTTTTCTTTTTTAATTTTTGATGCTATTGATGCCATAGTAAATTTTTTTGTAACTCCTGCCCACAGTTTAGATATATCTAAAATCTTGATTACTTCATCAACATTTTTTATGGAGATAAGCATTTTACTGTTATTAGTTAGATGTGGTAGTAGTATACTAGATTGTTTGTAATTTTTTATGATATTGAAAACGTAGTTTAACCGTGTTTCAATTTCATCAAGATTTTTTGCATTTGGATTTTCTAAAAGCGGTAAAAGTTTATTTATATGGTCTTTCAAATCATTTAATTGCTTTTTTTCAAACTATCAAGTTCAGTAAATACACCAGATGTTCCAATCCCTTGGTATAATCTTTTAAGTTGTTCAAAAGGTTTTGATATTCTTCTTTTTGCACTTTTTAATACATTTTTTTCGTTAACTATATTACTTTTTTCAATTTTGGTAATAGACTCTGAAAGTGCATCTTGTAACCCTACGACGATATCATGAAGTTCTTTTAAAGCAGGCGACCGGGTTGTTTCGTTTTGAAATGTTGAAACAGCTGTAAGGATAGATTTCAAAGCGTCAAGTATAATTGTTTCTTTGGATTTGTTGGCAATAGCTTCAATATCAAGTGGTCTAATTTCTACCGTTGGCATGATAAAACCTCCATTTTTTAAAATCAAATTAGAGTATAGCGCAAAGACAAATATTTGTCAACATTAGACTCAAAATACTCTTAATATAAATTATTTTTGTGAATTTATTAATTCGACAAGCATTTTTTCAATGGTTTGTGCGTCGCCTTTGCCTTTTGTCAGACGCATAACAAATCCTAGAATGGCTTTTATCGCTTTTTCTTTGCCGTTTAAATAATCCTGCACTGCGTTTGCATTTTTGTTTATGGCTTCTTGGCATAGTTTTTTTAATTCTTCTTCTGTGATTCCCTGCATGTCGCTTTCAGAGAGAAATTCTGAAACGCTTTTGCCGATTTCCAGCATTTTGGGAAGTGTGGATTTTGCAATGTTCATGTTTATTTTGCCATTTTCAACTAATGACGCTAATTCATTTAAATTTTCTGGTGTTAATTTTATATTGAATTTTTCTTTTTCATCTTCAATTTCGAGGTTTCTGAAAATTTGTCCCGTTATGAAGTTAGCCACTGTTTTTGGGGATTTAAGGTTTTTAATAGCTTTTTCAAAAAAATCAGCCACGTTTTTGTATTTGATTATCAATGTGGCGTCGCTTTCAGAGATGCCTAATTCAGTTGTATATTTTTTCATTCTTGAATCCGGTAATTCCGGCAGCGAATTTTTTATATTTTCAATCTGGGCCTTTTCTAGTACTATGTCCACTAAATCCGGGTCTCTGAAATAGCGGTAATCTTGCGCGTCTTCTTTATCCCGCATACTTTCTGTTGAGTTTGTGGTTTCAATGTAGCGCAAGGTTTCTTGAGTAATCTTCCCGCCGTTTTCAATTACGTCAATATGCCGTTTATGTTCATATTCAATGGCCTTTGTCATAAATGTGATTGAGTTCATATTTTTGATTTCAGTGCGTACCCCAAACTCTTTTTGGCCAACCGGGCGTACTGAGATATTTACGTCACAGCGCATTGACCCCTCCTGCATTTTGCAGTCTGAGGCGCCGATATATCTTAAAATAAGCTGCAATTTTTCAACGTATTCTCTTGTTTCTTCGGCTGAGGTGATATCCGGTTCCGTTACAATTTCAATCAGAGGCACTCCGCCGCGGTTGTAATCCACAAATACATCACCGTGTTTGTGAACGAGTTTGCCGGCGTCTTCTTCGATGTGTATGCGGTTTATGCGGATTTTCTTTCCGCTTGAAAGTTCAACGTGCCCATTGGTACATATCGGATAAAAAAGTTGGGATATTTGATAAGCCTTAGGCAAATCGGGGTATATATAATTTTTTCTGTCCATTCGGGATACCAAATTTATTGTGCAGTTTAAAGCAAGTCCGGCTTTAATTGCCAGATTCACAGCTTCGCGGTTTATTACGGGAAGAGTGCCGGGGAAACCCATACATATGGGGCAGCAGTTGGTGTTGGGTTCGTTGCCAAATTTATTGGGGCAGCCGCAAAAAATTTTAGTTTTTGTGGCAAGTTCAACGTGAGTTTCAAGCCCAATTACAAGTTCGTAATTCATAGTGCAACCCCCATATTTAAATCATGGACATGTGCGAAATTTGTGAACAATTCAAATTGATGTGCGGCATTAAAGAGTTTAGATTCACTGAATTTTGGTCCGAACAATTGCAGACCAATAGGCAGGTTTTTAGAATCGAATCCGCATGGTATTGAAATGGAGGGAATACCGGCTATATTTGCAGGTACGGTGCAGATGTCCGCCATGTAGGATTCTTCCGGACTGGTATAAGTACAGTCCAGTCGTGGAGCGGTTACCGGTGAAGTCGGAGCGATTAAAACGTCGAACTGCTCAAACGCCTCGTTAAATTTATTGCTAATAAGATTTCTTAAATTTTGTGCTTTGTTGTAATATGCGTCGTAAAAACCAGAACTCAGAACATAGTTGCCCAAGAGAATCCTACGTTTAACTTCTTTTCCAAAGCCCTCGCTCCTTGTTTTGCATATCATGTCATTAATGTCTTTATAGTTTGCGGCTTTGTACCCGTATCTGATACCGTCAAATCGCGATAAATTTGAAGACGCTTCCGCAGTTTGAAGAACATAGTAAACCGGTAGAGAATATTTTACTTCCGGGAAATCAAAGTAGTCAACTTGTGCTCCCATGGATTCGTAGGATTTTATTGCATCTTCAACGGATTTTTTAACTTCCGGATTTATGTTCTCAAACAACTCTTTCGGAAGTCCCACTTTCAAACCCTTAATATCACGATTTAAGTGGTCTGCGGTGTTGAAGTGACATTGGCGGGAAGTTGAGTCTTTAGGGTCGTGTTTGGCTATAGTATCGAAAACCAGAGAGACATCTTCCACAGTTTTTGCCATTTGTCCTATCTGGTCAAAGCTTGATGCAAGTGCAACAGCACCATAACGGGATACCGCGCCATATGTAGGTTTGACCCCAACAATTCCGCAAAGGCTGGCTGGCTGCCGGATTGAACCGCCTGTGTCCGAACCCAGACTGTAAGCAGCAATATTACCTGCAACTGCAGCAGCAGGACCGCTTGAGCTTCCGCCTGGCATGTGGTCTAAATTATGTGGATTTTTTGCCGGCCCACAACAGGATGTCCTGCCGGAAGAACCCATTGCGAACTCGTCCATGTTGTTTTTCCCCAGCAAAACGGCATCTTGGTTTTTCAAAAGTTCCCAAACCGTTGCGTTAAAAATCGGGACATATCCTTCTAAAATTTTTGAACAGCAAGTAGTTTCAATTCCTTCTGTGGAAACAAGATCTTTAAGCGCCATAGGTACGCCTGCCAACGGGGAAATTTTTTTTCCGTTTTGAATTTTTTTGTCAACGGTGTCTGCGGTTTTCAGCGCCGTTTCTGTGCAGATATTTACATAAGCATTTAACTCACTTTTATGTATAGCGTCCAAATATTTTTGCGTGATTTCCCTGCAAGATGCTTCTTTTGATTTAAGCATACTGTGGATTTTTTTTATTATTCCGGTTTTAGTAGTCATTTTATTACAAAACCTTTCTGGTGATAAATTGTTGATTTAATTTTACCACCAAATATTAAATTTTTAAATATATTTTTATAACGAACATAAGCGCAAAAAGAGATATACTCATTTTTGCACCTATACTTGAAGCAATGGTTTTAGCATTGCTGTTTTTTGATGTAGAAAAAACCATCTTTTCCGCCATCTGCATTTTTTAAAATATCATTTCTTGGTGTGGCTTTTATAACTTCATCTTCACGCAGTACGTTAGATAAAATATTACTGTTTTCCAATTCACTGGATGGAGTGTCCGAATTGTTGATTTGATTCACGAAATTGATAATTCCGCCCATTTCGGTTATGGCATTATCAATTTCTGTTTCGTTTAAATATATTTTAGAAAGATTTGCAATATTTAAAATTTTTTCGCGTGTAATAAAAAACTCTCCTTTATCTAAGATCTTGTATTCTACCAAAAATGGCTGCAGTAATTCGTTGTACATATTCAGTTCCATTTACGCCGCCTGTTTCAAAATTTTCTTTTCCAAGGCCTTCTTTAACTTTTGCGATTTCTTTTTCGTCTCTTAATCTACGGATAGATAGTTGAAAGCTAGCTGCATCTTTTTTTAATTTTTGCAACAAGTTTATTTGTTCGTCTTTAGTATACCCTTCTGCCCCTATATCAGCCTTTTGTAAATTTTTGTGCCAAAATTCTATGAGTTTAGGTATTTGTGAATAGCGTTTAGCCTTAATGGTGTCTTCAAGAATTTTTGCGAAAGTGCTTAAATGGCAATTGGATTTATTTTTTTCTGTAACAAGCTCAACAAAAGTAGTTCTTTTAGCCACACTTTTGGGTTGTTTTATGGCAGGCATAGATTTATTACCTAATAAATTTAATTTCAGAAAGTCTTCCCATGCTTGTTTGAAAATCATTTTGCTTCCTTCGTTATCCCAATCGTAAACTTCCTGTACTAATACATTAAAATGTGATTCGGCATCTTTGAGTAAGTTCTTTTGATGTTTTTTTTACAAGGTTTTTCAAATTTAAATATGTTTTTTCAACTTTTGCACGGCTGGCTGCTTCTAATTTTGCGCGATCTTGCTTGAATATTGCCATTTTGACCGCTCCTTATAATAAATTTTTGAGCACTATGTACAAAAGATTACCATAAACAAAAATTAAATACAAGTTATTTTATCGGTTTTATATGAATTTCCTTTAATTGCTGTTCGGAAACTTCGTTTGGCGACCCAAGCATAACATCTTGTGCGTTACTGTTCATTGGAAATGCTACGATTTCCCGGATGTTCTCATCGCCTGTCAACAGCATTATCATACGGTCTAAGCCCGGTGCCATGCCGGCGTGTGGTGGAGCGCCGAATTTGAACGAATTATAAAGTGCGCCGAATTTTTTCTTTATGTCATCTTCAGTATATCCAGCAATTTCAAATGCTTTTAGCATAATTCCTGGGTCGTGATTCCTAACTGCGCCGGAAGAGAGTTCAACGCCATTACAGACAACATCGTACTGATGGGCTAAAATATCCAGCGGATTTTTTGAATTAAGTGTATCGAAGCCACCTTGTGGCATGGAAAACGGGTTATGTGTGAAAATAATTTTTTCGGTGTCTTCGTCTTGTTTGTACATAGGAAAATCAATGATAAAGCAGAATTCAAATTTGGTTTCATCTATAAGGTTAAGCCGTTTTCCGAGTTCGCTTCTGATTTGCCCTGCAAGTTTTGGTGCATTGGTTTTTGTGTCCGCGATGAAATAAAGCACGCACCCGGGCTTGAGATTTGTGCGTTTGGTCAAATTTTCTTTTTTGCTTTCAGGAATGAATTTATTGATAGGCCCTGAAAATTCGCCGGTTTCAGTAACTTTGATATATCCTAATCCCTGCATTCCGATTTCTGTTGCAAAGCTTTGCATGCTATCAAAGAATTTGCGCGGTTGAGCGGCGCAATCCGGTACGGTTATGGCTCGAATAGTTTTCTCCTCAAATGCTGCGAAACCGGAGTTTTCAAATATGTCGCTTATATCTGTTATTTCCAGCGGATTTCTGAGGTCCGGCTTATCTGAGCCGTATTTTAGCATTGATTCTTCGTAAGGAATACGGCGGAAAGGGGTAGTAGACACTTTTTTATCAGAAAATTTTGAAAATGTATCATAAAATACTTCTTCAGCAACTTTGAAAACATCTTCCTGCGTTGCAAAAGACATCTCAAAATCTAATTGATAGAATTCAGAAGCGCGTTCCGCACGTAGGTCTTCATCGCGGAAACATGGGGCTATCTGATAATATTTATCAAATCCTGAAACCATTAATAATTGTTTGAAAATTTGCGGCGCCTGAGGAAGTGCATAGAACTTTCCTGCGTGCTTGCGACTGGGGATTAAATAATCTCTTGCGCCTTCGGGTGAAGATGCTGATAAAATTGGCGTTTGAATTTCTGTGAATCCAAGGTTGTGCATTTTGTTTCTTAAAAAGTGCATGATTTCCGAGCGCAAAGTGATTTTATCATGCATTACTTTGTTTCTGAGGTCCAAGAAACGGTATTTTAAACGCAGCTCTTCTTTTGTGTCCGTTGAGTTTGTAATCTCAAATGGTAGGGCAGAGCGGCACTTACCCAAAATCCTGATTTCATCGCATTTTATTTCCACTGTGCCGGTTTTCAGCTTTGGATTGATGTTTTCATCTGAACGTTTAGCTACAGTTCCCGTGACGGATAGCACACTTTCTCTGGGAATATTATTAAGCATGTCCGGGTCATTCATGACTAGTTGAATGTTTCCAGAATGGTCGCGGAAATCCACGAAAATTACTCCGCCGTGGTCACGTACATTCTCAATCCAGCCTGCAACCTTTATATTTTGCTCAATCAATTCTTCTGTAACTTCTCCGCAAAAATTAGTGCGGTATTCGTTTTTTATAATCATATGTAATTTTTATAATCCCTTCCAAAAAATAATCTTTATTATATCATTTTTTTAATTAAAAAAATATAGATAGATTTGTGAAAAACATAGCGCGAGAATTGCTTGCAAAGTTTACGTTGTTTTACTGATATCAATATGAATTAAATACAGTGGGGATGCGGCTTTTAGAGATTTTTGTTTTCGTTTGTAGTGCAAAATTTACATAAATAAAATTATTAAATTTAAAAAAATATTACAGTAAACAAAGTTCGGGCGTATTCATTGTAAACTTGTAACCTTTTGTTACAATAATTTAAGAAGATGTTTTTAATCATTAATAAATTACATAAATTTGGGAAATATAATATAGTAAAACATTTTGAGGGGGAAACTGAATTTCAATGGGAAGTCAGCAGTGCAAAAAAACCAATAAATCTGCTATATATAAAATATTCAATTTAAAGAATAAAATAAAACTAAGCAAAAAAAGTATAATACCACTTACAGCAATAGCAATCTTCGGATTTACGGTATGCTACTGGAACTCACAAAACTACGGTCTTGCACTCGAATGTAATGGGAGAGTAATTGCAGCAGTTGAAAATGACGCAGTATATGAACAAGCTAACCATATGATACTTGATCAGTTGGCACCTAACAGTAAAGCAGCAGCAGAGGTTGTACAAACCGAAGTTAAGCTTGCACCTGTCAGTAAAAAAGAATGTTGTACGTCACCAAATGAAGTGAGGAACAAAATAATTGAGCAGTCTCAAGAGGCAATTGTTGAGGGTGCGGGAATTTACGTTAATGGCAAATTGGTTGGAATTGGTGAAAACGAGGAAAAAATTAACGCTATTTTATCTAAAATATTAGCGGATGCAAAAGGCGAAGAAGAAATCGAAACGGAATTTGCGGAAAAAGTTGAAGTTATAAAAGGGCTGTTTGCACCTGAAGATATACAGGAAATAGAAGAAATTGAAAATTTACTGGTTTTAGGTGAAGAAATAATCACCGAGTATAAAGTTATTGAAGGAGATACAATTGTAGGTATAGCGGATAAGCTTGGCGTTAGCCTAGACGAGCTTTTCGAGATGAATAACGGTGAGCAGTCTATTTATCTTGGAGATAAGTTGATGTTAAAGTCAATAGTCAAAATTTTAAATGTTAAAGTTTACAAAACTGAAACAGAGGAAAAAGAGATTCCATTTGCAACTGTGACAACGGAAGATCCCTCAAAAGATACAGACTGGAAAAAAGTGATACAACAAGGTAAAAATGGTTTGGCGTTAGTCAAAAGTAAAGTTATATATGTTGACGGCAAAGAGCAGGG
>CAYJIV010000015.1:0-2226 GCA_964370325.1 uncultured Eubacteriales bacterium
AATTTTGTGATTCATTTGGACTTAATTCCTCTGTTTTTGCAAACGCCACCAAACTTTTTGCAGGTTTACCAAGCCTTCCTTGAGGAGCAGAACAATACATTTGAACAACTTCTTTGCCTGATTTTTCACCAGTGTTTGTTACTGTTATATCTAAACTTATATCTTCTTCATCTTCAAAAGCCACTTTATTGGTTTTTATTTCAAAATCAGTATAAGAAAGCCCGTATCCAAAAGGATAAAGAACTTTGTTGCAAAAGTTTCAAAATATCTATACCCAACGTAAATATCTTCGCAATAAAAATTTTTACAGTAGTCACTAAACCATGGCCCTAATCCAAAAAATTGAAGAGAAGCACCATAAATATATTCACCTGAAAGTTTTTTACCGCAAAATTCACCTTCACTTGGGTAATCAGTGATACTCTTCGCAATAGTATCCACAAGCCTGCCACTTGGATTAACTTCTCCGGTTAAGATATCTGCAATAGCATTTCCACTTTCGTCTCCACCTTGCCAAGCAAGCATTACAGCCACATTAGGGCAGTAATCTTTTATCCAAGATAAATCAATTGGACTGCACGTATTCAAAACTATCGCAACTCTGTCAAAATTCATACAAACTCTGTAAATCATATCAATTTCTGAATCTTGCAATAAGTACGAGCCTTTTTCATTTTTTAAATCTTGGTCTTCACCTGAATTTCTACCGATAACAATAATCGCTGCATCGGATTTGCCAGCTGCAGCACTTACAGTCTTTTCATCCAAAGGCATTTCTTTTGCTGATTGATCCCAAAACGACCAAGGTTTCTTTGAAACAGGATTTTCTTTAACCCAATTCGAATAAATTTTATATAAATCTTCATTTATCTTAATATTTTTATTGTTGCGCAACCCATCAATAATGTTAACAACATATTCACTTGTAACCATGCCACCAGAACCGTTTCCACATTTTAGGTAATCCAGTTGCGTACGCCCAAAAACAGAAACTGTTTCATTATTGTCAAAAGGCAAGATACATTTGTTTTTTGTCATGTTCGGATTTTCAAGCAACACAATCCCCTCGGCAGCGGCTTGCCGTGAAACAACTGCGATAATCTATAAGCATATATAGAAACAAAAAAATTAAATAAAATTAGAGCTGATGCACACAAACTAAAAATCGATTTTTTAAATAATTTCATCAAACGGATTCCCCTTATATTCTATACTTTGTATTGTAACACATCTGATGAAAAATCTAAAGGTGTGCTTGAAAATTATCCTAAAAACAAAAATCGCCAAAAATGGCGATGAATCAGGATTTCAAATGGAGCTTTCGAGCGGATTTGAACCGCTGACCTGCTGATTACGAATCAGCTGCTCTACCAGCTGAGCTACGAAAGCGTAATGATCCGTGCAATGCATTAATATTGTATCTAAAAATAAATGTTTAATCAAGAGTAAATGGGTAACAGAAATCTTAAATCACTTCCATTTAAAGATGGAATTGGTTAAATAATTATTTATAATTTCGAATTAATATTTTTTGCAGCTACAATACTTTGTCAGAGTGTAATAAAACTTTGCTCACAAAAAATTCATTTTTACGACGTAAATAGAATGAAATATTCGGTTACTTTATCATACTTAAAATCTTTAATTTGCTATTTTTACGGTGCTGTCTACATTTTGGGAAACACTCTTTTTTTCATACTTCTCTAATTGTTTTTATCTCTGTTATTGTTTTATTCATACGAAATCCAGTCACCAAATTCCCTTTAATATTATGTGAAGCATTTATATCTGTGCCCCACAATTAAACAAAACCCAATAATTAATCATCCAATTTATTCTTCCGAAATAAACCTCCAAATGCGCCGCCCGATACATTTTTCAGTCCTTCCTCATCTTGTATATCACTGTCCTGCTGTATGTTATAATCCTGGCCAAATTTTAAACTTTTAAACTTTGGAAAATCTGAATTTGGTTTCGAAAAATCACTTGAAAATATATCTTCAGTAACAAATGGCGTTTCACTTATTTCAGTGATTTCTTCTTCAATTGCATCACTTTGAGGTGTAACCTCAATCTTCTTATAATTAAAATTTTCACTTAATTGACCAAAATTCAATGCATCAGCTTCACCAGGAATTTCATTCAAAATCTTCATGTGCTCATTATATACATTCAAAAGTTTATTTTTTAAATTTTCCGATTCTTTGCGTAATTTTTCAGAAATTT